>CAVFLH010000281.1:0-2011 GCA_963622995.1 uncultured Eubacteriales bacterium | reverse complement strand
TGCATAATTAAATTCGTGATGTGCGGACAGCAAAGGAATTAAATCAGCTCAATGTTTGTGTGATACGCACAATCAGCTACAGATTTTGTGCACTTTTTGGTATTTGCTCATTTATAGGTATAAACATAAACTCTTTTTAATCGGACGAGACAGAGGGTGAGAACATCATGGTATTTTATTTCACTGCGACAGGAAACAGCCTGTATGCGGCAAAGCAGCTGGAGAAAGCGCCAATAAGCATCGCACAGGCGGTCCATGACCGGGAAAGTGTGTACGAGGCGGAGAAGATCGGCATCGTCAGTCCGGTGTTCGGCCACGAGGTTCCTGCGCTGGTGAGAGAATTTCTGGAGAGATCGGTGTTTCAGACACCGTATTTCTACATGATCCTGACATACGGAAAAAGGCATGGAGGCGCTGCAGAGCTGGCAGAGCAGATGTTAACTCAGATCGGGATCCAGCCTTCTTACATTAATGTCCTATTGATGGTGGACAATTTTCTTCCGGGATTTGACATGGACAAAGAACGAATGATCGATAAAAAGATCGATGAACATTTAAAAATGATCCTGGAAGACATCGAAAGCGAGAAGAAGTTCATTGCGCCAGTGACAGATACCGACCGGGCAGATCATCAGGTATATCTGACAAAAATGGCAAAGAATCTGGAGCATGCGTATTCAAATCTGTACCGGATCACGGAAAAATGTATCGGATGCGAGATCTGCACGAAAGTATGTCCGAAAAACTGCTTTATCGTAGACGGACAAAAGAGCACCTGGCATCCGGAGGGCTGCATCACCTGCATGGCATGCATCCACGCCTGTCCGATGATGGCGATCCAGATGAACATGCCGGAGCCGAACCCGAAGGCGAGATACCGGAATGAACATATCAGTATCTGTGAGATCGTCGATGCGAACAACCAGTTAAAAAAGTGATCTGTTCGCCCAATCTGCACGGTTCTGTGCAGAGAACAAAAACAAGGGGCAGCAGAGAAATCATTAAATCAAGGAGGAAATCACTATGGAATTCATTACATTAAACACAGGAGCAAAAATGCCGTTGGAAGGATTTGGCGTATTCCAGATCCCGGATACCGCGGAGTGTGAGAGAGTCGTATACGATGCGATCAAGACAGGGTACCGCCTGATCGACACAGCGACCGCTTACGGAAATGAAGAAGCAGTCGGAAAGGCCGTTGCAAGAGCCATCGCCGATGGAATCACCACAAGAGAAGAGTTATTTATCACAACGAAGGTATGGGTCAGCGACATGAAGACGGAGGAGACCGCCTATGAGGCAGTCAAAGCTTCCCTCAAGAGACTGAAGATGGACTACGCGGACCTGATCCTCTTACATCAGCCCATGGGCGATTATTTTGCTGCATACCGCGGAATCACAAAAGCTTACAAAGAGGGACTCACAAAGGCCATCGGCGTAGCAAACTTCTATCCGGCGATCCTCGCAAACCTCTGCGAGACCGTGGATGTCATCCCGGCTGTCAACCAGGTAGAACTTCACCCGTTCTTTGTACAGCAGGCTGCCATTGAGAACATGAAGTCCTACGGTGTCGTTCCGCAGGCATGGGGTCCGTTAGCGGAAGGAAAACACGGCATCTTCACAGATCCGGAGTTCACCGCCATCGGCAAAAAGTACGGAAAGACAGCAGCTCAGGTAGCCCTCAGATGGAATGCAGAGCGCGGCGTCTCCATCATCCCGAAGTCCGTCCATGTAGAGAGAATGGAACAGAACCTCGACATCTGGGATTTCAAACTCACAGAGGATGAGATGAAGACCATCGCGGCGAAGGATCTTGGACACAGCGAGATCGTAAACCATGATGATCCGAACTTTGTGAAGTTTATTTATAATTTACACTAATAGATCGATTACTATAAAATCAAATAAAATTGAACACAGGCATCAAATGGGGCTTCTTAGTAAGTCCCATTTTGCGAAAGTATAATTGGAAACAGAATGACAAAAAAGAAAATTTTCACAAGTTTACTGG
>CAVFLH010000280.1:0-2085 GCA_963622995.1 uncultured Eubacteriales bacterium | reverse complement strand
GTATAATAAAGATAATGGCTGACAAAATCGCTCTTTTCGCGTCTGCGGCGGTTTCCGCAGATGCACAGCATTACACAAAGAAAAGCGGTCCCGTGAGATCTGGCATTTTCACAGGCCGTTAAAATACATAAAACGGAGGGATTTATATGGCAAGAACCGACATCCCCAGCGGATGGGATAAGATTCGCCTGAATGTCCAGGAGACCGAGCGCCTCATGGGACAGAAAAAATACAACCAGTCCATGATCAAGGCAAAACAGACCGTAGAATACATGGTAAAACTCCAGTGTGACCAGGCTGGAATCATGGAAGGTTCCATGGACTCCATGGTTCGTGAGCTCTACAACACCGGCTGGATCGCAAAGTCCACCGCGGAACACTACTTACAGATCTACGAGATCGGCACAAAAGCCGCAAAGAATGGCGATAACGGTGCCTACAACGCAAACCAGGCCTACCACGTACTGTCCCAGGAGATCTACTCCTTCGCGGATAACGGAAAAACCGCCCGCGGCAGACGCCCGTCCGGCGCCCGCTCTCAGCAGTCAAGAAGCCGCTCTTCAGGTTCCGGTCGCTCCGGAAGCGGCATCCAGCCCACAGACCTCTTAAAATTTGTAATCCCGATCGTCCTCGTGATCATCCTTCTCGTCCTGATCCGTGTCCTCACGCCGAAGAAACCGGCTACCGAGGAGACCTCTGCACCGGCGATCACAACGGAAGCTGCCCCGATGACCACAGCCGAGACCGAACCGGAAAACACAACTTCCGGCACTTCCTACAAGACGACAACGACCTTAAACGTCCGCAAAGAGCCGTCCACCGACGCTGAACGCATCGGAAAACTCGACCCGGGCGCATCCGTCGAATATCTCCGCGACCACGACGATACCTGGGCCGTCATCAAGTACAACGGCCAGGAAGCTTATGTCGCGAAGGAATTCCTGACAGCAGAATAATAAAAAGCTCTAAAGTCAATATTTATGGCGGGATTCTGATGGATCCCGCCATATTGCTGACTTCAGAGCTCTTTTTTTCATCTATATGACATTCTTACACCGTCACATCTCCCATCCCCGACGGCTCCTTCTCAAAATACTTACAGAAGTAATTCACAAACTCATCCACCACCGGCTTATTTCTCGCCTGCTCAAACACGGTGACTACCAGGTCTCTCCTGCAGATCGGGTACCGGATCGGAACCAGGACAACACCGTGTCCCGGCGGACCTCCCCAGGACTTCTCCGGCCAGAAGCCGATTCCAAGCCCCGCAGCGATCAGGTTTCTCACCGACTCCGGGCTGTTGCTCTCAAATACCGCCTGGGGGCGGATCCCGGCTCTCCGGCAGAAATCATCACAGATCAGGCGCAGCTGCCATCCGTTTCCGAGCCGGATGAATTTTTCTTCCTTCACTTCTCTTAAATCGATCGTCTTATGGTTCGCAAATTTTGAATCCGGCGGTACCGCCAGAAAAATCTCTTCCCTCAGGTACTCTCTCCGCACGATGCCCTCAGGCAGTTCCTGTGCATGCGGCGGAGTCACCGACATTGCGGGCCGGGATTCTATATGAACGTCACAGTTTTCCGTCATCTCAAGCTGGGATACCTGAAACTGGACATCCGGTTTCAACGCCCGGTAGGAAATAATACTGTTCGTGATCAGGTTCGACGCGGACAGGAAATTTAAGTAGATCGTGCGGTCCGATGAATAAACAGACTCCCAAAGCTCATCCTTTAAGTTATCGATGGATTCCATGAGAGGGATCAGACGCTTTTTTAAGAGTTTCCCCTGTTCATTCAGCGCGATCCTGTGATTTTTCCGGTCAAACAGGCTCACGCCCAGCTCCGTCTCCAGACGCTTGATGGACTGGGACAGGGCGGGCTGGGCGATATGCAGCTCATCCGCCGCCTTCGTCAGATTTTCATACCTCGCTGCCGTCAAAAAATACCGAAACTGCTGGATCTCCATATTGCTCTCCCCTCTTTCCTGTCACATCTTAACCATGGTGTTAATTTTGTGTTAATTTTATGTTCATTTATAGCATTTTCTTATTATTATAACATTCATGTTATAACAGCATAATTATTA
>CAVFLH010000279.1:0-2102 GCA_963622995.1 uncultured Eubacteriales bacterium | reverse complement strand
CACTGGATCAGCGACCATGATACATTGTTAAAAAATATACATAAAGTTTTAAAACCACAGGGCCTGTTGGTGTGTGAATTTGGGGCGGACGGCAATATCAGAACGATCGAACGTACGTTTATGGAGACCAGCAGAAGACAGGGATATGATTATAGACCAAAGTTTAATTTCCCCACACCGGAACAGTTTGACAGGCTGTTGAAGAGCTGACCCGGGAAAAGCTCTGGAACGGGACGGAATGGACTGCGGATTACCGGAGACTGAGGGCAGTCGCGAAGGTTGGAGGAGAAGAGAATGGAGATTAAAGAGTGGACATATGAGGAGTACCCTGCGTTTGATGACTTTGTGGATGGTGCAGTCCGGATCCCGACCAGCGGGAATGAGCCGGGGACATACATTTTTTCGAATGTGGAGTATGCGAAGCTCGATGGGGTGACGCTGCATCTGCAGATTATTACCCCGCAGACCAGAAATACGAAGGATAAGGGATATAAGTATCCGTGTATCGTGTATGTTCAGGGATCGGCATGGATGAAGCAGAATATCAACGCGAAGCTGGGACTGCTTGCGAGACTTGCGGAGAAAGGATACATTATTGCGGTCGTGGAGTATCGCCATTCGGGAATCGCCCCGTTTCCGGCGGTGGCGCTTGATACGCGGAATGCGATCCGGTTTATGAAGGTCCATGCGGACGAGTATATGGTGGACGTGGAGAAGATGTTTGTAGGCGGAGATTCATCGGGCGGACATGCGGCGATGTTTTCACAGATCATCCGGGATGACGAGGAGGACACGAATCTTTATCCAGGCGTGAACGTGGATGTGAAGGGAATTATTTCGTTTTACGGCGCCAACAGCATGATGTTTGCGGACGGAATGCCGAGCACCATTAACCACCATCTTCCGGAGAGTCCGGAAGGAAAAGTGATGGGAGGAGTAAATCTCAGAGAACATCCGGAGTTATGCCGGAAGATGTCGGTGGAGTGCAATGTGGACGAGAATACGGTCCTGCCGCCGGTCATCATGTTCCACGGGACGAAGGATCGGACGATCAATCCGAAAGTCAGCGCCGCGGTGTATAACCGGTTGAAACAGTGCGGGAAAGATGTGAAATTGTATTTTCTGGAAGGCGCGGACCACGGCGGAAGTGAGTTCTGGACGGAAGCGATTCAGGAGATTTTGATCCAGTTTATGGGGGAAGCACTGGAGAAAGGGTGAGAGACAGAGCCGATTTGAAATGGATTTTTGCATGCAACTGTGAGGGTACTGGACAATTACTGAGAAAATATGGAGAGGAGAACAGCTATGAAAATTGATCATATTGCGATGTATGTGAATGATCTGGAAAATGCTAAAAAGTTCTTTATAAAATATTTTGGCGCGGAGGCAAACGATGGATATCATAACCCGCGGACAGATTTCCGGTCTTATTTTCTTACCTTCGATGACGGCGCGCGTCTGGAAATTATGACAAAGCCGGGAATGGAAGACCAGGAGAAGGCGCCTGCCCGGACAGGATTTGCGCATATTGCGTTCAGCGTGGGGAGTAAGGAGCGGGTGGATTCCCTGACTGCCGAGTTAAAGGCGGACGGTTATGAAGTCATCAGTGGGCCGAGGACGACTGGGGACGGGTATTATGAGAGTTGTGTTGTCGCGATTGAGGAAAATCAGATTGAGATCACGGTTTAAATGTTATAAATCGACACAAACGCCGGGGCGTGTTGTTCTGTTTATGGGGCGCTTTCGTTATACCTTGTGACACCGGAGTATCTTACACCGTACCTCGGCTACATAAAAGAGCATAAGCGCCTGTTTAAGACGGCGATGGGGAATGCGGCGGTGCTGGGGATGGAAAAGAGTTACGACCGGATGTTCCAGCATGTATTTGTTCCGATTCTGGATCGCTATAGGGTTGTGGAGAGGGACCGGCCGTATATTATGACATTCTTTATTCATGAGATGATGGCGGTAATCGCAGAGTGGCTTAAAAATGACTGTGATGATTCTATGGAACATGTTATTTCGGTGATTCAGAGATGTGTCGCATCAAGGAAAGATGTGACAATCTAATCTGTTATGGTAAAAAGTACCAATATGGATAC
>CAVFLH010000278.1:0-2158 GCA_963622995.1 uncultured Eubacteriales bacterium | reverse complement strand
GAGGAGGCGGGGAGATGAACACTAATCCCACACAGGAACTGATAGAGAAGGTTGTGGAGTCCTACAACGAAACGCAGTCATTCAAAAAGACCGCAGCGGAACTTAAAATCTCCACGGTCAAGGTTCGCAAAGCCCTATTGACCGCCGGCGCGTGGACAAATGACACAGCAGAGGAGATAGAGAAAATACGGGAGGAGTACTCAAATTGGACTGACCAGCAGATTGCCGACCATCTCCATGTCTCCATAAATACCGTGCAGATGTACACACCATATAAGATGGGACCATACGACCCGGAGAACAGAGGGGAATCTGCAACTCGCACGGCAAAGTACAGAGAGAGGAACCGATCCCGTGCCGGGACTGTGGACGGCAACCGGAAAGAAGTGGCGGCGCTGATTGCGACTTCACAAAGCGACCCCTTCGACCTGCCTCTTGATGATACGAGTTGGATTGAGATGGAGAAGAAGATGTCCGGGGAAGAAGGATTACCCTTCTCTAAGTTCCGCTACAATCCGAATGGCATCCCCCATGTGGATGACCAGTTCTTCCTCGATTACAGGCACGTGGAACCGGCTCATGAGTCGGGTCGCCACCACTTCCTAAAAGCCATGAAACTCAGGCTGGAGGTGGAGACAGACAGTATGTCAACAGAACAGCTCGTGGAGTTAGAAAATAAGTACGGAGTTAAAAAGGGCTGGTACCGTGACATCATCGTTCCGTCCTATATTCCGCTTCATTATCTCCATTATGTCATTCAGAATGCATTCGGTTTTGATAACTCGCAGCCGCATCTCTTTCAGATGTCGGAGGAAGAGTTCTCTGAAATTACGGAAGATTCTCTTCGTGAGTATTGCCGTCTTTGTGGCCTCATCTTCCGCTTCCCGTTTGGAAACGATGAGGAAATCCACTGGGATGATGACTATGACGGGAAGAAGAGTATCAGGACATGGCTGAAGGAGAAATACACAGGGCGCTGGGATATGGGCGGCGGCACGGGTTACACCTATACCGATAACCAGTATCGTATTTGGCAATGGCTGAAAGGTCCCGACTTTCATGAACTGGAAGGAGTCTTTGACGCTGAGGATGAGGAAGCGTTTCTGAAGGAAAAGGGAGCTACAGAATACTGTGAGATTGATAAAGACTGGGAAAAGGGGCAGTTCCCTTATAACAATATCTTAGAGAGCATCAAACTGGATCGGATCATTGCGTTAAGACCGGAAGACTGTTTTTGGGAGTCATTGAAGGAATTTGCGGAGGAGGACCTTCTCGACAATTTGTTTACACTTGAAAAAGCCAGAAAGGAAATGGATGCGGCCAGCGAGATTTATAAAACCCTGGACCAGAGGATGAAGTCCGGCGTTTGGGATGAGGACACACTCCTCGTGAAGAGGTGGCGTGAAACTGCGAAGAGAGCGGCACAGTTGTACTCGCTGTGTACGGGTGGCGTGTCGGTTATACCGTGTTTTAGTTCGTTGGTTTATGTCTATGGTTCAGAACAAGTCCACGAGCAGACTTTGGAACATGATCAGGGAAGCTTAAATCAGGACAGCGGTGACGGTGGAAGCCGCGACAACGAAAACCTGGCTCCATGGAAGATAAGAATAACAATATTAGAAGAATACCACGACAGCAGCATCTACTATCACAGAAACTATCACCCGGCAGATGCGACCGGTGCGCCATTCCAGAATGATCCAGAGCATGAGGCAGAGTGGGCGGATCGACTTAATGCCATGTGCTACTGGAAGGATAAGCTGGAAGTGACCGATAGTGAAGGCCGCTGGGTTGTACCCGAAGATGAGAAAGACATGTTGATTGAGCTGCGACCCGAGCAGGAACTGCTACCCGAGGAGAAGGATAGAATTGAAGAAAGGAGAGCGGAGTTCCATGAGTTCCTTGAGTCCTATGAGTCCCATAAGGTCAGCGATGAGCAGGTGGTAGATGATAAGCTATACAAAGCCCTGCGGAGAGTACTCCTTGATGAGGTTCCGGTCTGTATAGCGAAGGAAGGTGCCGAGATCAACGGGCGAAATTTGAAACCAGAGAATGTGATTTGAGGGGGAGAGGCATCTCTCCCTTGTTTTTTTAAACTGGCTGTATATAGTTAGTGACGGAAATAAAAGAGCCGCTTTCACGGCTCAATGTACACAAT
>CAVFLH010000277.1:0-2181 GCA_963622995.1 uncultured Eubacteriales bacterium | reverse complement strand
CACATAAAGTATATCGTTTTTTCCCGGAATATTCCACTGAAACTTTTTCAGGTCGATTCAAAGCGATCCTAAAGTATTCCGGTCCCGTACATTTTTCAAGAAAGGACGCAGCGGCAGAATATACCAGCCGCTGTTGAAGGATGATGAAACCATGAATAACGAAAACAATACCCCTGTTGCCGAATCCGGACGCCCGAAGGACGTCACCGGACGAATCGAGACCGAGATCCGCACCTACGATCTCCTGGACTCCTTAAATATCCCTTACATGCGCTTTGACCATGATGCCGCATTCACCATCGATGCCTGCACCGGTGCGGACGAGGTCCTGGGGATCCATATCTGCAAGAATCTCTTTCTCTGCAACGCCCAGAAGACGAAATTTTATCTTCTCCTGATGCCAGGACATAAGAAATTCAAGACGAAAGTCCTCTCCAAACAGATCGGCTCTGCAAGACTCTCCTTCGCGGATGATGAGCATATGAAGGAATATCTCGGCCTGACTCCTGGTTCCGTCAGCGTTATAGGACTCATGAATGATCCTGAAAATTATGTAAAGCTTCTGATCGACTCCGACGTCTTAAAGGACGAGTATTTCGGCTGCCATCCATGTATCAACACCACAAGCATGAAGCTTAAAACATCCGATATCATGGGGAAATTCCTCCCAGCGGTTCATCACGAGCCAACAATCGTCGAGCTTCCATGGGAAGAATAGAAACAGCGTTTTTCCACCAATAATTGTAAATACCAGTTTTCCCACACGTTAAAACCACCTGCAAAATCGCTCGGCAGGAATTGTTTTTAAATGTATAACCATAAAAAGAAGAACAGAAACGCAGCTCTCACCAAGAGACCGCGCCCCTGCTCTTCTTTTTTATCCTTTTTCCTATCCTAAAACCTTTATCCGCTCACTGCGCATTCCGCAGAAAACGTGCCATTTTTTCGGGCTGACTGCACCAAAAACGTGCCGGTCTGCCGCCTGCTCACCGGAAGCTCCGGTTTTACTGCATCACACCGTTGGCATCAAATGTATAGCTGACACCATCGATGGTCATCGTCGTGCCTGTCACCATAGCGCCTAACTCAGACGGATCCAGATAATACCAATATCCATCCGGATTGATCCAGCCGCTCATTCTTCCGCCATCACGGTAGAAGTACCACTTGCCGCTCTCTTTCTTCCACTCGCCGGTATCCACCGCGGTTCCCTGGGCGGCCTTCGGAGCGTAATCCTTGTAGGCAAACTCCAGGCACACATTTCCGTTGATTCCATTTACGCGGCCCTTATCGGTGCACTGCCAGATCGTGCGGCCCTCATATGTACCGTCCGCGCTGTATCTCGCGAGCCAGAGATCATAGTGGATCTGCTTTGTATCCATTTTTGTCGTGAATTTGCTGTAATCGCTGTAAACGATCGGTGTGTATCCAGCCGCCGCGATCGTATCACAGAACGCGTTTACCACATTCGTGAGATCCTGAACAGAGAGATCCATGATATAATTGGATTCAACATCCACTGCGATCGGGTACTTTACACTGTAGCCGGACACTTTCTCCACCGCATACTTTGCAGCTGCTTTCGCCTCATCTACCGACTTCGTCTGGAGATAAATATACGGAGCTGCCTGAACTCCATTGTCCGCAGCGCCTTTCATATTTTTCTCATAATATTCATCCATGGTGTACTGCCCTTCATAGCCGAAGGAGCCCATACGGATATACGCAAAGGAAACATCATCAGAAGCGACCTTCGCCCAGTCGATATCTCCCTGCCATTTGGAAACACTGATTCCGCGGAGAAGCGCTCCGTCCATGTTGACCCCATTGTTGTCCACATAGACACCGTTTACCTTCTTCCATGCGCTCGCCGGATCGCTGACGCTGGTGTCTGTGGACGCCTTATTCTGATCCTCATAACCCGGTCCGATCTCATCCGCAAACGCGGTAAAACTTCCCTGTGTGATCATCAGCGCCGCAAGAACCGCTGCCATATATCGAAACTTTTGCTGAAACATTCTGATTCCGCCTTTCTTCTCTGTCTGCGTTTTATGCTTTAAGTAATTTCCATTTTCAAAACCACAGAAATAACCGTTTTCCTTAAGTCCTCACAAGTATACTACAATTTCCCTCTTTTTTTATTAAGAACTTCTTACATTTTCGTTGTCACACCTCTAAGAC
>CAVFLH010000276.1:0-2190 GCA_963622995.1 uncultured Eubacteriales bacterium | reverse complement strand
CTTTTAATTGTCGTGCCTTTTGGCACCTCATCATGCTAATTGAGCTATTCCTCAATCGCAATTTCACAGGAGGACATCATGAATATCACACAAAAACAAAAGGGCATCCTCTTTATGATCCTGTCCGCACTTTCTTTCGCCTCCATGCAGGTCGTTGTCCGCATGAGCCGCGAAATTCCGACGATGGAGCAGATCTGCGTCCGCAATCTCTTCATCTTAATCGTTTCCTTTTTCATCATCCGCAAAAAACACGGCTCCTTCTACGGTCCGAAAAAATACCAGCCGTACCTGTTCGGCCGCTCTTTCTTCGGATTCCTTGGCCTGATCACGCTGTTCTACGCTTCCAGCCATGCGGCGCAGGGAGATGTCACCGTATTAAATAAGCTCTCCCCGATCTTTGTCACACTGCTGGCAGCCGTGTTTATGAAGGAAAAGCTTTCCCCGATCCAGATCCCGGCGCTGGCACTGTCGGTCCTCGGCGCATTCATCGTATTCCGCCCGAGCTTCCAGTCCGACCCGTTCCCGCTTGTAGTCGCACTGCTCTCCGCTATCACATCCGGTGTTGCGTACACATTCTTAGGCTACTTTAAGGGAAAAGTCGATGGAATCACCGTCATCATGCACTTTTCCACCTTCAGCGTATTCGGCTCCCTGCCGTTCGTCATCGGCAACTTCGTGATGCCGGATCCGCGCCAGTTCATGCTGCTCATGCTGATCAGCCTCTTCGGCTCCCTAGGCCAGGTATTCATCACCTACGCTTACCGCTTCGCCCCGGCATCTGAGATCAGTATTTACAACTACTCTGGAATCCTGTTCAGCATCATTCTCGGCGCCGCGATCCTCGGCGAGCCGGTAAAATCCACCTCGATCCTCGGCGGTGCGCTGGTTGCGATTGCTTCGATCATGGTGTATATTTATGGGAATTCGAAGAAGAATGCCGTGAAATAGAATCAAGATATCCACTGGCGTATAATCCCGATATTTTTCCACATACTACCCATAAGTCACACGATATGGAAGCTGTGGTATGCAGGAGGAATAGACGTTATGAAAGCTACGGGAATTGTAAGAAGAATTGATGACCTCGGCCGCGTTGTGGTCCCGAAGGAGATCAGGCGTACACTTCGTCTTCGTGAAGGTACGCCGCTCGAGATCTTTACTGACCGCGAGGGGGAGATCATTCTGAAAAAGTACTCGCCGATGATGGAGCTGAACGCATTTGCAGGGCAATATGCGGACGCGATGGCACAGTCGACAGGACTTATGGTCTGCATTACGGACCGGGACCAGGTGGTCGCGGCAGCCGGCGGAGCGAAAAAGGATTTTTTCCAGAAACCGATCAGCCGAGCGCTGGAACATGTGATCCAGGAGCGGACAACAGTTCAGGCAGGAAAAGATGACCGGGCATTCACTCCGGTGACTGACGATGACGGCGAGGGAATCATTGCCCAGGTCATCACGCCGATCATCTGCGAGGGTGATGCCATTGGCGCGGTCATTGTGATGAGCAGAGAACCCCGGGCAAAATTCACGGACGCTGAAGTACGGTTGGCGGCTACGGCAGCAGGATTTCTAGGGCGTCAGATGGAGAGCTGAGAACAAACACTTGGCAGACAGATAAAAATCCACATTATGATACCAGGAAGAGAAAGCTTCAATGGATATCATCATGTGGATTTTTTGTAATCGCTTCTTTCTTATTTTACCTCAACCAGCTCGATCTTGAAGTTCAGCTCTTTCCCTGCCATCTCATGGTTCGCGTCAAGAGTGATCATCTTCTCATCCTTCGCGGTAACCTTCACCGGGAACGGCTGGCCACTCTGGTTTGTGAGGTATACCTGCTGGCCGACCTCCAGGTCCTCGGAACCCGGGAGATTTGCGATCTCCAGTGTGAGGATCATATTCGAATTCGGCATTCCGTAAGCTTCCTCCGGCATCAGGTGGATCTCCTTGATCTCACCGACTTCCATATCTGCAACTGCCGCATCAAATCCCTTGATCATCTGACCAGCGCCGCATACGAACTCTAACGGCTCGCCGCGGTCGTAGGAAGAGTCAAACTGTGTACCATCGTTAAAAGTACCTCTGTAATGTGTGCGGCATGTCTTTCCAACATTGCGTCCTGTCATCTTTAAGTTCCTCCGATATTCTCTATTGTTTCATGCATTCTAACTTAGTATACTATAAATG
>CAVFLH010000275.1:0-2199 GCA_963622995.1 uncultured Eubacteriales bacterium | reverse complement strand
ATCTGCACCCCTGAGAATACATGGCTGGCGGTGCGGAAGCGAGGAAAGAGATAGAAAGATGTTTCGGCTGCCCCCAAAAACGGGTGATGAAAAAAATCAGACTGTGAAATAGCCGGTGGACATCAAAGTTCAGGATAAAAAGGTGAGAAGAAATGAGTGACACATACAGAAACAGCAGAGCGGGCGGAAGACGTTCCCGCCAGTCGACGAGCGCAGACAGTATCATGGCGGTCCAGAACGCGAGAAGCAGGGGAACCGGATCCAGAAGAGGAGGTTCCGGCAGACGGCGCGGAAGACGCCAGGGACCGGATATGGCGAAGATCGTACTGATCGTGATCGGAGTACTGATCTTACTGATCTGTGCGGCGGTGGGATTCCAGAGCTGTGCGAGATCCGGCGAAAATGCCGATGCAGCTGACAGCACAGACGTGAGCGAGGAGACCACGGAACCGGAGACCGAGATCGAGGCAGAGATCACCGTCAACGGAGTCCAGATCCATGGACTCACAAAGTCCGAGGCGATGGAAAAAGTCCTGGCAGATATGGACTGGGCGATGAAGGTAAGCTTCGAGGACAATACAGAAGAACTTCCAAACCTTATGGAAGCGAATGTGGACGCAGTGATCGACGAGGCGCTCGCGAAGAAAGAGTCCGGCGACTATACCGTGGAGACGGACGGTCTCGACGACACGGTTCAGGTGGAAGTAAAAGCCCTGGCGGCAAAGTGGGATGTGGAGCCGAAAAACGGATCCATCTCTTCCTATGACAGTGCATCCGACAAATTTACATTCGCCGATGCCCAGGTCGGAAAGAAGATCGACCAGGAGAAATTGGTATCCGATATCATCTCCGCAATGAAAGCGGGAGAGTACACAAAGACCATCACAGCAACAGCAAACGAAGTCCAGCCGGAGATCACCGAGGCACAGGCGAGAGAAAACTTCAAGCGCATCGGAACCTACACAACAAAGACGACAACAAACAAAGACCGAAACGAGAATATCCGTCTCGCATGCGCGGCGATCAACGGAACGATTATCCAGCCGGGCGAGGAGTTCTCCTTCAATAAGGCAACAGGAAACCGTACCACAGAAAAAGGCTACAAACCGGCGGGTGCTTACTCCAACGGCGTCGTGGTACAGGAACCGGGCGGTGGCGTCTGCCAGGTATCTTCCACCCTTTATAACGCAGTTGTATTTGCGGGCCTTAGGACCACAGAACGCCATGCCCACACCTACGAGCCGTCCTATGTGACTCCGGGTGAGGACGCCATGGTAAGCTATGACGGCTATGCCGGTCCGGACCTGCGGTTTGTAAATAACTCCAAGACGGCAATCGGAATCAAGGCGGCATACTCCAACCAGACACTGACGGTTTCCATTTACGGAAATCCGATCCTGGAGGACGGCGTGACGGTCTCCATGCATTCCGAGAAGATCAAGGAGCTGGATCCGCCGGCTCCGACCTACGTCGAGGATCCGACCCTGGAACCGGGCGTGGAGGTCGTTGCGAAGGCGGCAACTCCGGGCAGCAGATGGCAGACGAACCTGATCACAAAGAAGAACGGCCAGGTCGTAAGCGATGTGCTTCTCCACAACAGCACCTACACCGGTAAGGCGGCGACCATCAAGCGCAACACCTCCGGCACGGTAGCGGCGACAGAGACAGCGGCATCCGACGCGTCTGAGGTATCTTCCGAGGCAGCGGGAGAGACAACGGCAGCAGCACCTGCTGAGACAACGGCGGCAGAGACAACAGCCGCGGAAACCACGGCAGCACCGACAACGGCAGCTCCGTCCCCGGGTGAGAATTATGGTCCGGGATATGTGAATGAGACCACGACAGCGGCTCCGGCGGAGACGAACCAGGGACCGTCCGACATGGGGCTGATCTCTCCGAACGGACAGTAGGGAGCTCTTAGATCTGTCACATGACAGACTGTCAGGGACCGAAAAATGATCATACCAAAGCAGAAAGACCGAAATGTATACTTTATATAAAAAAGCGGTGAGCGGGAATTAAATACAATTCCTGACTCGCTGCTTTTCATTTAAAGGAAATATTCCTCAAAATGAAAAATCTGTGTCAATACGTGAGTTTGTTAAAACTAACTAAAGTTCCGGGTATAAGTTTGTTAAAACTAACCAAATGATCATTCTCACAATGCGGATAATATTCCATAATGTGAAAAGATAATGC
>CAVFLH010000274.1:0-2237 GCA_963622995.1 uncultured Eubacteriales bacterium | reverse complement strand
TTACTTTATTTTCTTAAAATTTAAATATTGAAAACCTGCCCCAGCAAAAGAATGATATTATTTTCACAAAGTCTGATATTTTGTTGTTGATTTTGTCCAAATTTCATGTATAATGGAAGTGAAAGATATCATTATTGCCTGTAAAAATTCCAGGTAATGGTACCTGTTCAAACCTGAACATGTACAAGACGATAGTCCTGCCGCAGCGCGGTCAGGATCAAATTTATGAAAAGAGGTTAGATAAGCGATGGCAAAAATTGATTTAAGCAAGTATGGCATCACCGGAACCACAGAGATCGTCTACAACCCGTCTTACGAAATGTTATTCGAGGAGGAAATGAAACCGGAACTCGAAGGCTACGAAAAAGGACAGGTCAGCGAGCTCGGAGCAGTAAATGTTATGACCGGTATCTACACCGGCCGTTCACCGAAAGATAAATTTATCGTTGTGGATGAAAATTCCAAAGATACTGTATGGTGGACTTCTGACGAGTACAAGAACGACAACCATCCGGCTTCCCCGGAAACCTGGAAGGCAGTAAAAGATATCGCATTAAAAGAGCTCTCCAACAAGAGACTTTTCGTTGTCGACGCATTCTGCGGCGCAAACAAAGACACCCGCATGGCGATCCGTTTCATCGTTGAGGTCGCTTGGCAGGCACACTTCGTAAAGAACATGTTCATCAAACCAACTGCTGAAGAGCTTGAGAACTTCGAGCCGGATTTCGTTGTTTACAACGCATCCAAGGCAAAAGTTGAGAACTACAAGGAACTCGGCTTAAACTCCGAGACAGCCGTTGTCTTCAATATCACAAGCCGCGAGCAGGTTATTATCAACACCTGGTACGGCGGAGAGATGAAGAAAGGTATGTTCTCCATGATGAACTACTACCTTCCGTTAAAGGGCATCGCATCCATGCACTGCTCCGCAAACACAGATATGGAAGGCAAGAACACCGCCATCTTCTTCGGACTCTCCGGAACTGGCAAGACAACTCTTTCCACAGACCCGAAGCGTCTCCTGATCGGTGATGACGAGCACGGCTGGGACGACAACGGCGTATTCAACTTCGAGGGCGGCTGCTACGCTAAAGTTATCAACCTTGATAAAGATTCCGAGCCGGATATCTACAACGCGATCAAGCGCAACGCTCTTCTCGAGAACGTTACTCTTGACAAGGACGGCGTGATCGACTTCGCTGACAAGAGCGTAACCGAGAACACCCGTGTATCCTATCCGATCGACCATATTACAAATATCGTTCGCCCGATCTCCGCAGGTCCGGCAGCTAAGAACGTGATCTTCCTCTCCGCAGATGCATTCGGCGTACTTCCGCCGGTATCCATCCTGACTCCGGAGCAGACAAAGTACTACTTCCTGTCCGGTTTCACAGCAAAACTTGCTGGTACAGAGCGCGGAATCACAGAGCCGACACCGACCTTCTCCGCTTGCTTCGGTCAGGCATTCCTGGAACTCCATCCGACAAAATACGCGGAAGAGCTTGTTAAGAAGATGGAAAAGAGCGGCGCTAAGGCGTACCTCGTTAACACAGGCTGGAACGGAACCGGCAAGCGTATCTCCATCAAAGATACACGTGGAATCATCGATGCGATCTTAAACGGCGATATCTTAAACGCACCGACAAAGAAGATCCCGTACTTCAACTTCGAAGTTCCGACCGAACTTCCGGGCGTTGACTCCAAGATCCTCGACCCACGCGATACATACGCAAACGTAGCTGACTGGGAAGAGAAGGCAAAAGACCTCTCCAGCAGATTCATCAAGAACTTCGCAAAATACGAGAGTAACGAAGCTGGTAAAGCCCTCGTTGCCGCTGGCCCGCAGATCTGATCAATCGAATGGTCCGGCTTCATAAGCGGATAAAATTCAGAGGACACTGCATTTGACGTGCAGTGTCCTCTTTCTATACTCGTTTTACTTCGCAAGTCCGTCCCAGCTTCTATTTTTATTGGTAAAAAAAGCTCCATTTTTAGTTCTTCAGCTCCTACTCCACCTTTAACGCGTTCGGATAGATCTTTTCAAACACCTCATCCCCATAATGCTCATCCATCACCTGCTGCCACGCAGAATCCGCGGGGATTCCTTTCTCCCTCTCGCTGCTTCGCACAAGCATATGCAGTATATTCTCCGCTTTTTCCGTGACTTTTGCCACATTTGTGCGTCTCACAAAGACATTTGTTCCCCTCTCGAATTTTCCTCCTGCCGCACCAATCCC
>CAVFLH010000273.1:0-2245 GCA_963622995.1 uncultured Eubacteriales bacterium | reverse complement strand
AAATTGTTTTGGGACTTACTGGTGAGAGGAATATGGCCAATTAATCAGCGCTTCCCTAAGTATAGTAAATGTGTGACGTTTCAGCGCTGCCTGCGGAACAGTTCTGTTGCCCGCTATCTGGAAACACTGAAACTTTGTACTGATCGAAATTCGTGTGAAATGAAGCCATAATACGCTTCACTTCCGGCATTTATGCGATATTTAAGCGAAAAAAAATCTCCCCATGCATTTCTGCATGAAGAGACGATGATTTCACCGCGTTACCACTCTGGTTCGTCCATTAGAAGACGCTGCTTTACAGGGTACCGGCCGGATACCCTTTCTCTGTAACGGGAGAACCCGTTTCCGCCTATCGATATTATTTTCAGCGGAACCGCTCAGAAGCGAGTTCGAACTGTTTCATCCCGCCGTGCTCCCAGCAACCACGACTCTCTGTGGGGAATCCCTCAGCCTACTATTCTTCGTCTACGCGTATTTCGATTTATTACGGCATCATTCTACTACTCTAAGTTGGAATAGTCAAGGAGAAGTTTCTGGATTCAAGATCACCGACGCGTAGAACATCCCGTCCTTCCACTCAAACCGCGCGTCGCCGTTATGCCGGTCTGCGATGAGCCGGATGGACTGAGTCCCCATGCCGAGGCCGTTGTGCTTTGTGGAAAGGAAACGTTTTCCCTCTGTGACCGGAGGTTTCCGGCATGGATTGTCCACGGTGATGGACATGAGGGAGCTTCCTGTCTGGCGGATATGGACCTGGACCGCGCCGGTCTCCTTGTTTTCCCGGCATGCATCCACAGCGTTTTCCAATAAGTTTCCTAAAAGCACGCAGAACTCCGGCTCCGGGATCAGCGTATTTTTTTCCATCCGCACATGGATCTCCAAGGAGGTTCCGGCATTCTCCGCGATCTGCGCGTAGTATGACAGGACCGCGTTGACGGCCTGGTTCTCGCAGTAGGCGGGCAGGCGGTCCGGCATCATGTTCTTCTGGAAGGACGCGAGATAGTCTGAGATCGCGCTAAGGTTCTTCTGCGCCGCGTACCCGGAGAGCACCGTGAGATGCTGGCGGAGGTCATGGCGGGCGATCCGCGCCTCGTCGATGGAGCGCTGGAGGTTGCGGTACTGGGCACTCTGGAGCTGCAGAAGTTCATTTTCCCTTAAGAGTCTCGTATTCTGGTTCATCTCCGATGCCATGAGGTAGAACATCAGATAGAAGAGCAGGAGAAATGCCAGGAGCGCCACGTTGAGGATCGGGTAAAATTTCATGACCCGGTTCGTGTAAAGCGTCTCGTAGTAGCGCGGGCGGATCAGGCGGTTCAACAGGAAGAATACCGCCGGAAACAGCCAGAATACATACCAGGTCTTCGCCATCTCGATATCGTCCACCAGCCATTTCGCGGCGTGGGTCGCCGGATACCAGACGGCGGCCACGATCAGGACAGAGAGCAGCAGATGGATCCCCGCTCCGGGCAGTGTAAAAGGACCGGCGGAGTTCGTCCGGTCGATCAGGGCGTCCGCAAAGAGCGCCAGGTTCGTGATGCAGGAGAAAACCGCACAGACAGCGATCAGGATGCTGAACGGCTTCCACGGGGCGAGGTCACAGACCAGGTTGAAAAAGACAGCAAAGAGGACAAATGCCGGCAGGATCCAGACTTCCTTGGAGAGCCCGAATCTCGCGCAGATCAGTCCTCCAGCGAAAGCCCAGAGGATCGAGACCGGGATCCCGATGAGAAACAGGATCAGCGGTTTTCTCCGGAGCCGGTTCTGGACAGGAAGAAAACAGAGGACGGCACAGGGAACCATGGAAAAGAATTCCAGGAAATAGCGCATGGTCAGGGACCAGAATGAACTGTTCATATTTAATGGCCTCCTCTCGTTCTCGCGAAGGAAAAGGAAAAAAACTGTTCCTTCACTTCCTCATATTTCGAGCGGCTGATGGGGACGGATGTCCCGTCCGTGAGCCGGAAACTGCTGCCGGAGAGACTTGCCACGGCCTCAAAGTTTACGAGTATTCCCCGGATGCAGCTGCAGAAATAGGGATATTCCAGAAGAAGATCAGAAAAATCCGCGTCCCGCATCAGGATCTTTACGGAATCCCCGTTCTGAAGATGGACGAGGGCGTAGCGCCTCTGGTATTCGGTGTAGGTGATCTGGTGGAGGAAAAGACGGACCTTTCCGCCTTCGCCCTGGACCATGACGGACTGGGCGTGCTCCAGGGACTCTACCCGGCAGCGGTTCATGGTCTGGA
>CAVFLH010000272.1:0-2261 GCA_963622995.1 uncultured Eubacteriales bacterium | reverse complement strand
TTGTAACGCCATTTAAGGAAAATGGAGCAGTAAATTATGAGGTACTGGAAAGCCTGATCGAGGAGCAGATCGCGGCAGGAACAGACTGTATCGTAGCAATGGGAACAACAGGCGAGTCCGCCACAACATCCGAGGAGGAGCACATCCAGGTGATCCGTTTCGTCTGCGAAGTCGTAAACGGAAGAATTCCGGTGGTTGCCGGAACAGGTTCCAACTGCACACAGACAGCTGTCGAGCTTTCTGTTGAGGCTGAGGAGGCAGGAGCAGACGGTGTTCTCTTAGTTTCCCCGTACTACAATAAAGCGACCCAGAACGGTTTAAAGGCGCACTTCACAAAGATCGCCAACTCCATCAAGATCCCGGCGATCCTCTACAACGTACCGAGCCGTACCGGCGTAAATATCGCACCGGAGACTATCGTTGACCTCTGCAGACACGTTGAGAATATTGTGGGCGTCAAGGAAGCAAGCGGAAACTTCTCCGCAGCAGCGAAGATCCTTCAGCTCTCCGGCGGATATGTGGACGTATACTCCGGAAACGATGACCAGGTCGTTCCGATGTTAGCTCTCGGCGGAAAGGGCGTGATCTCTGTTCTCTCCAACGTAGCTCCAAAGCAGACACATGATATGTGCGCAGAGTTCTTCAAGGGCAATATCGAGGCCAGCAGACGGATCCAGTTAAAGGCAATGCCGCTTATCGAGGCACTGTTCTCCGAGGTAAACCCGATCCCGGTGAAGGCTGCGCTTAACTTAATGGGCAAGAACGTGGGCGAGCCGAGACTTCCGCTTACAGTTATGGAGCTGCAGCATCAGGAAGTATTAAAGAAAGCAATGCAGGATTTCGGTATTCTGTAATCGGATAAAAGGAGAAAAAACATGATCAGAGCAATTATGAATGGCTGCCACGGCGTGATGGGTCATGTGATCACGGACATTATTTCCAAGGATGACGCGATCGAGATCGTTGCGGGCGTGGATATGAACACAGAAAACTATGCCGGATACCCGGTATTTAAGTCCCTCGACGAGTGCCCGGAGGCAGATGTCATCATCGACTTCTCCACCGCAAAGGCCGTTGACGGACTGTTGAACTACTGCGCGGAGAAGAAAGTTCCGGTTGTTTTATGTACCACAGGACTTTCCGAGGACCAGTTAAACCATGTGAAAGAGGCGAGCAAGGTGGACGCAGTCCTTCGCTCCGCGAACATGTCCATCGGAATTAACCTTCTCATGAAGACATTAAAAGAGGTCGCTCCGGTCCTTGCGGCAGCAGGCTTTGATATCGAGATCTTAGAGAAGCACCACAACCGCAAGATCGACGCACCGAGCGGAACAGCAATTGCCCTCGCTGATGCAATCAATGAGAGCCTTGACAACAGCTACCACTACAAATATGACCGTTCCTCCGAGCGCGTCGCAAGAGATCCGAAGGAGATCGGAATCCAGGCAATGCGCGGCGGCACCATCGTCGGCGAGCACGACATTATGTTCGCTGGCCGCGACGAGGTCATCACCTTCACACACACCGCTTACTCCCGCGAGATCTTCGCAAAGGGCGCTGTGGAGGCTGCAAAGTTCCTGGCAGGAAAGCCGGCAGGACTTTACGACATGGCTGACGTGATCGGTTGATAGAAGTCAAAATTTTATACATTTTTTCCCAAAATACTTCTCCTTTCTATGGCGCATAATAGCCGTAGAAAGGAGATTATTTTTATGGGAAAAATCAGATGGATCAGAGTATGCGCGCTTCTTATTATGACCGCGGCAGTCATCACAGCCTGCGGAAGAGGGAACGGAAATAATATGACCACAGCCCCGGATACGGGAAGCGCGGGAGCGGGAACCACCATGGAGAGCCAGACAAACGGTACGAACCAGAGCACGAACGCCCCGTCTCAGACAGCCGGGGAGAGCGGTGGAGTGCTCCGGGATATGGTGGATGATGTGGGTGACGGTATCGACAACCTGACGGACGATGTCACCGGCATGTCGGGAACTACCGCGGCGGGCGCAAACGGCGCTGCGGGGGAGAGCACCCGGGCAAATTAATATCCAGACCAGGACCGGATCCGGGAGCTGCCCGGAAATCAGGTTCAACATGGAAAAGGCATCTGGAAAGACAGACAGCGGGGAAATGGTCGAGAGGACTGTGAGGATCATTTCCCTGTGTCTGTTTTTGACGGTCCATCATGTCTAAAATGTAACGATAACAAGTTTTCCTGTTGAGAAAATATCCGAAAACAGATATAATAAAAATACGTC
>CAVFLH010000271.1:1469-2307 GCA_963622995.1 uncultured Eubacteriales bacterium | reverse complement strand
CCGTCGGACCAGCGTTTTTCGTAGTAGTAGTTCTGTACTTCCTCGTATGTACCCTCGAACACGATGTCTCTGGAACCCGGCTCTCTCTTCTTTGCCTTTGCCGTTGCTCTCACCGGTTTTGTGAGTGCCTCGATGATCTTCGGGATCACCACGTTGTGGATGTTCTCACGTACCTTCTCCGCTGAGTCGAGAGCGATCGCACTCGGATACTCCACAAATCTCGCGTCCGCGTATCCGGAACTCTTCGCGATCTGTTTTGCCATGGTCGGGAAACCTTTGCAGAGCATTCCGACCGCCGGGATTCCCTGGTTCTCAACAAGGACAACACCGCGGGCAACTGCCGGGGAACATGTTCCGCAGCATCCGTTTCCTACGATCACTGCGTCAACGCCGAATTCTTTTAACTTGCCCGGAAGTGCTTCCATCATCTGTGCCTCATAGGTCGGATCGTGGAAGTTTCCAAACTCTTTATAGCTTACAAATTTGATATCCGGGTAGATCGCCTTTAATTCTTCCTCGATCATCGGGAATGTCTCATCGCCGCGGAATGCCCAGTTCCAAAGCTCACCGACTACTTTGCCGTTCAGATCCGGGAGGGACGGAGAAACATTTTTGCCTTTTGCAGTCAATGCCGCTGCCGGATATACTACCTGAAAAATTTCACCCATAATACCTTTGCTCCTTTTCTTAAGACTCTGGTTATTGTTTCATTTTACCGTTTCAGTCTCTGTTTCTTTGATGTCTTCATTATATCCGCAGAGGTACCATAAATCAAATTCAACTTATTCGATGATTGATAGCCTGATACCTATCAATCAACTCTATCCATAGGTTTTTC
>CAVFLH010000271.1:0-1459 GCA_963622995.1 uncultured Eubacteriales bacterium | reverse complement strand
CTCCCTGGACTCTCCACAGGCCCACCGCCGGGGCTTTGATGAAGTAATACTCTTCCCCGTGGTCCTCGTACCAGCCTGTCTCCTTCCCTCTCGGCTGATATTTTTCCATCATCGGCCCTATGTCGGTCCATTCATAGCCCACAGATCTCATGGTCTCCTCCGGCATAAGTTTCGGATCTGCCGCGTAAGTGATCTTAAATCTGCCGTCCGATGAGCCATGGATCAGGTGGGCCGCCGCCATCTCGATTCCTTTGAACTCCCCGTTTTCATAGGCATTCTGGATCTTTTCTGTGCCACTGTAACCGTATTTTCTGATGCAGGCGTCCACCTCATCATTCTCACCAAAGGATCTTATTCCAGGTGCCAGGATCAGAAGTTCTCCATCGTCCGCGATCGCCATTCTCGTCCGGTATACCGCCTTGTTTCCGACCCAGGTACTGCCGAATTCCGCCGGGTCCAGCCACGCGACGACCTTTTTCGCCCGTTTCGGAAGCCAGGTAATATTTTTCTTTTCCGCAAGCCTGCATGCCGCGGAAAATGTCTCCCGCTCCTCGCCGATATAGAGGCCGTAAAGGTCCGAATCCTGATGTTTCTCACAGGTTACCGTCAGCATGAAGGTGATTTTAAGCTGCTCCAGGAAATTTTTCTGGACATAGTCAAAGAGCCGTCTCACCGGTGTATTTTCCCGTCCCATGATCGTCTCGATCCCGCAGATGGCGCTGATCATGTGGGACTGGTTGATCATATCCCTGCCGCCGACTCCCACCAGCAGATTTTTCGTGTAGTTCGCCATTCCCACCACCTCATGGGGAACCACCTGACCGACGGATACGATGCGGTCAAACTCCCCAGAGAGAAGATGTCGGTTAAGCTCCGCTGTGATCGCCCTCTTATATTTTCCTCCGGTGATCTCAGAGACCTTGTCCTCCGGTACAACGCAGATATCTTCCGTGTCATTTCTCCAGTCATGGCAGAGGAAGCTGTTTTCCGGAATCGGTCCGAAAAAGTCTTCCTGTTCTTTTCTTGTCATCTGCCTGTGCGTCCCCACCGCCGGCATGATCCGGATCTCGCATATTCCGGACAGTTTTTCATACAGGTACGCGGTGATCTTTCCCGCGTAGGAATAACACCGCGTGATATCCGGCGGCAGGATCAGGATCTTCTCCCCTGGCTGTACCTGCCTGATCCATGTGTCCAGTGTGCTCTTCCACTCGCTGTCTGACAGCGGTGTGTCGAGATTTTCTGTGTAAAACATATTCGTGTCCTCCCTTTTTGATGATTCGGTAACTTTCTCTTTTGTCACGAATATAGCACTGGCGATGCTGGAATGCAAGCAAAAAACTAACATTGTTCGCTTTTTGTTTAAACATTTTCCTCGACACTCTCCCTGCCGACAGCTTTTCCTGTGAACTTCCTAGAAAAAATCCCCTAAAACCATATTCCGGGTGAGGTCCGCTCC
>CAVFLH010000270.1:1234-2346 GCA_963622995.1 uncultured Eubacteriales bacterium | reverse complement strand
AGTTTATATGTATATTTCTTTTTTCCCCGGCAATATAATGCACCAGTTTCTGGTAGAAAGAAAGTCCAGCAAGCATCGGTTCACCGCCCTGAAACGACAGTGTGAGATAGTCACCGTCGTCAAGATCCATAAATATATGATCCATGACAGTGCACATTGTGGATTCTTCCATGATTCCGAAAGAGGAGACCTTCCTGAGACTCGTGATATTCGCGTAAAAACAATATTTACAGCGGAGATTACAGAGCGAGGACGCCGGTTTCAGCATGATGGTCAGATGTTTCATAATTCTACTCCCATCGTTTAAGATTATAATTTCCGGATGGAATGTCCCTCGTAGATCCGCAGATCCATAAGGTATGAGTATCCATTTCCACAGTATTCATGATTCTGGATCATCTTCAGCAGGCGTTTGCCTACCTGGATCCCCATATCATAACCTGGATGAATGGAACAGGTAATCCCGCTGTGTTCCCAGTCCTGTCCGGAATAGTCAAAGCAGACCAGGGAGTAATCTTCTGGAACAGCTTTGCCCGTTTCCTTCAGAAAACGCAGGACGGACTGCAGAATCATATAATTACAGCAGACGATAGCGGTACATTTTGGAAGACCTTTTAAGAACTTTCCGATCTCCTTATAAAAACCGTCGGCATGGGCTTCGTTGGAGATACACCATTTGATATAATCGTCTTCGAATTTCAGACCCGCGCTGCGAAGCGCGCCGACATAACCGCGGAATTTTTCAATACTCTGGTAATTGTCGTAGACGAAGATACCGGCAATTTTTTTGTGACCGGCTCTGGTGAGAAGCCCGATCAGTTCGCGGGCACACTTATAGTCATTGTTGATCACGCGGGGATAATTCAGTTCTTTATAATAGTTGTTGTAGAAGATGACCGGAATCTTTTTCGCAAAAATATTCCGGTAGCAGTCCAGATTAGGATTTAAGAGACTTGCCTTTACACCGTCCACGATAAACCCGTCGAATCCCTGGTGCGCCACCACATCGAGACAATTTCTCTCGTTGGAAAATTTATTGTCTGTAAAAAAGATCTGAAGATCCACATCTGTGTCAGACATCACATCCCGGATCCCGTCGATCAGGCGAGAAT
>CAVFLH010000270.1:0-1224 GCA_963622995.1 uncultured Eubacteriales bacterium | reverse complement strand
CTTATACTCGGCGTTTAAACTTCTGGCGGGACCGGAGACGGCGGCATCTTTATTGATGTAGGTGCCGCTTCCCTTGACACGGGTGACGAGATCTTCCTCGGCGAGCCGTGTCATGGCAGCGCGCACTGTCTCCCGGCTCACGTCCAGCCGACGGCAAAGTTCGTTTTCGGATGGAAGTTTCTGGTTGGAAGAGAACTTGTTTTCGTCGATGTACGCCCGGAGCCAGTTATAAATTTTATCGGCTTTTTTTCGCCCTGGCTGCATACCAGAATCCAGCATATGGAATCCCCCTAACAAAAATCCGGCAAAACACACTGACAGCATGTCCTGCCGGATGATACATTACCGGTTGCTTTGCGGCATTACGCCTGGTCTACGATCTCAGGTTGTGTATGTTCCGCTTTTTCGATCCATTTGAGCAGCTTTTCCCTCATTTCCAGGCGGACAGAGTCATAAGCATGGTCATGGATCAAATTTGTAAGTTCATAAGGATCTTTTTTCAGATCATAGAGAAAATCATCGGCATAAAGATCCGCGGATGCGTATTCTCCGCCATTCTTTCCCGGCGCGTAGACAGCATACATGTAGTCCTCGGTGCGGATCGAACGACCGACACGGCTTTCGGAGATCTGAGAATAGACTTCATTAACTCTATTATCAGTCTTTCCCTGAACCACGTCAAGAAGATTCTCGCCGATCATGGCATCCCCCACATCAACTCCGGCAATGGCCAGGATCGTCTTCGGGAGACTTTCGGTGCTGACGAGCTCTGTGATTTCCTTTCCACCCTTAAACGCGCCTCCCGCGATCACAAGCGGAACGTGGGTGGCAGCAGCGTGACAGCTTCGCTTATAGTCGTCGTAGCCGTTTAAGTGATCGTCAGTGTTCCTTGTTTTAAAGTGGGAACCGTGATCGGAGGCAAAGATGATCACTGTATTGTCGTAAAGACCTTCTTTTTTCAGACGGTCAACGAGTCTTCCAAGGTTTTCATCGAGGCTCGCGCACTGACCGAGATAATCCGGATATTCTTCGGCGGCGTTGCCCTTTAAGGCGGCTAGATCGCCCGGAAGAACAAAATCTTTATATTTTTCCTTGGAACCGGCAGGCCCTTCGTAGTGATTGTGATCATTCTGATGGTGCGGTTCGATCTGGGAAATCGTCATGAAAAACGGTTTTTTCCGGTCATACTGGTCGAAAAATTGGAGCGCCAGGTCTGTGATGCAA
>CAVFLH010000269.1:0-2431 GCA_963622995.1 uncultured Eubacteriales bacterium | reverse complement strand
GTGTAATATTTTTATTTTTTATATAAAAACGCCCTGCTGATTGTGCATTATTCTTGCACATTGCAGGGCGCATCGGCGTCTTTTGGGCTGTTTCTTTAGTTTTTTGTTTTCTTTTCCTGGTTTTTAGGTAAAAATGCAGGCAGTGTCGGTATCACAGAGTACAAAACTACCGCGCTTGTGATCACATACTGATAATACTGGATACTTCCCGAGAGCTGCATGCCATTCTCGATCACCGCAATCACCAGAATCCCCAGATAGAAATTGCTGACCAGAACTCTCCGCTTCACCTCGCTGTTTTTCAGAATCAGGCCCGCGCCTCCGGCAATACACGCCGCAAACATTCCATCGACCTCCAGGCCGTTTCCCATATTGGACACCGCCAGTCCCTGCCTGGAAATCAGCAAGAGGGCCGCAAGCGCGAAAAAGAAACTTCCAAGAACATAGGCGCTCAGTTTATATTTGTCCGCGGGGATCCCGTTCTGGCGCAGAACCTGTTCATCATATCCCATGGAAAGAATATTTTTTCCAAGAATCGTGTAGCAGAACATTCCTTCCAGAAAAAGAATGCTGAGAATCATGATAATGTGTCCTGCCGGCACCGCTGACCCGTTCATTCCGGAGATGCTCATGATCGACGCTGGGAAATCCGAGTACGTCATTCAGGTAAGAGATTCCCTGAAACAATTTCTGTGTGATAAGCGTCACGATAACAGATGACAGGTTAAGACCCGCGATTAGAAATCCGTTTAAAAGTCCACAGCAGCATCCCGCGGCGAGTCCCGCAAGAATGCAGACCGGAACAGGAATGTCCGCCGCCAGGAGTTTACCAATCAGGATTCCCACCAGGGAGATCTGATAGCCCAGGGACAGGTCGATCTCTCCGCCCAGCATGATGATCGCGAGTCCTGTGATCATCACGATCCGGTACTCGTTCTGCATCAGGAAGTTATAGAGGTTGAACGGGGAGAGAAAGCTTGGATTCAAAATTGTAAATACCACGACAAGAATCAACAGTATGATCTGCGTGCTGTTGTATTTACGCTGCATCATCTTCCCCCCTCTCAAATATATCCAGTTTCGAAATACCGGTATCATAAAAGACTACGATGCCATTGGCATCCGATGCCGCATCGTATCCAGAGTAATAACTGTAGCACTGATAGATTCCCTTTTTTCCTGCCAGAAGACTTCGAATGATGTTATCCGCTTCCCTGCTGATACTGTAGTCACCCACAAAGCCGCGGAATATTCCGTCCCCTTTTGCAGCTCTTGAAACCAGCCTGCGATTCTGCTCGGTATTGTCTACCCCGAACACAGCGATCTTGTCCTTTGAATAGGTCAGCCCGCCCCTGGAAAGGCATTCTTCCAGGCGTCCCGCCGCTCCGACTGCCGCCTCTCCGCTGGCCGCGACCACGATACGGATATCCCTGTTCTTCTCATCTCCCAGGAATGTGTCCATCGCCTGCTGGCCCTGAAGATTCGTCTGGATATTCATATATCTCTCAGCCGTAATCAGCTGGATATCAGGTTCGTAGTATGGATTCAGAATCGCGTCCCCGTTCTCGTCCAGGAACAGACCGCCCGTCGGTTCTTCCACCTCCCGGCGGATTCCGTATCCATCGGTGTATTCCACCTTACCTCCGTCTTCTCTGTGGAATTTCAGGTGTTTCATGTCATAATATCTCAGGTACTTCTCACCAATCAGCTGATAGCCCGCCATCGTCATAATATCCGACTCCGTTGCCGTATTGCTCAGGAGAAGTACTTTTGCGGGCTCTTCTGCTGTCCTATCGTCTGTCTTTTTCAGAAAGCTCTGGATCAGCTTCGCCGCGCAGATTCCGCGGCCCAGACGGGAGTTGATCATCTGGATGTCCGCGTGTTCCAGACTGCCGGAAGAGCTGAACACAACCACCTGCATTCTGTCATCCTGAACACGTTCCAGAATTTTATCATAGGCAGAGCTGTCTCCCGTACACTGGATCACAAGAACCGCCGGATGCATCGCCACATAGTTCTCGATCTGGCTGATCTGCAGATTCATATCGTTGTCGCAGTAGGACAAAAGAACTCTGTTTCCGCAGGCCTCCAGCTGCTTTTCCAGTTCCTGGGCAACCGACGCGACAAAGCTGTCATCCGCGGAGGTCATCGCCAGACAGGCTAACGGCTTTCCGCTCTCCCGGTTCCGGCAGACGCAGAGCATCGCGACGATCAGAATTAAAAGAAATCCGGGCATGATCCGGATGAAAAATCCGTTCTTCTCTTTCATCACTGATCCCTCCCCGGTACTTCATAAAATGTCTTATTTTCAACTTCCTTGAGCAGCGGCTCCACTTCCCCGTAGGCCATCCGCCCGGATCTTCCCTCTTTTGTCACCGAAATATATCCGTCGGCGGAGTTCGGACACTCTACCGGCGTAAAGATTCCTAAC
>CAVFLH010000268.1:0-2463 GCA_963622995.1 uncultured Eubacteriales bacterium | reverse complement strand
ATTATCTCCGGTGAGAAGAAGATCGTTGCAAAGAGCGTATTAAACGTAATGGCATCCGGAATCCGCTGCGGCGATGAGATCACAGTACATTGTGACGGTCCGGACGAGAACGAGGCCGTAGAGGCTGTGTGCAGTCTGATCGAGACAGGCTTAAAAGAATAAAAGCAGACCTCCCGGGAGAAAATCGGTAGAGAAGCTGCGTGGACAGCCGGACAGGGCTGCGAACGAATAACAGTTAGAAAGTGAGATAGTAATGAGCGAAACAGCAGAAAATTGTACCCACAACTGCGGAACATGTTCCGCAAGCTGCGGAAGCAGAACGAGCGAGCCCCAGAGCTTCCTTGAGAAGTTAAATCCGGCAAGCTCCGTAAAGAAAGTTATCGGTGTTGTCAGCGGTAAGGGCGGTGTCGGAAAATCCTTAGTGACATCCTTAATGGCATGCCGGATGCGCGCAACAGGCGCGAGAGTCGGAATCCTGGACGCGGATATCACAGGACCGTCTATTCCGAGAGCATTCGGGATCCATGACGGCGTGACCGTGACTCCGGACGGAAAGCTTCTTGTCCCGGCAGTTTCCTCCACAGGTGTTGAGGTGATCTCCTCCAACATGCTTCTGGAGAACGAGACAGACCCGGTGATCTGGCGTGGTCCGGTGATCGCAGGCGCGGTAAAACAGTTCTGGAGCGAGACACTCTGGCAGGATATCGACTACATGTTCGTTGATATGCCTCCGGGAACCGGCGATGTGCCGTTAACTGTATTCCAGTCTCTTCCGGTAAGCGGAATCATCATCGTAACTTCCCCGCAGGAGCTCGTCTCCATGATCGTTGAGAAGGCGGTCAACATGGCGAAGAAGATGAACGTTCCGATCCTCGGCCTTGTTGAGAACATGAGCTACCTCGAATGTCCGGACTGCGGAAAGAAGATCTCCGTCTTCGGCGAGAGCCATCTCGATGAAGTCGCGAAAGAGTACGGAATCCCGGTTCTCGCACAGATCCCGATCCGTCCGGCGATCGCGAAGGCTGTCGACGAGGGAACTGTGGAGTATGTGGAAGCAGATTTCCTGAATGATGCAGTGAAGGCTGTGAAGGAAGCGTAAGCGAAGCACAAAAACGAATAAGATATCATGCACAGGGCAGCTTATAAACATTAGCTGCCCCGTGTTTTTGTACGAAAGACAGATGAGTGCCATAGCCGGAAAAATTTCATAAAAACGACTTTGATATAGGTAAAACCTATAATAGCTTATTTCTTATCTATATTGGACGAATAAGTTAAAAAGTGATATCTTATTAGCACACACAGAGATTAGAAAATGTACGTCTCATACGTACATGGGAGGATAAAATTGATTCAGTTAGACCATATTGTAAAGACATTCGATACCGGCGCGGATAAAGTCCATGCGGTCTCCGATGTAACGCTCCATATCAAGAGCGGCGAGATCTTCGGTATCATCGGATTCTCCGGAGCCGGAAAATCCACATTGGTTCGATGCATCAACCTGCTTGAGAGACCGACGAGCGGAACCGTCACGGTTGACGGAAAAGTTCTCACGGATCTTTCAGCAAAGGAACTGAGAGAGGCGAGAAAGAAGATCGGAATGATCTTCCAGCACTTCAACCTGATGCGTTCCAGAACCGTAGGCGAGAACGTCGCTTACCCGTTAAAGGGAAGCGGACTCACAAAACAGCAGATCAAGGCGAAAGTCAAGGAGCTTCTGGAGCTCGTTGATATCGCGGAGAAGGAAAACGCATATCCGAGCCAGCTTTCCGGCGGACAGAAACAGAGAGTCGCTATCGCGAGAGCCCTTGCGAACGACCCGAAGGTTCTCCTCTGCGACGAGGCCACAAGCGCCCTGGACCCGCAGACCACAGGAGCGATCTTACAGCTCTTAAAACACTTAAATGAGAAGCTTGGAATCACAATCGTGATCATCACCCACGAGATGGCAGTTGTCAAGGAGATCTGCGACAGAGTTGCCGTCATGGAGCACGGAAATGTTGTGGAGGAAGGCGATGTATTCTCCATCTTCGCGGCACCGAAGGCGGGCATTACGAGAGACTTCATCCGCACCACCTCAAACCTTCAGAAGATCGAAAAGCTGATCGAGGATAAGTCCCCGCTTGTAGCGTTAAAGCCGGGTGAGAAGATCCTGAGATTAAATTACATCAAGAAGAACACATCGGAGGCGCTGATCTCCGAGACTTCCAGAAAGTTCAATATCAACTTAAATATCATCTTCGCAGACCTAGAGATCGTCCAGGATGCGCCGATCGGCGGCACCGTAGCGATCGCCAGCGGAAAGAAAGAAGATATCGAGGCTGCGGTTGAGTATCTGAAAGAGAAGAATGTAGGAGTGGAGGTGCTTGAGAATGGCTGATTTTTTAAACACGATCATCCCCAATGTCATGTCGAAGCCGGATGAGTTATGGGAAAGCTTCGGACAGACGATCTACATGG
>CAVFLH010000267.1:0-2474 GCA_963622995.1 uncultured Eubacteriales bacterium | reverse complement strand
GGATATAGGAGTTTTGTGTATTATGATAAAGCTGCCAATTCAGGAGGAGCATGTCTCCGTCCGCAGGACCTATCTGCTTTTGATGAAAGCGCTTCTGGATCTGCTTGCGGAAATGCCTTTCGAGAAGATCTCCCTCACCGATCTCTGCCGGGTCTCCATGGTCTCCCGGTCCACGTTCTACCGGTATTTTGAGGATAAATATGATCTCCTGCACTACTGCGTGAAAATGTATATCGAGGGACTCCGCCCCGTGGAGGACCTGATCTACTTTAAAAGTATCGATTCCCTGCGCCATTTTTTAAAATACCTGATCGCCCAGGTGGATGAGAACATCGCTCTCTACCGCAGGATCTACCAGACAAACAAAAACGGCTCCCTGATGTTTGCGATCCAGGAAGACCTGGCAAAGATCCTCACCGAGAGCGGCTGGCAGGGTGAAGTCCAGGGCTACCGCTTAAAGGTACCGCTCCCGCTCTATGTTTCGTTTATGTCAAGCTTTTATCTCACCACGCTAAAATCCTATCTGGAGCTGGCGGACGAATATGACGCGGAAACCTTCGTGGAGAGCGTCTGCCTCTTTGCGCGAAGAGATTTCTGGGAAAAGAATAACGGCTGATCTGACCGCCTTTTTCCATTGTGCAGAATCGTTTTCTACCTATATAATAGGAAAACCTCGCGCAGATCTTTAACTGCCATGCTCTCTGCACTTCCGCTTTTCTGCTATCACATAACAATGCCGCCCGACGTTCCTTTTTAAGTACGCCGGGCGGCACCCTTTTTCTCTTATTTCATCTTTGCCCGCTCATCCCACACCGGAACATCGATTCCGGCGATCTTTGATGTAAATGCGGTTCCATCATTCTTTTCAAAGTGTTCCCATGCTCTGAGCACATACTTAAAGCCTATGTACTGTAACGGCAGGTTGCAGTATACCATGAGGATATTTGCGAAATCACTGAGGTTCCACAGGGCACTTAAGTCCATGTCCGCGATGTTTGTGATGACGCCGAAGGAGATGACTACCAGGCAGAGCACGCGGATCGTGTTGATAAAAGCAGGTCTCGTGGAGATCCGGTTTGCGCACATTTCCGTGAAGGACATGAATCCCACAAGACAGGTAAACGCGAACAATCCAAAGCAGACGCTGACGAGCATCGTCACGAGATGATAGATCGTTCCGTTTCCGGCGAGCGCTCCGCAGGATGCTAAGAATCTGTCAAGTTTTCCAAGCTCAAACCATGCGGCACTGTCCTCTGTGAGCCACACTCTTCCCATGACAACGACAAATCCTGTCAGGGTGCAGATCACGATGGTGTCTAAGAATACGCCGAGTGCCTGGACACAGCCCTGGTCACATGGATGCTCTGCGTCCGCTGCGGCTGCCGGCATGGTGATGGTTCCCTGGCCAGCCTCATTTGACATAAGACCTCTCTTGATTCCCTGGCTCAGTGCGATACCAAACGCGCCGCCGAAGACTGCCTCCGGACGGAATGCCTCAGAAAAAACTGCCCCAAAGAACCACGGAATTCTCGGGATATTAAACACGATGAGAAGGATAACTGTCAGGATATAGATCACTGCCATCACAGGAACCAAGAGATCTGTAACCTTCGTCACCTTCTTGATTCCGCCAAAGCTGATGACCGCTGTCGCCGCAATGAGGACCACGAAGGAGATCCAGTACAGGGCGGAATTTGTCTCAATAACCTTTCCTGTAAATACGCCCGCGATCGCGCCAACCGCGGAGATCGTATTGAAGCCCTGGGCCGGGAAGCAGAGGAACGCGTAGACAATGTAGAGAAGACTGAGCGCCGCTCCTGCCCATGCCGCGTTCTTTAAAAGTCTTCTTCCGTAATAGGGAAGACCGCCCACATACTCATCGTCTTTTCTCTCCTTAAAGATCTGGGAGAGTGTTGCCTCCACAAAAGCTGTGGACATGCCGAAAAATGCGGAGATCCACATCCAGAACAGGGCGCCCGGACCGCCGGTGGAGATCGCGCCGGTAACACCTAAGATATTTCCGGGACCGACACGCATCGCCGTTGATAAGAGGAATGACGCTAAGGACGAGATTCCCGTGCCGCTGCTCTTCTGTCTCATCAGGACATGGAGTCCGTAGCGGAATTTCCGCACCTGGATAAACCGGAGTCTGAACGTAAAATAGATTCCCGTTCCCACTAAAAGGATGATCGCCAGACTGAAATTTCCGAGGATCGGGATATTCGCGTACCAGTCATAATTCGTTGGAAAATCCCAGAACAGATTCGAGACGATCTGGATCTTTCCGCATATGGCATTTACGGCCTGAAACAACGCTTCCATAGCTTTTTCCTCCTCATGATTCAATTTTTCTGTACTGCCGGAAATCTTTCTGTGCTGATTTTCCACAGTGAGCTCCGGCATCCCTGTTTTGAATTCAGATTTTCAATAGGCTTTATGAGTATTTATGCTTCATCTTTTAAAAAACAAGTTCT
>CAVFLH010000266.1:0-2477 GCA_963622995.1 uncultured Eubacteriales bacterium | reverse complement strand
CGAAAAATGAATTTCGAATTTTTAGTGAATGTCCCGTTACTTTTTTAAGATTTTGATCGCTTTCTTTACATCCTTATGAAAGGCGTCCCATTCCTCCGGATAGTCCACGAAATATTTCGGGCAGATCTTTCCCGTCACGTCATAGTGGCGGATCACATCGTCCGGCTTCAGATCAAACTCCACGCAGAGGTATGCGCAGAGATTTACAAGCGTCTGATATGTACTGTCATAGAATTTTCCTGTCTCGTCCGGATGGCAGCATTCGATAGAAATCGTGTCGCTGTTCCGGTTGTTGGAGGCATATGCCACCTCGTTTAACGGGACACACTGGACGACCTCGCCTTCCAGACCGATCACGAAATGGCTGCTGACGGATGTGGTCTTTGAACCTGTCTGGTCCTTTAAGCCCTCGAAATAGTTTCTGTTTTCCAGGGCGGTGCTGCAGGGATTTGCCACATAGTGGACCACAATTCCGTTAACTTTTTCGAGAGGGATCTGCGGTCTTGAAAACTGGTTCGGGGTCAGGAGATTTACGTTCACATACTCCGGTACTGCCACGTCCGCCGGATCCACCTGTTTTCTTCCCGTGAGTTTCCTCGTCGTAAACACAGCAGTGACAATAACAGCGATCCCGATCATAGCTGTCAGACTGCCTAAGATCATGCGGCGGATCCGCTCCTGTTTCCTTCTTCTTCTCCGGTTTTCTTCCCGGCGGATTCTGCGCTCTTCGATATCGTCTCTGTATGGCATAGTTTTCCACGACTGTCCCTGGTCTTTACGCTGCCTTCTGCATTATCCGGCAGTGTCTTACCAGGCAGTTTTTTCCTTTCTTCTATATAATAGAGTTATAATAGTGTAAAAAGGTTCTTTTCAAATTCGATCAGCCCGTCTTTCTTCATTCTGGAAAGTTCCGCAGACAGGGCGCTGCGGTCCACAGCCAGGTAATCGGCGAGCTGCTGGCGGTTGTAGGGGATCCCGAAGGTCTTTTTCTTCTGCTTCTCCGACTCGAAGGACAGGTATGCCATCACCTTCTCCCTTATGGACCGCTGTCCCATGTGATCGATCTTCCGCGTCAGCATGAGATTTTTCTTCGCCATAATATAAAGAAGGTTGTGGATCAGGCGGTTGTGGTGGGAACATGCCGGAGTGCAGACGTTTAAGATCTTTCCGATGTCCAGGAACAGGATCCGGCTCTTCTCCGCCGCCTCCACGTTTACCATGAGCGACTCGCCCGGCATGCAGGCGTAGGCCTCACCGAAGAGTTCCCCGCTCCCCGCATGTCCAAGGACCTGCCTGTTTCCCCAGAAATCGTCCCTGGAGATCTCGACACTGCCCGAGAGGACAAACCCCATGCAGCGGATCGCAGTTCCTGCAAGAAAGACCGCGTCGCCTTTTTCATATTTCTTTTCGACTGCGGAGAGACATTTTAAGATGCTCTCCTTTTCTTCGGGGTGGATTCCTGCGAAGAGGGGGGAATCCGGGATTGTTTCTTTTTCGATCATGTGGCTCCTTTAAAATTTCTTATGCGCACGAACCTGCAGTAAAATTTTTCTATCACAAATCGCTGCACTCCAGATTTTCGTTGTAAAAACAACATACAATTACTATTGATTGTAGTATACTTGCCGTACAAAAGTCAATACATGACACCACAAAACCTGTCACTGACAGCTTTTTGGGATTCATGACAGCAAATACGCCGCATAAAATCGGCGAGACTATATTCACTCATTCTGAAAGGGGAACTTAAATTGAAAAGAACGATCGTAAAAATTGATGAAGAGAAATGCAACGGCTGCGGAGCATGCGCAGCGGCCTGTCAGGAGGGCGCAATTGCGATGATCGACGGGAAGGCGAAGCTGATCCGCGACGATTACTGCGACGGACTCGGAAACTGTCTCCCGGCCTGTCCGGCGGACGCAATCAGCTTTGAGGAGCGCGAGGCTGCCGCTTACGACCACGAGGCGGTTCTGGCACACATGGCGGCAAGAAAGGCTGCCTCCCTCATGCCGACAGACGCACCGGCCCCGAAGCCGGAATTTACAGGATGTCCGGGAAGCATGAGCCGTACCATCACGCACACTTCTGCCCCTGCATCTCGCAGCGCGGCGATTCCGGGACACACAACACCTGTCTCCATGGAGAGCAGACTCTCCCAGTGGCCGGTCCAGATCAAACTTGTCCCGGTCCGCGCCCCATACTTTGACGGTGCGAAGCTTCTCGTTGCCGCGGACTGCACGGCTTACGCATACGGAAACTTCCACAACGATTTCATCGATGGGCATGTGACTCTCATCGGATGTCCGAAGCTGGATTCCGTGGACTATTCCGAGAAGCTCACGGAGATCATCCGAAACAACGATATCCAGAGCGTGACCGTTGTGCGCATGGAGGTCCCGTGCTGCGGCGGAATCGAGGCAGCTGTGAAGAACGCGCTGATGGCAAGCGGGAAGTTTATTCCGTGGCAGGTATATACG
>CAVFLH010000265.1:0-2558 GCA_963622995.1 uncultured Eubacteriales bacterium | reverse complement strand
CCTATAGGTATATTATACATATACCCCTATAGGTATAAATAATCAATAAATACATAAAAAGAGGTCTTCGTATGAAAAAACTAATTGAATTTCTCGAACATCTTCTGGAATTCGGAGGTATGAAGAAAGATATCACCTTTCTCGTCATCTCTGGAATCGCCCTGCTTCTAAGCCTCTCCGGCGCTGTCGATCTTCCATTCGACGCATCCTGGGCAGCGATCATACTCTGCGGCGTTCCGATCATTCTGGAAGCGATCATCGGTCTCATCACCGCCTTTGATATCAAGGCTGACGTTCTCGTATCCCTGGCGCTCATTGCCTCCGTCTGTATCGGCGAAGATTTCGCCGCCGGTGAAGTTGCCTTCATCATGCAGCTTGGTGCCCTTTTGGAGGAACTCACCGTCGCAAGAGCCAGAGCCGGTATCGAAAAACTCGTCCACCTCACACCCCAGACCGCCAGAGTTTTAAAAGACGGCAAAGAATCCATCATTCCCGCTGAACAGGTATCTGTCGGCGACCGGATCCGTGTTCTTCCCGGCGAGACGATCCCGGTGGACGGCGTGATCCTCTCCGGTCAGACCTCCATCAACCAGGCCGTCATGACCGGCGAATCTCTCCCGGTGGATAAATCCGTCGGAGATGAGGTCTCCAGCGGAACCGTAAACCAGTTCGGCGCCTTCGAGATGGAAGCTTCCAAAGTCGGTGCCGACAGTTCCATCCAGCGTATGATCCGCCTGGTACAGTCCGCGGATGCCGGAAAAGCAGAGATCGTGGGACTCGCCGATCGCTGGGCGACATGGATCGTTGTCATCGCCCTGAGCGCCGCAGCCATCACCTGGTTCGTCTCCGGCGAGATCATCCGTGCCGTGACGATCCTCGTCGTGTTCTGCCCATGCGCCCTTGTCCTCGCGACTCCCACCGCCATCATGGCCGCCATCGGGAACGCCACAAAACACGGATTTCTTGTCCGGGAAGGCGATGCCCTGGAGCGCCTCGCGAAAGTCGATGTGGTCGCCTTCGATAAGACCGGAACCCTGACCTACGGAACCCCGAAGGTCGTATGCGCAGAAAGCTTTACCGACGCCTACACTGACGAAACACTCTTCCGCTTCGCCGCCTCCGCCGAGCAGCTCTCCGAGCACCCGCTGGGAAAGGCCATCGGAAGATCCTATAAAGAAACAGGACTCCCGGCCACCAATGCACCGGCTGATTTCCAGATGATCCCGGGCCGCGGCGTCCGCGCCAATGTTGAGGGTCATGTGATCCTCGCGGGAAGTCCGTCACTCCTCACAGAACAGGGCGCATCCCCGCTCCCGGAATCCACCAGGGCCGCAGGCTACCTGGAATCCGGCTGCACCGTGATCTATATCGCCGTAGACGGAATTTCCTCCGGCTTTATCGCCCTCTCCGACACAGTCCGCGAGGAGAGCGCATCCATGATCGATACCCTTGGAAGTCTCAATGTCCGCCCGGTCCTTCTCACCGGTGACCATGAAAACGCCGCGAAGACCATCGCAGACACCTTACATATCAAAGATGTCCACGCCCAGTGTCTCCCGGAAGACAAACTGAACTTCATCGACGCGTCCCAGAAAGAAAACCACCCGGTCTGCATGATCGGTGACGGAATCAACGACGCCCCGGCCCTCAAAAAAGCCGACGTGGGAATCGCCATGGGCGGCGTCGGAAGCGATATCGCCGTGGATGCCGCGGACATCGCCCTGGTGGACGATGACGTCAAGGAACTCCCGCACCTCATCGCCCTCTCCCACCGCATGATGACCACTATCAAGCTCAATATGACATTTTCCATGACATTGAACTTCCTCGCCATCACCCTGGCGATCACCGGAATCCTGAACCCAGTCATCGGTGCCCTCGTCCATAACGCCGGGAGCGTCCTTGTTATCACAAACTCAGCATTATTATTGAAATGGAGGAAAAAAATCTAGCCGCCAACACACAGCGCCGGTCAATCTATTTTTATTTACCACAAACAGCGAGAATCTCCCGACAGATTTCCTCCGCCGTCTTCCCATCCGTAGCAACCTTCACATCAGCCGCCGCCTCATACTTCGGACGCCGTTTTTCCATCAGATCTTCAATGTAAGAAACATTCATATTCCCATTCAACACCGGCCGATCCGTACTGTCTTTCACCCTCTCATAAATCGTCCCCGGGTCCGCCGTAAGCAGCACGATCTTCCCGCACTCCTTCATAAACCGCACATTCTCATCCTTCAAGACAGCACCGCCCCCACAAGAGATCACCGCCGGTTCCACCCTCGCAAAACTCTTAATCAAATTCGTCTCCAACTCCCGGAAATACGCCTCACCCTTCTCCTTAAAAATATCCGCGATCGCCATCCCCTCATTCTCCACGATCATCTGATCCATCTCCACCTGCTTCGCTCCCGTCATCTCTGCCAGGCAAGCCGCATTCGTACTCTTTCCGCATCCCATAAACCCAATCAGAAAAATATGTTCCTTCAATCCCGCCATCTCGTAACCTCTCCTCTTCCTATATCATTTTGTAAAAAATATGCCTCTTTGTACAG
>CAVFLH010000264.1:0-2589 GCA_963622995.1 uncultured Eubacteriales bacterium | reverse complement strand
CCTGTCAAACCACTCCAGGCTTTTCAGCTCTGGATTCGTATTGACAGCGATATGTGCGAATTTTGTATCTTTGCTGCCGCCGTGCCAGTGTTTGACTCCCGGCGGGCAGAAGGCCACATCGCCCGGATACATGATCTGGACAGGCTCTCCTTCGATCTGATGGTAGCCGATTCCGTCTGTCGCGATCAGGATCTGGCCGCCCTCGTGGGTGTGCCAGTTATTGATAACGCCCGGATCAAATACCACATAGTGAAGGTCCGGTGCTCCCGCCGCGTTGTCCGCGCCGATCAGGGAAGAGACATAAGCCGGGCCGCTGAAGGTATCCGCCGTCATGGCTTCCGGTGCCCGCTCAAACATGAACTCATTGTCCGGCGTCGTGGTGCGACCGGTATATTCTTCCGTCTCAAGATTCTCGTATTCCTCGTCTGTGACCGGTGTCTCCTCCGGTGCGTCCGCATCCGGGGTATAGTTGGAATCGAAAATTACGATCTGGGAGAACCAGCTGTCCGGCGCCGCTCCATGCCAGTGACGGACGCCCGGTTCGATGTTGACCACATCTCCTTTTCTTAAGATCTGGGCCGGTTTTCCTTCCTCCTGATAGTAGCCGATGCCGCCTGTTACGAGGAGGATCATTCCTCCGTGGCTGTGCCAGCTGCTGCGCGCTCCCGGCTCAAACGTAATGTGGTTCGTCGCCGGAAAATTGTATGTGTCATCGTTCTGGATCATGGACTCGATGTAGGCTGTTCCCGTAAAAGACGGAGAATCGATCTTCTGTCCCAGCTTGAATGGAAGTTCCTCGCTGGAATGGACCGCGCCTTCCTGGGAAATTTCTTTCTGCTGCCCCGCTCCGGAATTCTCTGTGCTGGTCTCTTCTGCCGATGCCGCCTGGGCCGTAGTCTCTGCGGCTGTCTGATTCGTTCTGCTGCCGCCTGCGCATGCCGTCAGGCTCATGGAAAGCAGCAGTACCGCTGCCGCCGCTCCGTTTCTCACCTTTCGTCTCACTGTCATTCCTCCGTTTCCGTTGATAACCTTTGTTGTTTCATGCCTACATTGTACAACCGGTCTTTCCTGGATGGAACGACAAATAAGCTCGTCCAGCACCAACCTAAAGGTGTGGACGTGAAGCCTGCTTTATCACTTCTTGTATACAAGCCGGATCCCGTTTTTCCCGAGTCTCTGGACTTCCTCAAGCTGGAATTCCGCGGGCGCGGATGTTGGTAGTCCGGCGCTGTGTTCGAACACGCTTGGTGTTCCCGGTTCTCCGTCTGCGGCAGGGCTTAAGAGCAGGCTTAATTCATCGATCATTCCCTGCTGTAAAAATGTCCCGTTGATCAGACCGCCGCCGCAGATCAGTACCGTTTTGATTGCAAACGATTCCTTCAGCTTTTCTGCCGCGATCCGGCAGTCCAGCGTGTCTTTTCCTGCCAGAATATACGAAACACCTGTCTTTCGGAGATATGCGAGATATGCTACCGGTGTGCTTTCTGTCACGATCTCGATCACATGGGCGTCCGGGCATCCGGCGCGGCGGAATGTCGCGGATTCCCATCCGATCTCCCCTGCCGTATCGACGGATATATAGTAAAGTTTAGCATCCGTCCTGGCAATGAAATCTCCTGCCGGGACAGACGATACACTATCATCCAAAACAGGTTTCCGGAATCCTGTAAACTCTTTTGTGGTCGTCGTTCCGTACAGCCATGCATCCGCATGGTATGCTTCCCGGATCTTTGCGTACTCCCCGCCCATCAGGCGGCTGCCCTCCGTTCCCATGAACGGTCCGCTGATCTTTCCGTTCAGCGCGCTTAAAATATGGCAGATCATATATGGTCTGTTCATCACGTTTCCTCCTTCGCTGATTTTATTTCATCTGACGCTCCCAGAATGAGACTGCATGATCGATCCAGCCCTCGGCAACAGTTCCTTCCCCTAGTCCAAATCCGTGGGGCAGGCCCTCAAACACATCGATCTCGGCGTCCGTGCCATTTCTCTTGATTTTTTGAATCCGGCTTTCCATGGTCCGGTAATAGGCGATGCCGTCCGCTGTTCCGACACAGTTGTAGGTCGGAGGCTCATTTCCCGTCACATCGGAAAGTCCGGTGTACTGCATAATCACTGCCGCAGGCTGAGGATAAGCTTTCTCGCCGAAAGCCGCCGTTCCGTAGGTGCCGAGCCATGCCGCCATTCTTGCCCCGGCGGAACCGCCCCACAGGGAATAATCCGACATATCGATCTGCAGTTCATCCGCATGTTCATGAAGGAATGCGATGGCTCTCGCAAGATCCTCACATGCGGTCTGGGCACCAGGGCGGTAGATCAGGGCGAAGGCGTTGTAACCTTTCTTTGACAGCTCCAGCGCATGGGGAAAACTGTCCTGCATGGCACCGACATACACCATGCCGCCGCCCGCATTGCAGATTGCTGTTTTCGCTCCCGGATCGCCATGGAAGAAGAACAGACCTGTGTCCTCTTTCCACGGATCTTCCGCCTTTTCCTCTTCTGTATAAATATCATAAAATATCTGGTTCCCGGCTGCCGCCTGCTCCCCGAGATAATTGACGATCTCCATCGTTTTATCCGGTTTGATAT
>CAVFLH010000263.1:0-2688 GCA_963622995.1 uncultured Eubacteriales bacterium | reverse complement strand
ATAGATATCAAGTAGGTTTTACATATAAGTTTACGTCAATGACAGGAGGAAAATACTATGATTATCAAGAAAGATACTTGCAAACTCGCATTGGTGCAGGCAGCACCGGTCATGTTCGATAAGGACAAATGTGTCGATAAAATCATCAATCTGATTGGGGAAGCGGCTGCAAAGGGCGCGGAGTTAGTTGTGTTTCCAGAGCTTTTTATTCCGGGATATCCGTATGGAATGACGTATGGGTTTACAGTTGGAAGCCGCAGCAAGGCGGGGAGAGAGGACTGGAAGGCGTACTATGACAATTCGATTCTGGTGGATGGATCGGAAATGCAGAGAATCGTGGACTGCGCGAAAGAGCATTCTGTGTATGTGAGTGTCGGATATTCTGAGCGGGATGCTGTGACGGCGACGCTTTACAATTCCAATATTATGATCGCGCCGGACGGACAGACGATGAACCACAGAAAGCTGAAACCTACAGGCAGCGAGCGTGTGGTCTGGGGAGACGCGGACAAGGACTTTTTCCCGGTAATGGAGACGCCATGGGGACCGATGGGCAATCTGATCTGCTGGGAGAGCTACATGCCGCTTGCGAGAGTTGCGCTGTACCAGAAGGGAGTTGCGCTCTATATTTCCCCGAATACGAACGACAACGAGGAATGGCAGAATACGATCCGGCATATTGCCATTGAGGGCCACTGCTATTTTATCAATGCGGATATGTATTTCACGAAGGACATGTACCCAAAGACTGCCAGCGGGGATGAGGAGATCGCAAAGTTAAATGATATCGTGTGCAGGGGCGGAAGCTGTGTGATCGACCCTTACGGACACGCGGTGAGTGAGACTGTGTGGGATAAAGAGGAGATCATTTACGCGGATCTCGACATGCAGAAGGTCCCGGCGAGCCGGATGGAGCATGATGTCTGCGGACACTATGCGAGACCGGATGTTTTGAAATTGAGTGTGGAGGATAAATAATGAAAGTTTTAATGATCAATGGAAGCCCGAGAGCCAATGGAAATACAGCCATCGCGCTGAATGAGATGAAGATGGTGTTTGAGAAAGAGGGAGTCGATGCGGAGATCGTGCGGGTCGGCAGTGAGGTCGTAAGGGGATGCATTGCCTGTAATCGATGCTCGGAGTTTGGAAAGTGTGTGTTTGACGATGTGGTGAATAAGCTGGCGGTGAAGTTTGCGGAGGCTGATGGACTTGTGGTGGCAACGCCTGTCTATTATGCGTCTGCGAATGCGACGCTGATCGCTGTTCTGGACCGTCTGTTTTACAGCACATCCTTTGATAAGACCATGAAAGTCGGGGCAAGTGTTGTCTGTGCGAGACGCGGCGGATGTTCGGCGACGTTCGACGAGCTAAATAAATATTTCACGATCAGCAATATGCCGATCGCATCCAGCCAGTATTGGAATTCTATTCACGGACGCGGACCGGGAGAGGCAGCGGAGGATGCGGAAGGTCTCCAGACGATGCGGACGCTTGCGAGAAATATGACGTTTCTCATGAAGAGTATTGAGCTTGGAAAAGAAAAGTTTGGTCTTCCGGAGAAGGAAAAGATTGTTCATACGCATTTTATCAGATAGAAGAGTGTGACCGCATGTGAATAGGGTGCCTTGTTTTTTGCACGGGAGGTGCAGGTAAAACGGAGGAAGATTTATACTGCGAAATAGTGAGGAATAGGTAATACGATGAATCGTCAGGAACTGGTAAGCCAGATAAAAAGATATGTGCCTTATAACGAGCAAGAAGGGGCGGATAAGGCGTTGATCTTAGATTGGATCGAGAAGAATGATGACGCGTTTATTCGGGATAATGTGATGGCACATATGACGGCGTCGGCCTGGGTGGTGAATAAGGACAGGAGCAAGGTCCTTATGGTGTACCACAATATTTACAATTCCTGGTCATGGCTCGGTGGTCATGCGGACGGGGAGACAGACCTTTTGGCGGTTACGATCCGGGAAGTGAAGGAAGAAGCGGGAATCTCCGATGTGCGGCCGGTGTCAGAGGAGATCTTTTCGCTGGAATCGCTGACGGTGGATGGGCATGTGAAGAAGGGAAAGTATGTGTCCAGCCACCTGCATCTGAATGTGACGTATCTTCTGGAGGCAGATTCTGAGGAACAGGTGTCCGTGAAAGTGGACGAGAACAGTGGTGTCGCGTGGTTTACGCCGGAGGAGGCGTTAAAGAAATCCACGGAGCCGTGGTTTGTGGAGCGGGTGTATAAGAAGCTTGTCGAGAAGACGCGGGTCTGGAGTTAAACTGAAGCTAAGCGGAAATGCGGTCGATGAGAGGCATTTACCTTTAAAATCGGTTATTGGCGAACCTTCCGGACAATGCAGCTGCTAAGAAATTTATGAGTGACTTATAAGTTTCCTAATATCTTCCATCTTTTGAGCAAATTGGATATGATGAGTGCATCAGAAAACAGCAGAGATGCTTAAAATAATGGAGGTATTTGAAATGTTGAATGAAGCAGTTGTGAAAGTATTAAAGAATGGAATGTGGGACCTCGCGACATGCGTGAACGGGGAGCCGAATGTGGTTCCGGTGGCGTTTAAGGATGTCACAGAGGATGGAAAGCTTGTTGTTGGAGATGTATTCCTGGAGACAACTCTGAAAAATATTAAGGAGAATGCGGGAAAGATCGCAATCTCTGCTTACGACGCGCAGAGC
>CAVFLH010000262.1:0-2713 GCA_963622995.1 uncultured Eubacteriales bacterium | reverse complement strand
GAGACAGCGCCCATAAGTCCGCCGAGCACCATCATGATCGGCTGTGCGGTTCTCTTGCCGATGATGTTCTCGAGACCGTCAGATAAAAATGCGATGCCGCCGCTGGTGTTGACCACACTGATCAGGACGGACATACCGCAGATCAGAATGATTGTGCTCCACGGGATCGCCGCCTGCGTAACATTCCTGCTGCCCGCTATCTGGAAACACTGAAACTTTGTACTGATCGAAATTCGTGTGAAATGAAGCCATAATACGCTTCACTTCCGGCATTTATGCGATATTTAAGCGAAAAAAATCTCCCCATTTTTTATGATTTATGCTATACTAACTCCATCAACTTGAAGTTTTACCGTGGTATAGCGATGGAGCGGACGGATCAGGATCGTCCGGGCGTACACGGCATTGAGAAGAGAAAATTCCGGTCACATCGCGGGAATTTACCATAAAGAAGGAGAACACAAATGAAGCTTGAAAATTACGAAGTACATCTTCCGAGCTATTCCATCGGAAATGCCATCTATGATAAGATCGGTCCGGTCTGCGAATCCTACGGAAAGACGGTCCTGGTGATCGGCGGAAAGCTGGCGCTTGAGGCGGCCTACGATAAGATCAAGGCGGCTGTGGACAAGACAAACCTCACGATCATCGGAAAAGAACTGTTCGGCGAGGACTGCACTTACAAGACCGTGGAGGCGCTTCGTGCGCTGCCGGTTTATCACGAGGCGGACATGGTCTTCGGTGTCGGCGGTGGAAAAGCGCTGGATACCGTAAAGTGTCTTTGCATCACGGACGACAAGCCGGTATTCACATTTCCGACCATCGCCTCCAACTGTGCCGCCACAACATCCGTTTCCATCATGTACAACGACGACGGAACATTCTTAAAGCCGCATTTCTTTATCCGCCCGGCGATGCACGCGTTTATTGATACAGAAATCATCGCGAAGGCTCCGGCGAGATACATGTGGGCGGGAATCGGTGACACTTACGCAAAGTATTATGAGGCGAAGATCTCATCCAGGGACGAGCGCCTGGAGCATTTTACTGCGGTGGGCGTCGCGGTCAGCGAAATGTGCCTGCAGCCGCTTCTCGAGTACGGCGTGAAGGCCTATGCGGATCACCAGAAAGGACTCTGCACCTACGACGTGGAGCAGGTGGTCCTCGCAATCGTTGTCTCAACGGGAATCGCGTCCATCTTCCTCACAAAGGACTACACGCCGGATTACAACAGCGGACTTGCCCATGCGGTCTTCTACGCGCTGACATCTTACCCGGTGATCGAAAAGCGCCATCTTCACGGGGAGGTCGTTGCCTTCGGTGTCCTTCTGGCGCTGCTTGTGGACGGACAGGACGAGGAATTCGAGAAGATCTATGAGTTCAACCGTAAGATCGGACTTCCGGTATCCCTTGAGGAGATCGAGATCACGGAGGACGAGTGGGATGAGAGCATGAACCGGATCCCGGAGATGTCCGATGTTGCCCACTATCCATACAAGGTGACGAAAGAAATGTTAAAGGATGCCATGGACCGCTTGAAGGAACGGGCAGGAAAGGACGCCCATGTTACAGAAAAATAAGGCAGGTTCCATGATCTTAGGTGTCGCGTTCGTGTGGTTCACGACCCATTTTGGCGGCGGTTTCGCCTCCGGCGCGCAGATTTACAGCTATTATGTGCGCTATGGGATCTGGTGCCTGATCATGCCGGCGATCGCGATGCTGTACAATACGGTATTTTTCGCTTACTGTCTGCGGTTCGCAAGAAAGCATGAGGTGTACGATTACAGGTCCTACAATAACGCGTTTTATGGAAAGTTTTCACCGATCTTTTCCAATTTATTTGAACTGTTATACCTCTGCGTGATGTGCGTGGCCCCGGCGGTGGCCTTCGCGACGGGCGGCGCGACGCTGTCCACGCTGACGGGACTTCCGTATCTTGTATGCACGTTTATCATCGGAGTGTTTATCTTTATCGTGGCGATCTTTGGAACAGATCTGGTGCGGAAGGTGGCATCGGTGCTCTCGATCTGCATCATCGCGGGACTCCTGATCGTATATATTCCGAATATTGCGGCTGGTTTCAGCACGATCAGGGAGACGGCAGCCGCGATGCAGGCGGAGCCGGTTCCATTCGGAAAGGCGCTGTACTCCGCGTTCCTCTACGGAACATTTCAGTTAGCGAATGTGGCTGTGTTTGTCCAGCACGCGAAGTCCTTCGAGAAGCCGGATGACGCGGTGAAGAGTATGGGAATCGGATTCGTGGTGAACACACTGATGATGACCATGGTGGTCCTGGGAATCATGACAATCTGCAGTAACCCGGAGATGAAAAATCAGAGCGTCCCGACCCTATTTATGGTCCAGAACGGCGTAGGCAGGGCGTTTATGACACCGTTAATCTCGATCCTCATTATCCTCGGCGCGGTGTCCACGGCGGTCAATATGGTGGCTGCGATGGTGAAGAGGATATGCGGCGGGATCAAAGCCGGATCTGCTGACGGAAAGAAACCTGTTTCGGCCGGAGAATCCGTGAAAACAGCGGGGGAAACTCCTAAGAGAAAGATCTCCCGCCACGAGATCATCGCAGCCCTGATCTGCTGCCTGGTTGATTTCGCTATTGCCCAGTTCGGACTCCTGACCCTGACCCAGCGTGCTTACGGCGTCCTCGCCTACCTTGCGATCCCGGTGATTTTGATCCCGTATCTGGTGCATA
>CAVFLH010000261.1:0-2728 GCA_963622995.1 uncultured Eubacteriales bacterium | reverse complement strand
TTAGAGAGGTTTATAGAGAATATGGCAGAAAAAATGAGATATGAGTACGAAAAAGAGAACGCGAAGATCGATGACGAGTTCAACAACTCTGAGGACGATTTAAGCGCGGAGGACATCTACCGCGTATATATGGAAGAAATTGCGGCGATCCCGGCCTGCAGCGAGGCGGAGAACGAGAAGCTTCTCGGCGAGATCCGGAACGGAAACAAGGCGGCGAGAGAGCGCCTCATCGAGGGCAACTTAAAGAACGCCCTGTTCTTCGTTCAGGATTACATCAATAAGGGCGTCCCGATGGCGGACCTGATCCAGGAAGCCAGCATGGAGCTCATGATGCTTGCGGATGAAGGCTTCGAGGGAAGCTTTGAAAAACTCTTGGAGAGCCGGATCCGCGTCCGTATGGAGGAGATCATCAACGACCAGAAGAAGGAGGCGAATATCGAGGAGGAGATGCTGGCCCGGGTCAATGTACTTCAGGAGGTATCAAAGTCCATGGCGGAGGAGCTTGGCCGCGAGGCAAAGCTTTCCGAGCTCGCGGAGCGCATGAAGATGACCGAGGACGAGGTGCGCGAGATCATGAAGGTGACCATGGACGCGCTGCAGATGAGCCAGATCAACCAGAGTTTACAGAGTTAGAGCCAACGGACAGAAAATACTGAAAGCTGTATTGTATGGAAAAAGTTCCGGTACCGGAGGCTGAAAAATATAGATTTGTGCATGCCCCGGCCGTGGAACGTAGCGGAAACCTTCTTCAGAGACTCAAAATACAGTTTATAAGCAATAATAATAAAAATAATTAAATATATTAACTTTACTAATCACACCAACCTGTGCTATGATGAAACCAGTATGAAAACAACCATCTGACAAAGCCGTTTTCCAGGAGGAGAGACTATGAGCGTAAAGCGCGTATTTGTTGAGAAGAAACCGGAATATGCAATCAAGGCGAGAGAGCTTCGCGAGGAGATCGAGAGCTATCTCGACATTACAGGGGTAACGGGCGTCCGTGTGTTAGTCCGCTACGATATCGAAAATATTTCTGAGGACGTATATAAAGAGGCACTCGGAACGATCTTTTCTGAGCCGCCGGTAGACGATGTGTTTGAGGAGACATTCCCGCACAGCGCGGATGATGTGGTATTCTCCGTTGAGTACCTTCCGGGCCAGTTCGACCAGAGAGCTGACTCCGCAGAGCAGTGTGTAAAGTTATTAAACGAGAGCGAGGAGCCGGTGATCCGCTCCGCAACGACCTATGTGATCTCCGGAAAGCTTTCCGTAGAGGAGACCGCTGCGATCAAGTCCTTCTGTATCAACCCGGTGGATTCCAGAGAGGCATCCGAGGAGATCCCGGAGACACTTGTTACCGTATTTGATGTGCCGGAAGATGTTGCAATTTTTGACGGCTTCAAGGACATGGACGAGGCCGCATTAAGGGAACTCTACAGCTCCTTAAACCTCGCAATGACCTTCAAGGACTTCCTTCACATCCAGAACTACTATAAGAACGAAGAGCACAGAGATCCGTCCGTGACAGAGATCCGCGTGCTTGATACATACTGGTCCGATCACTGCCGCCACACCACATTCTCCACAGAATTAAAGAATGTGACATTTACAGAGGGCGACTACAAGAAACCGATCGAGGACACCTACAACCAGTATCTTGCTGACCACAAGGAGATCTATAAAGGCCGCGACGACAAGTTCGTATGCCTCATGGATCTTGCGATCATGGGTATGAAGAAGCTCCGCAAAGAGGGCAAATTGGAGGATCTTGAGGTATCCGATGAGATCAACGCCTGCTCCATCGTTGTTCCGGTTGAGATCGACGGAAAGACAGAGGAGTGGCTCGTAAACTTCAAGAACGAGACCCACAACCACCCGACAGAGATCGAGCCCTTCGGCGGCGCTGCAACATGCCTTGGCGGAGCGATCCGTGATCCGCTTTCCGGACGTACCTATGTATACCAGGCAATGCGTATCACAGGTGCCGCTGACCCGACAAAACCGTTAAACGAGACTTTAAAGGGCAAGCTCCCACAGAGAAAGATCGTCACAGAAGCTGCCCATGGATACAGCTCCTACGGAAACCAGATCGGTCTTGCTACCGGTTATGTAAAAGAACTCTACCATCCGGGCTATGTGGCGAAGAGAATGGAGATCGGCGCCGTTATGGCAGCAGCTCCGAGAAAGAACGTGATCCGTGAGACATCCGATCCGGGCGATGTAATTATCCTTCTCGGCGGACGTACCGGTCGTGACGGAATCGGCGGCGCGACAGGTTCCTCCAAGGTACACACAGAGGCATCCATTGAGGTCTGCGGCGCTGAAGTACAGAAAGGTAACGCACCGACTGAGAGAAAGATCCAGAGAATGTTCCGTCGTCCGGAAGTTTCTAAACTGATCAAGAAGTGCAATGACTTCGGCGCAGGCGGAGTTTCCGTAGCGATCGGTGAGCTCGCAGACGGACTCCTGATCGACCTTGACAAGGTTCCGAAGAAGTACGCAGGTCTTGACGGAACAGAGCTTGCGATCTCCGAGTCCCAGGAGAGAATGGCAGTTGTCGTTGACCCGAAAGACGTTGACGCGTTCTTAGGATACGCGGAGGAAGAGAACCTTGAGGCTGTCACAGTCGCAACCGTCACAGAGAGCCCGAGACTCGTCCTCACATGGCGCGGAAAGACCATCGTTGACTTAAGCCGCGCATTCCTCGACACAAACGGCGCTCACC
>CAVFLH010000260.1:0-2775 GCA_963622995.1 uncultured Eubacteriales bacterium | reverse complement strand
GAATCGTCTGTGGAGCGGCTTCCTTTTGAGATCTTTGAGATCGGAGCAGTAAAACTGAATGAAGAGCGTGAGAAGGTATCGGAATTTCACCGGATCATCCGCCCGTGCGTGTACCGACAGATGCACCGGATCATCTCGGAGGTGACCCATGTTTCCATCGAGGAGCTGGAGCGGGATGGAGAACCGTTTACGACGGTGATGGAGGACTTCCTCAAATGGTGCGGCGAGGACTATATGTTCTGCACCTGGGGAAGTATGGATCTTACGGAACTGCAGAGGAATATGGTCTATCATGGCATGACGATCCCGTTCCTGAAGCCGTTTCTTTTTTATGATATCCAGAAACTGTACAGCCTGTGCTATCAGGACGGAAAGGCGAGAATTTCCCTGGATGAGGCGGTGGAGTCCTTTGCGCTTGACGTGGACGCGCCGTTCCATCGGGCGCTCGGCGACGCGGAGTATACGGGGCGCGTGATGCGGACCATGGATTTTGAGTCTGTGAAGGACTATGTGTCCGTGGATTACTACATGCCGCCGGAGAGCGAGGACGAGGAATTCACGCTGCGGTTCCCGGAGTATACGAAATTCGTGTCCCAGATGTTTGAGACGAAGGAAGAGGCGATGGAGGAGAAGCGGGTGACGGATGTCGTCTGCACGAAATGCCGTCGGATGTTAAGAAAAAAGATCCGCTGGTTTTCCTCGGGGCAGCGCTACTATCTCTGCCTTGCGACATGCCCGGAACACGGCATGATGAAAGGCAAGATCCGGATGAAAAAGTCTGAGGATGGCAGAATTTTTGCCGTAAAGACTGTAAAGCCGGTGGATGAGGAAGGCGCCGCAGTCGTTTTCCAGAAGAAAGAAGAGGCCCGGATCCGCAGAGCGGAGAAGAGTCGGCAGAAAAAGCTGCATGGGGCAGAATAAGTTTAAGAAAAAGGTGCTGTTCATTGTGAAACAGCACCTTTACTTGAATTGTGAATTCCGCTATAATGAGGGAAAATAACGGGTAAGACCATGACCGGATCTGGCGTGGTTTTATTCCGGCAAAAAGGGATTTTATCGATGAAACGAATTTTAAGTATTTTTCTCTGCCTGGCGCTGATCCTGGGATTTGTGCCGGGGGAGACAGCATATGCGGCGGCGGAGTGGCCGTCGGGGATCTCGATCTCAGCGGACGGCGGGATCCTGATGGATATCAACTCGGGAGCGGTCCTTTTTGAGAAGAACAGCCATGAGGCCTATTATCCGGCGAGTATCACGAAGATCCTGACAGCGCTCATCGTAATCGAAAACTGCGGCCTTGATGAGACCGTGACGTTCTCCAACACGGCGGTGAACACGCTGGAGCCAAACTCCTCGATCCTCGGTGCAAGAGCCGGGGATACGTTGAGCGTCAGGGACTGTCTCTACGCCCTGCTTTTACAGTCCGCGAACGAGGTCGCAAATGCCCTGGCGGAACACTGCGCGGGCAGTATGGACGCCTTTGCGGAGAAGATGAACGAGAAGGCGGCAGAGCTTGGATGTACGGATTCCCATTTCGCGAATCCAAGCGGTCTGAATGACCCGAACCACTATGTCTCCGCCTACGATATGGCGCTGATCGCGAAGGCGGCATTCAGCAATCCGACGTTCGTGGAGGTGGATTCCACAACCTACTATGATGTTCCAGCAGGAAAATTAAAACAGTACCCGGACGGATGGCGCTACTACGCCCACCACAGAATGCTGCGCCGGAACGACTCCCTGTATTATGACGGGGTCATCGGCGGAAAGACCGGTTATACGTCCCTCGCGGGAAATACCCTGGTGACATGCGCGGAGCGCGACGGGATGAAGCTTGTGGCTGTCGTTTTAAATGGTCATCAGACCCACTATTCTGACACGAAAGCGCTGTTTGACTATGGTTTTAAGAACTTTAAGTCCGTTCTGGTGGCGGATCAGGACAGCACCTACAGCAAGGTGGCAGACGACCTGACGATTTCCGGGATCTTTTCCGGAAGCGCCACGAGACTTACAGTGAATAAAAACAGCGCTGTGACTCTCCCGGCGGACGGAAGTTTCTCCGACGTGACGTCCACCCTGGACTACGATCTCACCGACGACGCGCCGGACGGAGCCATCGCGCGGATCGACTACCAGTATGGGGATAAGCTTGTGGGACAGGCGTATCTGGAGGCGTCTGTGACTCAGGGATATGTGCCTGGGGCTGTGAAAACGGATGTGGATACCAGTGAGACTGGCGCGGCAGCAGAAACAACTGTGGACAGCGCAGCGGCTGAGACATCTGTGGATGCCCCGGAGACGGAAAACTCTGTGGCTGAAGGTACTGCGGCCGATATTTCCGGTACTGATGCAGCTGTGGAAACGTCTTCTGCCAGAAATTCCGGAAAACCGGCGGACAGCACCGATAAGAAAACTGGCAGTAGCAAGACGTCCTGGACATCTTCCCCGGCCTTCGGTATCGTAAAGAAGGTCCTGATCGTTATCGCCGTTATCGGCATCATCGGCGGCGCGGTCTTCGGAATCATGATCTACCAGGAAAATAAAGCCCAGAATGAACGCGTCCTTCGCCATCAGAGACGTGAAAAAAGGTTGAAGGAATGGGGATACTCCACGACAGAATTTGATATGATCATGGAAGAACATTTGAGATCCAAATCCGGAATCAAAAAGCCGGGATTCTGGGAGAGCATAAAAGAAAAGTTTAGAAGAAGATAAATTAAGGAAGCGCTGATTTAATCATTGTTTCTGGTGAAAGTCATGCACCATTCTGGTATA
>CAVFLH010000259.1:0-2786 GCA_963622995.1 uncultured Eubacteriales bacterium | reverse complement strand
ATTATGTTCTTGATCATCTTTGCGTACGGATTTGTATATGTCCTCGTAAAGAACGGAACGATGGACGCGGCTCTGGGAACTCTGGTACGCCTGGTCGGAAAAAACGTCCAGCTGATGATCCCGATCATGATGATTACCATCGGATTATTGAGTTCCACAATGGGAATCTTTGAGGAACTCTACGGTTTATTCCCGGTATTCGTCGGAATCGCGGTGACACTGGGATATGACGCGGTAGTCGGAGGCGCGATCGTCTGCCTCGGCGTTATCATCGGTTATGGATGCGGAACGTTCAACCCCTATACGATCGCAATCGCGCAGGACGTAGCCGGTGTGGAGCTTTACTCCGGTTTAGGACTTCGTGTTGTTATCTTATTTACATTTGAACTTGCGGCGATCATCTATGTAATGAACTACGCGAGAAAAGTAAAAGCTGATCCGACAAAATCTATCATGTACGGTGAGGACAGCAGCTTCATCAAGGCAAAGAGCATGGACGAGCTGACAGGAGCGAAGATGGATACAAGACAGAAACTCTGCCTTCTGATCTTCTTTGCAACGATCGGCGGCCTGCTTTACGGAACATTAAAACTCGGCTGGTATATCGACGAGATCGCGGCAATGTTCTTAATGATGATGATCTTCGTGGGAATCGTCAGCGGCTACTCCGCAACTGAGATCTGCAAGACATTTATCGAGTCCACAAAGACGATGGTCTCCTCCATGCTGATCGTAGGATTTACCCGTGGTATCCTGATCACGATGAAGAGCGGAATGATCTCCGACACGATCGTTTATTACCTCGTATCTTTCTTATCCGGAACAAGCAGATATGTCTCCGCATACGGAATGCTGATCTTACAGAATATCATCAAATTCTTCATCACAGGTTCCTCCAGCCAGGCGACGATCACAATGCCGATCATGGCACCGACCGCAGAGCTGATCGGTCTCAGCAAGCAGATCGCAATCCTCGCATATCAGTTCGGAAACGGACTTGCGGACATGTTCTGGCCGACATCCTGTGCCCTGTACTGCGGACTTATGGGTATGCCGCTTAACAAGTGGTACCGGTTTATCACTCCGTTCTTCGGAATCTGCTTCGTGCTGGAGATCGTGTTTATGACGATCGCTGTTATGATCGGATACTGCTAGGAAATTTGCAAAGGGGAGAAGACTTATGTTAATAAAAAACGGAAATGTACTTCTTTTTGAGGAAAATGGATTTGTATCCCGCGACATTCGTGTCTGCGACGGAAAAATAAAGGAGATCGCTGAGAACCTTGCGGCGGCAGACGGGGAAGAGATCGTCGACGCTGCGGGAATGTATGTGACCCCGGGCCTGATCGATGCCCACAGCCATATCTGCATCAGCGAGGAAGGTATGGGAGCGATTGCGGATGACTGCAACGACTACAGTGACGCCCTGATGCCATATCTTGAGACCATCGACGGAATCAACCCGTTTGACCTTGCTGTGAAGACCGCCGTGTCCTACGGCGTGACGACAGCCTGCGTTTGCCCGGGAAGTGACAGCGTGATCGGCGGTGTGGCCAGCGTGATCAGCCTGAAAGGGAAGACCGCGGAAGAGATGACGATCATGAGAAAAGCCGCGATGAAGAGCAGCTTCGGCGAGAACCCGAAACGCGCCGGCTACAGCTTTAAGACCCGAATGGGCAACGCGTATCTTCTCAGAAAATGCCTTGAGGACGCCATCGACTACCGCCATGAAAAGGAAGAGGCGGAAAAGTCCGGCGCATATTTCAGGAAAGATATCGGCATGGAACACATGCTCTTAGTTCTGGAGAAGAAGATCCCGCTCCACGCACATGCCCACAGATCCGACGATGTGTGCACGGCGATCCGAATTGCCCAGGAATATGATATCGATCTTGTGATCGTTCACTGCACAGACGGAATCCGGATCGCGGACTACCTGCAGAAGTTCGATTATCCGGTGATCCTCGGACCGACCATGTATCCGAGATCGAAACTTGAGAGCATGGGACGCTGCTTTGAGACCGCAGGTGTTCTCGAAAAAGCCGGCTTAAAGTGCTGCATTACGGCTGACCACGATGTAACACCGATCTATTACCTCTCAGTCTACGCAGCCCAGTCTGTACGGGCGGGAATGTCAGAGCTTGGCGGACTTGCTGCAATCACAAAGAATCCGGCGGAGGTTTTAAGAATCGATGACCGCAAGGGCGAGCTGAAGGCAGGACGCGACGCGGATATCGTTCTCTGGTCCAAGCATCCGTTCGCGTATGACACAAAAGTATTGAAGACCTATATTGAAGGCGTCGAAGTGACAGAACACTAGAGGCCGGAAAAGGGGGCATTTCATGGAAAAAAAAAAAAAAAAGCTGACATCGATCCGGATGCCGCATACCTACGTGCTGCTTACCATCATCTTACTGATCATGACGGCGCTCACGTATGTGATTCCAGCGGGGGAATATGAAAGAGTTCTTGACGAAGCCAGCGGAAAAATGGTAGTAGCCGTAGAATCCTTCCATTTAGTGGAAGGTCACAGACCCGGATTCTTTGGAATTTTCCTGGCGATCCAGCGCGGATATGTGAGCGCGGCGAACATTCTGTTCCTGATCGTGTTTGCTTACGGATATGTCTATATGCTGATCGATAACGGAACTCTGAACAGCCTTATCAGTGTCCTTATAAAGATCATGGGAGAACGGACGTGGCTTCTGATCCCAGTCAGCATGATGCTGTTTGGAATTTTAGGATCCACGATGGGAATCTATGAGGAGGTTTACGGTCTGGTCCCG
>CAVFLH010000258.1:651-2799 GCA_963622995.1 uncultured Eubacteriales bacterium | reverse complement strand
ATATACGTATTTGTGGAGTCACGTTTCCTGTGTTTATAATAATTCCAGAACGACAGCTACTTTTCATGCATGCAAAAAAGAATCCACTGTCAGGAAAGGAAATCAATATGTCCAACACGGAAAAAGTATGGTCTCTGATCGACCAGGATGCTGCCGCATTCGAATCCATGAGCGATCAGATATGGGGATTTGCAGAATTTCGTTTTCAGGAATTTAAGTCCAGCAAGCTTCAGAAAGAATATCTCAAAAATGAAGGTTTCACTATCACAGAAAAAATTGCTAACATGGATACCGCTTTCATGGCGGAATGGGGCGAAGGCGGTCCACTGATCGGAATTCTCGGCGAATTTGACGCTCTTCCTGATCTTGCACAGCACAGTGACTGCCTTGAAAAGAATCCGATTGAAGGTCAGAAATATGGCCATGGCTGCGGCCACAATCTTCTCGGAACTGCTGCTGTGGAAGCCTGCGTTGCTGTAAAGAAATATCTGGAAGAAACAGGATTAAAAGGACGTATCCGTTTCTACGCCACCCCGGCCGAGGAAGGCGCATCCGCAAAAACATTTATGCTGCGTGAAGGCTGTTTCTTAGATCTTGATATCTGTATTTCATGGCATCCGGACAGCGAAAACAGCTGCGGAGGAAATACACTTTCCATGATCCGTGCCTACTTCAACTTCCATGGAAAAAGTGCTCACGCCGCCGCTTCCCCGCATCTCGGAAGAAGTGCTCTCGATGCCGTTGAGCTGATGGATGTAGGAAGCAACTACCTGCGTGAACATATCATCCCAGAAGCAAGACTCCATTACGCGATCACAAACAGCGGCGGAGTCGCTCCGAACACAGTGCAGGGAGAAGCCGAAGTCTGCTACAACATCCGCGCCCCAAGAAACCAGGATATGCTCGAGATCTATGAAAGACTCCAGTGCGTTGCCAAAGGCGCTGCCATGATGACCGGCACTACCGTTGATGTCCGTCCGGTAAGCTATTACGCAAACTTCCTGGACAACGTGACATTAAACAAACTGACAGAAGAGTCCATGAAACAGATGCTCAGACAGGACTACACTGAAGAAGAACTCGCATATGCAAAAAAATTCCAGCCGGTTCTTCCAGAAAACGGTGTGCGCCACGCGAGAGAAAACGCTCTCCGTTACGGTGGAGAACATGCAGCCGAGATCATTGACGGCCCGATCTGTCTCTACACTCTGCCCACCGGGCTTCCAAAATCCGCTTCCACCGATTACGGAAACGTCAGCTGGAATGTTCCGTCCGCAAGCCTGAACTGCGCATGCTTCGCTGCCGGAACTGCTCTTCACAGCTGGCAGGCGGTATCCCAGGGCAAATCTTCTATCGCCCACAAAGGCATGCATAACGCGGCTGCTGTCATGGCACAGGTCGCTGTCCGCCTTTTTGAAGATCCTGCTCTCGTCGACCAGGCAAAGAAAGACTTTGATACAGCAAGAAACGGCGAAGTTTACCGCTGCATTCTCCCTGACAATATCATTCCGGGTGATTTCTAATCTCAATGGAGCTATTCACACGTTCTCACACAAAGGAGTAAATTTATGGACCAGTTAACGATTGTACTGATTATCCTGATTCTTACGATCATCGCCTTCATGTCCGGAAAACTGCCATACACGGTAATTTCCATGGGCATCATCATCGCGCTGATCGAAACCAAAGTCATGACAATAACCGAAGCATTCTCCGGACTCACAAACAAAAACGTCATCATGATCGCCGCAATGTTTGTGATCGGTGCCGGAATCGCAAAATCCGGACTTCTTGACAGCACCGAAGCCATCGTCATGAAATATAAAGACCGCCCGCGTATCGTCCTGCTCGTACTCATGATCGTGGCAACGATCCTCTCCATTCTCACAAGCGCTGTCGGAACCATGGCGATCCTGCTACCGCTTATCATTACGATTGGAAACAACTTAAACATCAGCCGCAGCAAACTGATCTACCCGATCGCCGCCGTTGCCAATATCAGCACCGCCTGCACCTTCCTTGGACAGGGTGCCGCAAACATGGGCTGGAGCGACGTCATGATCAATATGGGCGGAAAGATCCCGTTCACGATCTGGGACTTCACGATCGCCAGAATTCCGGTGATCATCTCCTCGATCCTTTACGGAC
>CAVFLH010000258.1:0-641 GCA_963622995.1 uncultured Eubacteriales bacterium | reverse complement strand
GCCGCAAAAATCATCTGCGGACTCTCCGTTCTCGGAATGATCGTTCTCGACTACTTTGGCATTATGCCGATGTACATTGTAGCCTGCATCGGCGCTGTCCTCCTGATCCTCTTCGGTGTTCTCACAGAAGCCGAAGCCATCGGCTCCATCCACGGACCGACCATGTTCCTGTTCATCGGCGTCCTTCCACTTTCCGATGCCTTAAAGAGCTCCGGCGCTGCCGATGTCGTAGCAAACCTCGTACTCAAAATGCTCGGAAACACAACCAACCCGTACCTGATCATGGCGATCTTCTTCATCGTACCGCTGATCCTGACACAGGTTATGTCCAACATCGCTGCCGTTGCAGTCTTCATCCCGCTTCTCGCAAGCGTTGCCGTCTCCATCGGCATCGACCCGCGTGCCGGCGTTATGGGCGTACAGATCGCAAGTTGCACCTCAATCTTAACCCCAATGGCCTGCGCAGCCCAGGCAATGGTCATGGCACCCGGCGGTTACAAACTGAAAGACTACTTAAAATGCGGTCTCCCATTGGTTGTCATCAACTCTCTGATCTGCATTTTTGTACTTCCAATGCTCTATCCGTTTTAATCGTTCTGCGAACGATTAAAAACCACTGTAAATTCTAAATTTTGATATAC
>CAVFLH010000257.1:0-2815 GCA_963622995.1 uncultured Eubacteriales bacterium | reverse complement strand
GGCGGATTCTGTGGGGATCGGAAAAGACAGAAATACTTGACGAACATATGTTCTAATTGTATAATGGAGACATAAGATTTTAGAAAAAATTGGGTCTGGAATCGAGAAAAATTATGTTGGGAAAACGATAACAGAGAGAACGGAGAAAATATATGAATCAGATCAACCGCGAGGATATGCTGGAGCTTACGAGAAGAATGACGCTAAAGAGAAACTGCTTCGACCGGATCGCCGGGGCGTATCTGGATAAGGACGGGTTTGTGGACGGGACATTTAATAAGAATTTCCGTCAGCTCTCCCTGCCGGATCAGCAGAAGAATCTTGATATCGCGAAGACGATCCCGTTTTCCGAGACGAATGTGGAGTTAAAGGAGTATGTCTTTGCAGCGGAGGAGAAAAAGCCGGGGAGTGTGTGGCAGTTACTTTGTGCGCTGCGGGAGTGTGAACTGAAAAACGATGCGCTGCTTGATATTTTTTATGAAGTGTTCGGGGAAAAGTATCGGGCATCCGGAGATTATGCGGTCTATTTTTTCCATGGAAACTATGATGTCCCGAGAAAGGCGAAGGATAAGGAAAGTCTGTGGGAGTCGGAGGAAGTCTACCGATTTCTGATCTGCGCGGTGTGCCCGGTGAGCGGGGATTATGAGCCGGGGATGCCGGCCTGCGGATTTATGTTTCCGGCGTTTAAGGACCGGGGGCCGGATAATGGGAGAATCCAGGTGTTTGAGGCGGATCCAGCGCGGCCGCATAAAGAGTTTTTGCATATGATCTTGCCGGTGAGCGCAAAATAAATGAGGCGGATATAGAAGAAATTGATATTGGAAGGGAGACAGAGTATGGCGGATAGAATGGATGCAGGAGATAAGTCAAACAGAATCTACGCGGCGATCGATTTGAAGTCATTCTATGCCTCCGTGGAGGTGGTGGACAGAAAGTTAGATCCGATGACGACGCACCTTGTTGTCGCGGATCGGAGCCGGACATCGAAAACCATCTGCCTTGCGGTGTCTCCTTCCCTGAAGGCGTATGGGATTCCCGGGCGGGCGCGCCTCTTTGAGGTGGAGCAGAAGGTGGAAGAGGTGAACCGGGAGAGGAAACAGCACGCTCCCGGCGGAAAATTCACGGGAAGTTCCTGTGATGCGGTCGAACTGGCGAAAAGACCGGACCTTGCTCTGGATTTTATCGCTGCGCCGCCGCGGATGGCTCACTATATGGAGGAGAGTTCAGATATCTATAAGATCCATTTAAAATATATAGCGCCGGAAGACATCCATCCCTATTCGATCGACGAGGTCTTTATCGACCTGACTTCCTATCTAGAAACGTACCATATGTCGGCGCATGAGCTGACGACCCGGATGATCCGGGATGTGCAGAAAGAGACCGGAATTACGGCGACTGCGGGGATCGGAACGAATCTGTACCTTGCAAAGATCGCGATGGACATCATGGCAAAGCACATCGAACCGGACGCGGGCGGAGTGCGGATCGCAATGCTTGATGAGATGAGCTACCGGAGATATCTGTGGGGACACCGTCCGCTGACGGATTTCTGGCGTGTGGGCCGGGGATACGCGAAAAAACTGGAGGAGCGCGGAATCTACACGATGGGGGATATCGCCAGATGTTCCCTTGGAAAGGACAACGACTATTATAATGAAGATCTTCTGTACAGGATGTTTGGCGTCAACGCGGAACTCCTGATCGATCATGCCTGGGGATATGAGCCTTGTACGATCGCGGATGTCAAGGCGTACCGACCGGAGAACCACAGTGTCGGTTCCGGTCAGGTTCTCGCCTGTCCATACACTGTAGAAAAGGCGAAGCTCGTCGTCCGGGAGATGGCGGACCTTCTGGCGTTGGATCTCGTGGACAAAAAGCTGACAGCGGACCAGGTAGTCCTGACGGTGGGGTATGATATCGAAAATCTGACGGATTCGAAACTCAGAAAGAATTACAGCGGGGAGATATCCACAGACCGCTACGGAAGACGGATCCCGAAACATGCCCACGGCTCTAAGAATCTCGGCGGACAGACTTCCTCCACGAAACGGATCACGGAGGCGGTTATGGAACTCTACGACGAGATCATGAATCCAAAGCTTCTGGTGCGCCGGATCACACTTTCCGCAAACCATGTGATCTGCGAGGGAACGGAACAGAAAACGGACGAGTATGAGCAACTGGATCTCTTTACCGATTACGGCACACAGGTGGAACAGAAAAAGAAGGAAGAGGAAGAACTGGCGCGGGAGAAACGGATGCAGCAGGCGGTTCTGGAGATCAAGAAAAAGTTTGGAAAGAACGCGGTCTTAAAGGGAATGAATCTGGAAGAAGGCGCAACGGCGGTACAGAGGAACAGCCAGATCGGAGGTCACAGGGCGTGAGTACATGGGAGAAATATAAGGATATTATCGACCTTCCGTATCCGGGAAAATCAAAACATACCCGGATGCCGGTGGGTGACCGGGCGGCCCAGTTTGCGCCATTTGCGGCGCTCACTGGATTTGACGCAGTGCTAAAAGAGACGGAACGGATCACGGAAAAGCGGATCGAGCTGGATGAATATGAAAAGGAAAAGTTGAATGAAAAAATGCGGATGGTGTTGGAAGAAAGAGAACTTCATCCAGAGATTACGGTGACCTTTTTTGTACCGGACGAAAAAAAGGACGGCGGGGCATATGTGACGATCTCCGGGCATATAAAGAGAGTGGACGAGGAGAATCATCTGCTGATTTTGCAGGAGGGGAAGAGAATTCTTCTAGAAGATATCTATGATATTTCTAGTGAATAACGGTGTACCATAGTCCTGATA
>CAVFLH010000256.1:0-2834 GCA_963622995.1 uncultured Eubacteriales bacterium | reverse complement strand
ATCCAATGGTCATAGAGATGGGTGTTACCTACATGAGGATCATGGTCATGGCGTTTTACATGACCGCCTTTACCGGTTCCTTCCAGTCCATGGTAACTGGATCCGGTTATGTGTCCATGGGCTTTATCATCGGACTCATGGATGGAGTCGTATGCCGGATCGGATTCAGCCTGCTCTTCTACTATGTGTTCCAACAGGGAGCGGAAAGCTTCTGGTGGGGAACTGCATTCTCGAGAACGATTCCGGGTCTGATTTGCTTTGCTTATACAATGAGCGGGAAATGGAAGACTAGGAAACTGATCGGAGAAAAATAAATAGTCCAGCGCCTGTCAATGATTTTTGGGTTGACAGGCGTTTTTCTATTGACTAGAATAGAACTAATTATGTTAGCATGAAGTGGGGGGAACGAAACCATGAAGGGAAAAGGACTTACAATGGAATCCATCGTTGCGGCGGCGACGGAACTGGTGGAAGAAAAGGGATATAATAATTTTTCGGTACGGGAACTGGCGCAGAAGCTGCATGTGAAGGCCGCGTCCCTGTATAACCATTTAAACAGCATTGACGATGTAAATAAAGAGATTGGTCTGAAGGCTGTAAGCCATATGAACGAGTACCTGGAACAGTCCGCAGAGGGAAAGGAAAAGGATGAGGCGCTGCGGGCGCTGGCCTACGCGTTCCGCAGCTACGTGAAAAATAACTACCAGATGTACCGGGCGATCATGGAGATGCCGGCGTTAAACCGGGACGGCAGCCTGGAGATCGGAAGAGAGAGCGTGAAGTCCATCCGCCGCGTCGTTGCGGAATATGGGATCAGCAGGGAGGAGGCAATCAAGTTTTCGAGAAGCTTCCGAAGCGCGCTTCATGGATACGCGTCCTATGAGATGGCGGGATATTTTACGGCGACGAATGTGACCGGGGACGAGAGCTTTGAGTTCCTTGTGGACGGCTATGTGAAATGGCTGAACCAACTGGAGGAAAAAGCAAAACAGAAATAAGGATGGAAGAAAAGAACTGGAATTTTCTTGAGCGGCAGATAGCTTGAGGAAGGACCGGTTCTTTTTTTGCGCCATTTGAGCATATTCCATAATAAAAAAGGAAAAAAATGGCAAAATTCAACAAAAGTGATCATCATGCATTGACAAACTAACAACGTTAGTATAGAATAAAGCTAACGAAGTTAGTTTAAAACTCAAACGGCTTGAAACGGTCTGTTTGAGCGGCAGTTTCAGAAAGGAGAGTTTTCATGGCAGCAGGACCATTAAGCGGCGTAAAAGTTGTAGAATACTGTGACTTTATTTCCGGTCCGTATTGTACAAAGCTTCTGGCCGACCTCGGCGCGGAAGTGATCAAAATTGAGAAGCCGGAAGGAGATTCCGCACGAAGAAGAGGACCGTATCTTCACGATGAGCCGGATCCGGAAAAGTCGGGATTATTCCTTTATCATAATACAAACAAAAAGGGTATCACATTAAACATCGAGACCCACACCGGTCAGGAGATCTTCAAAAAGCTGGTGGCGGAAGCAGATATGCTGGTGGAAGATACTCATCCGGGTTACTTAAAAGAACTTGGCCTTGACTATGAGACCTTAAAGAAAGAGAATCCGAACCTGATCATGCTTTCCCTGACCCCGTTCGGCCAGACTGGTCCGTATAAGGACTACAAGGCATACTACTTAAATATTTACCATGCCAGCGGAGCTGGTTACGTGCTCCCGGCAGCATCCCCGAATGCGGACCGTGAGCCGATCAAGGGCGGCGGTTACGTCGGAGAGAGTGACGTCGGAGTTTACGCGGCAGTGGCACTTATGGGAGCGCTCTACTGGAGAAACGCAGGCGGCACAGGCCAGTACATCGATGTCTCCAAGCAGGAAGCGATGATGTGCTTAGAGAGAATGAATATCGTCCGCTACTACATGATCGGATCCAGCCCGTCCCGCGTAGGTGTAAACCGTGTCCGCGATACGTTGCTGCAGTGTAAGGACGGCGGCTACATCATCGTAGTCCTCTACCCGCAGAAACAGTGGGAAGGAATCGTGAGAGCCCTCGGAAATCCGGATTGGGCGAACCACGCACCGTTTATCGAGCAGAAAGAGCGCGACAAGCACTTCGAGGAAGTGAAAGCCCATCTGAGAGAAGAGGCGTTAAAGTACGATACCGAAGAACTCTTCTTCAAGATCCAGGCGGAAGGAACCGCATGCGCGCCGATCTGTTCCGCGGAACAGGTATTCAACTCCCCGCAGACAAAGGCGAGAGAGTTCTTCGAGGAGATCGATCATCCGGCGGCAGGAAAGCTCATGTACCCGGGACTCCCGTACAAGCTTTCCACAATGACCCCGTCCGACAATCACGGGGCACCGCTTTTAGGACAGAACAACGAGGAGGTCTACGTGGAAGATCTTGGATATTCCAGGGAAGATCTCGTAAGGTTAAAAGAGGCAGGAATCATCTAGGAAAGGAGAATGAATGATGTTTCATGAGGCATTAAAAGGAATCCGGATCGCGGATTTCAGCTGGGTTTGGGCAGGACCGTATGCGACGTCCCTCCTTTCTTACATGGGAGCGGAGGTCATCAAGATCGAGAGCCGCGGCCGTGTGGATCAGACAAGAAAAGGTTCGATCATGAACGGCGACAACTTCAACGGCTACGATTCTTCACCGACCTTCAACAACGCAAACCTGAATAAACAGAGTATTTCCATCGATATCACAAAGCCGGAAGGCGCGGAGATCGCGAGAAAGCTGGTTTCCCAGTGCGATGTCGTTGTGGCAAATATGCGTCCGGGAAAGATGGCAAAATTAGGACTCGGCTATGAGGACTTTAAAAAGGTA
>CAVFLH010000255.1:0-2843 GCA_963622995.1 uncultured Eubacteriales bacterium | reverse complement strand
GCTTTGGCATATTCTGGCGTCGAGCGCGGTCACCTGCGGCAATCTCCATCTTTGCGCGAGTTCGCATCGTTGGCACGTTAAGTGCCTTTTTATGTAATAGGGAAATCTTCGGAATTTCCCATTACACAAAAAACACGCCAGATAGAATCCAATCTATCTGGCGTATTGCTTTACGTAGGGTAATTAATTATATCCAGGCCCCACAGGAATATATACCTGGTCAATCGGCGATTTCGGCGCTGCTTTTGTGGTCTCCGAAACAGTTTCCGGAACAGTCTCGGCCTTTGTGGAACCAGTGTTCTCCGTATCTTCTTCACTCGGAAGAACAACGGAGGACGCACCGTGGATCGTGCAGGTTCCCGGAGAACGGTACTTGGAGTCATCCGTTCCGCCGGATTCACCGTCTGGAATCACCATGAAGGTTCTAGTAACGCGCTCACTTTCCGGGCAGTATTCCGTTGGAAGTCCGCCGGACTCGCTGCACACGGTCAGCTGCACATGATGGTCGCAGACCTCTGTCGGAACGGTTCCCTTCGCGAAGTACTCGGTGTAAACAGCACTTCCTCTCGGATCATTCTCGCAGACACCAGGGATCGCAAGCTTACCGGATTTCCGGCAGATCTGAGCAGTCGTGACGGAGGACGGAACCGGGAAACCGGTGTCAGGAAGTCCCTCATGGACTTTCGTCATGATCGCTTTCCATATCTTTTTATGGTAGGAAGTACTGCTTCCAATCGCTGAGATCTTCTGGTTATCGTCGCATCCGGACCAGATTCCCGCTGTGTAGTACGGGGTGAATCCGACAAACCAGATATCATTGTTGCTTGTTGTGGTACCGGATTTACCGGCATTGGACATTCCCGGAATATTTGCCACGGCACTTGTGGAGTTTAGGCTGACTCCGGAGGATGCGAACATGCGGCTGCTCTCCATGGACTGAGACATCGCGTCCGTAAGAAGGAACGCGGTAGAGTCTTTGAGCACACGCTTTGTCTCCGGCTCGTTCTCCAGAAGCACTTTTCCGTTGTGGTCCAGGATCTGGGTGAAGAACACCGGTTTCGTGTAGATACCGCCGTTTGCGATGGTCGCAAAGGCATTGGTGAGCTCCAGGTTTGAAACGCCCTTTGTGATACCGCCGAGAGCGGTGGAAGCGTTGTAGTCCGTATCTGTTAAGGAAGTGATTCCTAAATTTCTTGCGTATTCCACGCCGAGCTGTGGTGTCACGGTCTCGATCATGCAGCGGACGGCAACGATGTTCATGGAGTAGACGATACCGTCGCGGATCGTGCTGTAGCCCATGTAGCCTTTGCTACTGTACCAGTTCCGGAATGTCTTTGTACCCATGGTGTACGGGCCGTCATAGTAGACACTTCCCAGGGTAGCACCGCAGGTATCGATCGCCGGGGCGAAGGATGTGATGACCTTGAAGGTGGAACCAGGCTGGCGCAGGGTGCCTGTGGCACGGTTTAAGGAACGGCTGACCTCTTTCTGTCCGCGGCCGCCGCTGAGTGCCTTTACATAACCGTTGGACTGGTCGATGAGGACGAAGGACGCCTGAGGCTGAAGCACATAGTGGACAGATTCGCCGAGGACTGTATCCCCGTCTTGTGTCAATGCGGCCTTGTATTTCGCGATGGCCTCATCCGCCTTCTCCTTTGAGGAGAAGAGACCGTCGAAGTTTGATTCTCCGAGTTCCTTGCGGAAATATGTTTTTAATGTCTCATCGGAATAGTTCGTCGTTGTCTGGTCCGCATGCTGGATCGACAGACGGTAGTCGATGGAGTAGTAGACAACGTCGTAGTTTTCCGGTTTGCTGATCTCTTCATCCACCACAGACTGGATATCCGGGTCCTGGGTGGTGTGGATCTCAAGACCGCCGGAGAAGAGGAGGTTGTAGGCCTGGGTCTCCGTGTAGCCTTTCTTTTCCTGCAGGGCTTTTAATACCTGGTCGATCAGTTCGTCCGTGAAGTAGGAGTAAGGCGTCTGGGTCTCCTTCGTGACGATATCCACGTTTTTGATCCGGGAATAAACGTCATCGGCGAGAGCTTCCTCCTGCTCTTCCTTCGTGATCTTTCCCTGCTCGTACATGTACTGGAGGATCACGCGGCGCTTTTCTTCGTTGCGTTTTCTTCCGTTCTCGGAGAGCGGGTTGAATCTCGACGGGTTCTGGGTGATTCCGGCGATGACGGTCGCTTCGGAGAGTGTAAGGTCCGAAACATCCTTATCAAAGTAGCGGAGAGCCGCTGCCTTTACGCCCAGGGTGTTGTTTCCGAGGTTGATAGTGTTTAAGTAGTTTTTGAGGATGATCTTTTTGTCCATGATCTTCTCTAACTGGATCGCCAGATACTGCTCCTGGATCTTTCGCTCAAGCTTCTCTCCGAAGGTGTCCTCATTTCCGCCTTCAAAGATGTTGTTTTTGATGAGCTGCTGGGTCAGGGTACTTCCGCCGCCGGCACTGGAGTCGCCGGTAATAATTCCAACGGCCGCACGGACCATGGAACGGACGTCCACGCCTTTGTGTGACCAGAACCTGGAATCCTCGATCGCGACGAAGGCGTCGATCAGGCACTGGGGAAGTTCCTCGTAGGATGCCTCAAGACGGTTCGCTCCTGATTTTACGAGCGTTTCCGTGAGGTTTCCCTTACTGTCATAGACCATGGTGGCATAACCGCTTGGCTCGATGCTTGCCACATCGATCTCCGGGGCCGCGTCAATAACGCCCTTGAAGATTCCGTAGCCGAAGCTGATTCCAAGCACCGCCGCAAACAGGACCAGGATCAGGATGATCTTTGTGAGAAGAAGCACCAGATGTGAGGTGATCTTCTGTGATCTGGAATTTGTCT
>CAVFLH010000254.1:0-2868 GCA_963622995.1 uncultured Eubacteriales bacterium | reverse complement strand
CTTTTATTCCGGGCAGTGTTAAAATGATAACGAAGACAGGATCTGGGGAAAAGGATCCGAAAAAATAACCGTATCTCAGAACGGCAGAATTCATGGGAGGGTTCATCATGAGAATTTTAGTAACCGGCGGCGCAGGATATATTGGAAGCCATACATGCCTGGCACTTCTGGAGCAGGGACACGAGGTCGTTGTCTTTGATAATCTTTACAATGCGTCGGAAGAAGCATTAAACCGCGTAAAGAAGCTCACAGGAAAGGATCTGACATTCTACAAGGCAGATATGCTGGACCGTGACGCGATGGAAAAGATCTTTGATGCGGAGAAGATCGACGCAGTGATCCACTTCGCTGGATTAAAAGCTGTTGGCGAATCCGTGGCAAAACCGTGGGAGTACTACCACAACAATATTACCGGTACACTGATCCTTCTCGATGTGATGAGAAAACACGGCGTGAAGAAGATCATCTTCAGCTCCTCCGCTACCGTTTACGGAGATCCGGCGTTCGTACCGATTACAGAAGAGTGCCCGAAGGGACAGTGCACGAACCCGTACGGACAGACAAAGAGCATGCTGGAGCAGATCCTTACCGATATGCAGAAGGCAGATCCGGAGTGGAATGTGATCCTGCTCCGTTACTTCAATCCGGTGGGAGCTCATGAGAGCGGCCTGATTGGAGAAGATCCGGAGGGAATCCCGAACAACCTGACACCTTATATCACCCAGGTTGCTATCGGAAAGTTAAAAGAGGTGGGCGTATTCGGAAACGATTACGATACACCGGACGGAACAGGTGTCCGCGACTACATCCATGTGATGGACCTTGCGGAGGGCCATGTAAAGGCATTAAAGAAATTTGATGACAAGCCGGCGGTATATATCTACAACCTCGGAACCGGACACGGATACAGCGTTCTCGATGTGATCCACGCATTTTCCAAGGCTGTCGGCAAAGAGATCCCGTATGTGATCAAGCCGCGCCGCGCAGGAGACATCGCGACATGCTATTCTGACGCCACAAAGGCAAAGGTGGAGCTTGGCTGGGAGGCAAAGAGAAACCTCGATGACATGTGCCGCGACGCATGGAACTGGCAGTCCAAGAACCCGAACGGTTATCGTTCGTAAATAAAAAATGTATGACTGGAATATGGTCATGAGTATTGAAACTCCGGTGGCTCATAAGATCTGCCGGAGTTTTCATATATCAGTATGAAAGCATAGATTGCAATATGAGAGTTCAGAGAAAATTTGTAGAAAGCTTTGATGATTTGAAATATCAGATATATCCGCACAGGGAGATATGACAGAGATCTTTGCGGATGCATTATGGAAATTTCTGCAAGTGAAAACGTGGTTGCAAACACGGGTAAAAAGAAGTATACTAAACTCAGTTAAAAACACACCTGCGGAATCTGCTTTTGGGCGGAATCCCTTGAATAGCTGTCAGGAGGAATTGCAATGATAGAAGCAACGAGCTGCGGCGGTGTGGTTATATTTCGCGGCAAGATCCTGGTTCTCTATAAGAACTACAGAAACAAGTATGAAGGATGGGTCTTACCGAAAGGAACTGTGGAAGCAGGAGAAGAGTTTAAGGAAACGGCTCTCAGAGAGGTGAAGGAGGAGACCGGGGTCCAGGCCCAGATCATCAAATACATCGGAAAGAGCCAGTACTCATTTAACACGCCTCAGGATACAGTGGAGAAAGAAGTCCACTGGTATTTAATGATGGCGGACAGTTATTACAGTAAACCACAGCGCGAAGAATACTTCGTAGATTCCGGATATTACAAATATTATGAGGCGTACCACCTTCTGAAGTTCTCAAACGAGAAGCAGATCCTGGAGAAGGCCTACCACGAATATCTGGATCTGAAACGGTGTAATCTCTGGGGCAGTAAGAAATACTTCTAAGCCCCATGAACGGAGGAAAACCCCTGAAACAGGGGTTTTTCCTGTATATACAAATAAAGTGCTGCCGATGCATTGGAATCGTTTTTGCGCAGCCGTGTTCATGGCTGTCGATGAGCTGGGCAGCCGGGAGAAGAAACTTGACTTAAGGAGTGAGACTATGAAGATCATCGACGCACATCTTCACTTTGTACCGGAGAATCCCTATTTCCAGGAGATCGCGGTGCGGGCGGAACATAAAAATACAGAGGAAGACTTAAGGGCGGTCTACCAGAAATACAACATTGAAGCCGGAGTCGTCATGGGAAACCGGGGCGTGGACCCGGCGAATCATTCCTACCCGGATTTCTTAAAATACTGTGTGGGAATCGACCGGAATTTCCTCGTGAGCGAGGACAAAAAGAAGAGCCTGGACCAGGTGGAGGAGAACTTAAAGCGGGATACCTGCGTTGGAATCAAGCTCTATCCGGGATACAACAAGGTGTATGTGACGGATGAGGTGTACGAGCCGCTCTATGATCTCGCAAAGGCGTACAAAAAGCCAGTAGCGATCCACATGGGTCAGACAGCCGGTTCCCGCGCCTACTTAAAATACAGCCATCCGCTGACCTTAGACGAGGCGGCAGTCCGCCACCCGGGCGTGAATTTCGTCATGTGCCATTTCGGCAACCCGTGGCTTATGGACGCGGCGGCTGTTGTGGAGAAGAATGAGAATGTGATGACGGATCTCTCCGGACTTCTGGAGGGAAAGATCGATTTCCCGAAGCTTTTAGAGCAGCAGAGAGGATATTTTGATGCCTTAAAGACCTGGATCTCCTACTGCAGCCAGTATGAAAAGTTCATGTTCGGAACGGACTGGCCGTTAGTCAACTACGGAGATTACATCGAAGTCGTAAAATGGCTGATTCCGGAGGAAGAGTGGGAGAAGGTCTTTTACGAAAATGCGAAGAGAATCTATGGG
>CAVFLH010000253.1:0-2903 GCA_963622995.1 uncultured Eubacteriales bacterium | reverse complement strand
GGACGTGATATGGTGATAGGTTAAAGCTAGAAAGCAGCGAAGCAACCGCATCTTCGCAGGTTTTCATTTGTTCACAGTCGTGAGACTGGGAACTAGGGGTGAGTTTTTATAATATACAGAAATGCCGCGCAGACGGATCCATTTCAGGGAAATTAGTGGATCGGGTCAACGCGGCATTTCTGTGTTGATATGGGGATGGAAAAATTGTTGGCGGCGTGAAAACCCTGATCTTGCTCGCTAAATAACAAAAGGAGACGACTGAATGTCGTCTCCTTGATTTGTTTATATAGTTGCCTGAATGGAACAGCAGTAAACTATTCAGCCGCCAGCCAGGCAGAAACTATTTCTTAGTGAAATGCCTCTTTCGCATACTGCTCAAGCTCTTCCCTGAAATCCGGATGCGCGATAGCGATCATGGCCTCAGCACGCTCTCTCAAGGTCTTGCCGGAGAGGTTCGCGATACCGTACTCAGTTGCAACGCTCTGGATCATGGTACGCGGGGCGGATACGGTGGAGCCGCCCGGGATGAACGGAACGATGTTGGACTTTAAGGTGCCGTCTTTTGCTTTTCTAGCGGAGTTGATGCAGATATATCCCTTTCCGCCTTCAGAACGGTAAGCGCCCTCAAGGAAGTCCATCTGACCGCCGATACCGGAGAGCTGGCGGGTTCCTGCGGACTCTGCGTTCTCCTGGCCCATAAGGTCAAGCTGTACGCCGCCGTTGATGCTGATAACGTTCTTCATGGTTCCGATACGCATCGGGTTATGTACATAGTCGAGGTCAGCCGGGTGGAAGAGCTGCGGGTTCTCAGCGATCCAGTCATAGAACTCCTGGGATCCCATTGCGAGGTTCCATGTGGAGAGACCTGTATCGAACTCTTTCTTTGCGTTTGTGAGTTTTCCTGCCTTCCAGAGGTTTAAGTAAGCGTCACTGATGGTTCCGGTATGGCAGCCGAGATCCTTAAGATCGGATTCCGCTAACATATTTGCGATTGTGAACGGAACACCGCCGACACCGAGGGAGAGAACTGCGCCGTCCGGAATTTCGTTTACTACGAGCTTTGCAATCTTGATATCTGTCTCAGACGGAGCTTTGTAAGTACGAAGCGGAAGCGGTTCATGCTCGCCTTCTACGATGTAATCAGCCTGGGAGATATGGACACGGTGGGATCCATCTACGCCCTGAAGCTTCGGATAATGCTCATTGATCTCGAAAACAACGGTTCTTGCGCTCTCGATAATCGTCTTCCATGTGAAGTTGGAGATACCAAGACCACAGTAGCCATTCTCGTCCGGTGCGGATACAGAGACGAAAGCGACATCTGTCTTAATATAGCGCTGACGGTAGAGTGTCGGAAGAAGACGGAGAACGATCGGCATGAACTGTACAAGACCGCGGGTCTGAAGTTTACGCTCATAATCGCCGATGTGCCAGCTGTAGTAGGAGAAGCTTTCCTGTTCCGGGTCAGCCTCAACGACTTCGATGCGCGGACGGATTACGAGACCGCAGCGGATCTTTACGTCTTTTAAGTGGCCTTTTCTTGCAGCCAGGGCCTTATCAAGAAGTTCCGGATATCCGCCGGCAAATCCATAATCGACCCAGTCACCATCTTTTACGGCAGCTGCGACTGCAGCTTCCGCAGTTACGAGTTTGCTCTTATAGTTTTCCATATGTAAACCTCTCTTTATATAATATATTGTTTTTTCGCCATAAAAAGCATATTGCTTTACACAATTTCATTATAAAATGTTTTCTATATGAAAACAAGTGGATTATGACCCGATCCGATATCAGATTGTTATGGTTTATATAGGGGATGGATATGTCGATGCCGGATTATATGGAAATTATCCGTTCAGAAAATTCCTGCCGGGTAACAGTAACGCTTTATTTTTCACCCGAAATGTAATATAATGAACCTATATTGCAGGTGGTCGGAATTACCTTTTTCCGCCCCAAGAAAATAATGCATGAGGGGAGTCAAAACATGAAGGATTACATGAAGATCTACCAGGAATGGCTTGCCAATCCGTACTTTGACGAAAAGACGAAAGAAGAGCTTCGGGCAATTGCGAACGATGAAAACGAGATCAAGGAACGTTTCTATATGGATCTGGAATTTGGTACCGCGGGACTTCGCGGCATCATCGGCGCCGGAATCAACCGTATGAATATCTATACAGTCCGCCGCGCGACCCAGGGACTTGCTAACTATATTATCAAACAGGGCGGAGCCGACAAGGGCGTTGCGATTGCTTTCGATTCCCGCCATATGTCTCCGGAATTTGCCATGGAGGCATCAATGACACTTGCCGCAAACGGCATCAAGGCGTATAAATTCGAATCCCTGCGCCCGACACCGGAGCTGTCCTTCGCAGTCCGTGAGTTAGGCTGCATCGCCGGTATCAACATCACCGCGAGCCATAACCCGCCGGAATACAATGGATACAAGGTATACTGGGAGGATGGTGCCCAGTTCACACCGCCGCACGACAAAGGCGTAACAGCCGAAGTTCTCGCAATCGAGGACCTCTCCACTGTTAAGACAACAACCGAGGAAGAAGCATTAAAGAGCGGAAAATTCCAGGTAATCGGAAAAGAGATCGATGACAAATATATCACTCAGGTAAAAGCCCAGGTCGTTAATCAGGAAGCAATCAACCGCATGCAGAAGGACATCACGATCGTCTACACTCCGCTCCACGGAACCGGAAATATCCCGGCCCGCCGCGTGATGAAGGAGATCGGCTTTGAGAATGTCTATGTAGTACCGGAGCAGGAGCTTCCGAACGGAGATTTCCCGACTGTAAGCTACCCGAACCCGGAAGCTGCCGAGGCATTTGAGCTTGGCTTAAAGCTTGCGAAGGAGAAGAACGCGGACCTCGTTCTCGCAACAGACCCGG
>CAVFLH010000252.1:0-2918 GCA_963622995.1 uncultured Eubacteriales bacterium | reverse complement strand
GATACATACAACAGCGGATACATAGATATATGTATGATAAATTCGTGACAATATCAATTGATCAGTGAATGAAAGGGAGGTACATACCATATGGCTACGGCAGCGTGTCTTGAAGGACTGGAACCGAAGCGTGTGCTTGAAATTTTCAGCGATCTCTGCCAGATCCCGCACGGCTCCAAAAACGAAAAGGCAATCAGTGATTACATCTACAATTTCGCAAAGAACTTAAGCCTGGAATGCTACCAGGATCAGGCGAACAACCTCATTATCAAAAAGCCGGCTTCTCCGGGATATGAGAACGCGCCGACTGTGATCCTGCAGGCACATATGGATATGGTGTGCGAGAAGAACGCCGATGTGGTCCATGATTTCAAGAAAGATCCGATCCGCATCCTGCGCGATGGCGACAGGATCCATGCGGACGGCACGACGCTGGGTGCGGACGATGCGACAGGCGTGGCATTCGCAATGTGCGTTCTGGAAGATGACTCCATCATTCATCCGAATCTGGAAGTCATCCTTACAACCGATGAGGAAGCTGGAATGAGCGGAATCCAGGCTCTTGATTTTTCCAAGATCCAGGGACGCGTGATCATCAACCTGGACTGCAGCGATGAAGGAATCGTTGTCGGCTGCGCCGGATCCGCGGTAGTACGCTTCGATCTCAAGGAAGAGAGAGAACCGGTGAGCGCCGATGAGGAGACCGTAAAGCTTCGCGTACAGGGCTTAAAGGGCGGCCACAGCGGCCTGGATATCACAAAGGAGCGCGGAAACGCCAATGTCCTTCTCACAAGAATCCTCGCGTCAGCCGAAGATAAGGCCGGAACGAAACTTGTAACCATAACAGGCGGTTTGCAGAACAACGCGATCTGCCGTGAGGCGGAAGCAACTGTAACGGTTGCGAAAGATAAAAAGACGGAACTCCAGGATCTTGTCCAGGAATGGCAGAAGATCTTAAAGAAAGAGTTCAAGATCAGCGATCTGGATGTGAAAGTGATCCTGGATGAGGCTGAAAAAGCGGAGACCCGCTTTACCGCGGAAGGTTCCGCAAACATCATCGACCTCATGATGAGTCTCGACAGCGGCGTGATTGCAATGAACATGGAAGTTCCGGGCGTCGCGGAGACAAGCGGAAACGTGGGAACGATCGTCACAGACAACGATACCGTTACCGTCCGTGTATGCTACAGAAGCGGACTCAACAGCAAGAAAGAGTACACGATCGAAAAGAGCAGACGCCTCGCGAGAATTGCACATGCCGGATTTGCAGTAGAGTCCAGTTCTTCCGAGTGGGAATACAAATCAGACAGCCGTTTAAGTGCCTTGATCCAGAGAATTTACTTAGAACGCTACGGACAGCCCATTAAGGTTGAGGTCTCCCACGGCGGAAACGAGTGCGGTACATTCTTCAAACATTTCCCGGATGCGGATATCGTCTGCACAGGAACGCAGATCATCGGACCTCATACCCCGAACGAGAGCGTCATGGTCAGCATCATCCAGAAAGAATGGGAAATGCTCCAGCTTGAGTTAAAAGGAATGCTGGAATACTAAAGAGAATTAAAATGCTTATCATTTTAAATAAACACGAAAAAGAGGAGGAACAAAGAATGAAAAAAGCATTAGCAGTGATCATGGCAGCAGCTATGACAGCATCCCTCGCAGGATGCGGCGGATCATCATCCACAACAGCGACAACAGCAGCAGCGAGCGCAGATACAACAGCGGCAGCAGCTGAGTCCGGTTCCGGTGAGACAGAGGCAGCGCAGGGAGATTTCAAGATCGGTATCATCACAGCTACCGTATCCCAGGCGGAGGAAGAGTACCGTGCAGCTGAGTCCGTAAAGGAAAAATACGGCGACATGATCATCCACCAGACATTCCCGGATAAAGCGGCAAGTGAGCAGGAGACAACGATCTCCATCGCACTTTCCATGGCAGCAGACCCGGATGTAAAAGCGATCATCTGCAACACCGCAATGGAAGGTACCGCAGCAGCTATGGAGAAGGTAAAAGAAAAACGTCCTGACATTCTCCTTTTAGCAGGCGTTCCGAGTGAAGCTCCGGACGTTATCTGTGAGGCAGCTGACCTTGTATTCCACCCGGATGTAGCTGAGATGGGAACGCAGGTTGCAGAGGCGGCAGCAGAGATGGGTGCAAAGACACTTGTTCACTACTCCTTCCCGCGTCATATGGCACAGCCGTTAAACATTGCAAGACATGACAACATGAAAGCAAAATGTGAGGAACTCGGAATCCAGTTCGTAGACGGTACTTCCCCGGACCCGATGAGTGATGCAGGTATCGCAGCAACACAGCAGTACATCCTTGAGGATGTTCCGCGTAAGGTTGCAGAGTACGGCGCAGACACAGCATTCTTCGGAACAAACGCAGGTCAGCAGGAGCCGATGTGTAAAGCTGTTTTCGAGTCCAAGGCTATCTACCCGATGCCGGATAACCCAAGCGTATTCTACGCATTCCCGGGCGCTCTTGGTATCGAGGTTCCGGAAGACAAGAAGGGCAGCGTTGACTACATGAGAGAGCAGATCAGCGCGAAATTAGCTGAGAACGATATGACAGGCCGTATGGGTGCCTGGAGTGCTCCGATGCACACCATGTTCATCAACGGTGCTACAGAGTACGCAATGGCTTACTGCAACGGTGAGTTCACAGAGAGAGCAGACCTTGACAAGTTCACAGAGATCTTCTCCGAGCTTGCAGGCGGCGAGGTAAGCGTTCGTCAGTACACAGATATCGAGACTGGCAAGAGCTACGACAACTTCTTCGTTGTATTAGGTAAGTTCATTGAATTCTAATAAAATAAGCAAAAACGGAACTGTATGAAAACAGATCGTTACGGAATGGGTGTTGCAGTTTTGCAGCACCCGTTCTTTTAAAAACACACGATACAAGTATAG
>CAVFLH010000251.1:0-2930 GCA_963622995.1 uncultured Eubacteriales bacterium | reverse complement strand
CTATTTTAATAACAGTTCAGACAAATAGCAAGGACAATTTCCTTTCCAGAGCAAGTTCCCTGTTCGTTCCGCAAATTTTTACAGACAACCATCAGGCTCCGGATCCTCAAACGGAACACCGTATCCAAAAGCGCCTCTCACCATACATGTCTTTGCGGCGAATTCAGCTCCCTTTTCCATTGCTGTCTCAATTTTTTCTCCATCTAAAAGGGAGAGTAAAAAGGCAGTTGTAAATGAATCACCGGCTCCCAATGTATCGATTGCATCAACAGCCTTCGGGATCTGTCTGTAATACTTCTTTCCGTCAAAAGCGAGGGATCCTCGTTTTCCCATGGTTGCCACTGCAATTTTACAGCCTTCTGATACAAAGCGCTTACATGCTGCTTTTGCGGTCTCCTCATCAATTTCTCCACAGGAGAAAAATGCGTAATCAATAACAGGCGCGATCTCTTTTAAATAATATTCCTCATTCCAGTGACCGGAAAAATCATAAGAAACCGGAATTCCTGTTTCTCTTACTTTTTTTAACTGTGAATCAAAGTGACCATTATTACTGGTATGAACCAGGGAAAATTCCCTGATATAGGAAATATCCTCCGACTTTAGATCCAGCGGTTGCTCATTTACGATCCCTCCGCGGTTGCTCATGATAAACTGTCTATCACCATTTTCGAGCCGGACTTTTGCGTATCCATTCTCACCGACATATTGTCTGCATCTGGAGTGATCGACCCCGATCTCATCCAAAACAGAAATAATGTGCTCTGCCACTCTGTCCTTTCCAAAAACGCCGAGGTACGCAGACTGCGCCCCCCAGCATTTTTGCATATACAGAAAAGTTCATGGCCTGACCACCCTGATACATGATCTTTGCAGGATAATACTGATCACATACATTATCTCCGATGCCAATTACCTTTATCATTAATACTCAACCTTCCACATATATCTTCTTTCATCCATCGAATGACCTGTTTTTTCTGCCAGCTGAGATACATAATACCGCTCAATCGGGATCATGACAACCGGATTGAAGAATTCCGCAACAGAAGGATCGATTTTTCCTCCATTCAGCTTTTCAAAATCAATGATAATAAAGTTCTCAGCATATGTATTCAGGAACTTCAGACATCTCTCATCGAGTGCTCTTGTACGTCCCTCACTCATTAACAGGATCATCGGGAGCTTCTTATCGGTTGTCTCGAACGGTCCATGGAAGTACTCACCTGTGTGCAGGCATACCGCATGTTTCCACTGCATCTCCATAAAGTGACAGCAGCACATGGAATATGCGACTCCATAGTTCGGGCCGGATGCAAGGACATAGAATACCGGCTCATGTTCAACTTTTTCTGCCCATGCCTGTGCAGCCGGAAGGCAGTTTTTCTTTCCCTCTGAAACAATCTCATCAATATACTGATACACTTCCATTGCTTTCTCATATTTATCCCAGCTTTCAAACTGATGGAGAACCTCAAAGCCGATGCGAAGCGCATTTGCCTGATTTGAGTCGCTGTAATCCTGATGGTCTCCGTTTGAATATGTCACAATATACTGACCGACCTTTGCCATACCGGTCTGCATATTTCCCGTCATGGCAATCGTGATTGCTCCCGCTGCATTTGCTGTTTCGACAGCTTTTACAGTCTCCGGTGTAGCCTTAAGAGAACAGATTGTCACTCTCTTTGAAAATAAAATGGACGGTGTGATCAATGTAGCCATCGAGTGTTAATACGGTTCCCAATCCCGGTGTCACGCTGTATTTAAATTGTCTTCCCGGCAATCGATTCCGTTTCTCTATAATAACACAATCCGCTGCATCCATACGGAAACAATGTTCGCTTCATGTCCCTGATATATTCCTCTTCCGTATCCACATGCTCAAGGATATCCAGAGCTGTCTTCAGGTTCCGGATATCCTTTTCCATAAAGTCCACATAATTCCCGCGCCCCACAAGCTTTAAATGGGTGATTCCGGCCTTTTGCAGCTGATACAGTGCGCAGAACCCACATCCGGTCTCACCGCAGAGATAGCCGTCAGGATCATATCTTCGTTCCTCATACTCTTCGTTCGGTTTATCTGCGCTTCGTTCATCATTCGCATCCTTCACTGTGTTCTCCGTCCGTAAGACCAGCTTCTCCGTTTCTGAACCTTCTTCTTTTTTCTCTCTATTTCCTTTAACTTTTCCCACCTTATACGGGCCCCGGCACAGATGCCCCATCTCGTCGCAGTGCAGGGAATTACAGAACGCCCCCGAAAACTGGCAGAGCTCGTTCAGTGCGAATGCCTCAAATTCATATATACCCCTGCTGCCCTTTTCCCTCTCATACCGGATCACCGACTCCATATCCGCGAAGCAGTTTTTCCTGTGAAAAATAAGGCAATAGACATTTAACCGGTCAAACACATCCATCATCCTGCTGTTCACCTCCGCCGTCTCCCCGCTGAGATGGATCTCGCAGTAAATTCCTCTATCCTTTAAATAGACAAGCAGTGCCGGATCTGCGATAATAAAGCTCGAAAATCCAAGTTCCATACACCGGCAGATAATATCCGCGATCTCCGGGTACTGCTCCGGCGTATAATAGAGGGAATTAAACGTCAGATGCACCGGCTTCCCATACCTTCTCACCAGTGCCGCCAGAATCTTAAGCTCGCTCTCCGCCCCGATCTGCACGTTGACCCCAAGAACCTCCCGCCGGTTCAAGGGCAGAACAGTCCCGTACTTCCTATTCCACTCATAAGGCACATACCCGCAGAAAAACTCATCCGCCCCCGCCTCGACATACCTCACATATTCATCGATGGACCCAAGTCCAGCCGTGATTTTCATTGTATTTCTCCTCAAAGTGATACTTTCCAACCGCAAAGTTATATTTTCAATAGTAATCTATAAATGAGCAAATACCAAAAAGTGCACAAAATCTGT
>CAVFLH010000250.1:0-2946 GCA_963622995.1 uncultured Eubacteriales bacterium | reverse complement strand
GAGAATCTATGGGCTGTAAAAGCGTATGAAAGCAATGTCAGCCAGAACTGTAAATATATATTCAAAGTAAAAAATGGATTGTCTTGAAAGTTACACTGAGATGTGCAGATTTTCCAGACAGTCCATTTTATTATCGTATATTGAAAAGCAGTCACCGGAGGCAGGTATAGGCCAGCCGCGCGGCATGAATCCATATAGTCTAAAGGTTAAATAAGAGTTTTTGAAATCTCCTGGCTGTTTCCCAGGGATGCTACAATTTTCTCCTTATAGAACAGCAAAAACCAGTTGATCTCCGCCCCCACAAACAGGATGCAGATCGAGACATAAAGCCACAGCATAAAAAGGATCACCGCAGTCAAGCTTCCGTATGTGACAGCATATGTTCCGAAATACCGGAAGTAAACGGAAAATGCCAGGGAGGTGAGTGCCCATCCGGCGGCGGAGAACATGGCTCCCGGGATCTGACCGCGGATCGAAAGCCTCCGGTGCGGAAGTGCCGTGTAGATGGCGATGAAAAAGACCGTCAGCATGACAAACATCACAAGTCCGCGTCCAAGGGAGATCGTCCCGGAGAGATAGGACAGGGCCGGGATCCATTTCAACAGCATCTCCTGTAAAAAGCTTCCGAATACGAGGAGCGCAAGGCTCGCTACGCACATCAGGGAGAATACCAGGGTGTAAACGCTGCAGAGCGCCCTGCGGAGAATATAATTTCGCGGGGAAGTGACGCCGAACACCCGGTTTAAGCCCTTCTCGATTCCCAGCATTCCCTTTGCCGCGGACCAGACCGCCGCGAGAGCGGTCACGGAGATCAACGCCGCCGGTGAGTCGGAGTGGAGGCTGTCCAGAAGATAGATCAAAAGCCCCTGGAACCGGCCAGGGATCGCGGGCAGCAGAAAACGGAGGAGATCCGCCTCATGGATCATGGGAGCCACCTGGATCAGGGCCAGAAGCACCATAAAGAACGGAAACGCCGCCATGATGATGAAAAACGAAGCCTGTGCTGCATACACGGACATCTCGTCCATGGAATATTTCAAATAGACCTGTCGTCCAAAGAGAAGCAGGCGAAGCATAGAATCCTGACCTTTCCATAACCGCGGAGGAGATATCCTGACGGCTATGTCCTTTCTTCCACATTCAAAAATCTGAATCATTATCCATAAAATATTAACATGAAGAGAGAAAAATAACAAGAGCGGTAAAAAACAGCATGCGGCAAGGTCTGTTGAGTGGTCCGAACGTATGTAACTTTTTAGAGAATCTGCGGAAAAAATAGAAGATCATGCCGAAACATCGAAAAAATCCGGGATTTCCGTCGACAGAAACCCGAAAAAACATGACACAAATCCGTTCTAATTTACGTTCTAATTACATACAGATATACGGTAAAAGCCGTATAGCGGAAAAAACAATCAAAAAGGAGAAAATACTATGACAGAAAAAGGAATGGAAAACAACAAAGTAACCGTAATTGGAACGATCGTTTCAGGATTCACATTCAGCCATGCCGTGTTTGGGGAGGGCTTTTATCTTGTGGACCTCCTCGTGAACCGTTTGAGTGAGCAGGCGGATATTATTCCGCTTATGATATCAGAACGTCTGATCGACGTGACGAAGGATTACCAGGGCTGCACCATGGAGGCCTCCGGCCAGTTCCGGTCCTACAACCGCCACGAGGGGACGAAGAACCGCCTTGTGCTGTCCGTGTTTGTAAGAGAGGTCCGCTTCATGGAAGAGTTCACGGACTACACGAAGACGAACCAGATCTTCCTGGACGGATATATCTGCAAGGAGCCGGTCTACCGGAAAACACCGCTTGGAAGGGAGATCGCGGACCTCTTGGTGGCAGTGAACCGCCCGTATGGCAAGTCAGATTATATTCCATGTATCGCCTGGGGCCGCAACGCCAGATATGCCTCCGGCTTCGGCGTCGGAACAAGGATCCTTATCTGGGGCCGCGTCCAGAGCAGGGAGTACACGAAAAAGGTCAGCGAGACGGAGTGCGAGAAGCGCGTGGCTTATGAGGTCTCCGTCAGCAAGCTGGAATGCGCGGATCATGCGGAGCCGTAGAAATACATATTTTAAAGCCGCCTGGCAAATATAGAACTGACACTGGGATTTACGGCGCAGCTTTGACAGAACTTTGACAGACAGGCAAATCTCTTGCAAACAGGATGGAGATGTGATAATATAGCATAACAGAAGCCCTAAAAAGCTTCAGCTAACGGTATACACAAAGTGAGGGAATGATCATGGCAAGTGGCAGAGTCCGTGTGATCTGCGGACCGGGATACGGAAAATCCGCATCGGCATTGGGATACGCGATGATGGGCGTTTTCCACGGAAAAAGGGTCATTATGGTACAGTTCTTGAAAGGTATGCTGGGAGAAGGGGCGGCTGACGTCTTAAAGCGTCTCGAGCCGGATCTGAAATTCTTCCGTTTTGAGCACTCCAAAGAGCGGTTTGAGGACCTTCCGGAGGAACAGAAGCACGAGGAACTGATGAACATGCGAAACGGCTTCAATTTCGCGAGAAAGGTGATGACGACCGGCGAGTGCGATGTCCTGATCCTGGATGAGATCCTTGGAATCGTGGACCAGGGGATTATATCGCAGGAGGAATTTCGAAATTTCCTTGAGTCCATCGATGAGGAGACCGAGCTGGTCATGACCGGGCGTGTGTGTCCGGAGGGCATTGAAGAATATGTAACCGATATTTCACGGGTGGAAAACATTGACGTTGACAATCATCAGGAATGATGATACCATAAATGATAAGTAGAGGTCGCGCCTGACATGAGTAGACTGGCAGATAGTGGGAAATGGCTGCCGGAGAAAAGGGGATGGCGCCGAAGAGACAGGAAAATAAGTCCCTAAGGTTCCCGTTTCTGGGCATGCGGTGAAGAACCGTATGACTGTCATCTTTAGAAAAAAGATGGAGGGC
>CAVFLH010000249.1:0-2950 GCA_963622995.1 uncultured Eubacteriales bacterium | reverse complement strand
GACCACCCCAGGCAGTCCGGCATCAAAAAAGCTTAAAATTTTACATTATCTATAACAGTTCAGCCCTGTTATCGGTCCGGGCTTTCACTATTATTTTATCTGCTCAGAAACAACTTCCGCAACTTTTGCCAGAGCGTCCGCAACGCCTTCCGGATTCTTACCGCCGGCCTGCGCCATGTTCGGACGTCCGCCGCCGCCGCCACCTACAAGACCTGCAATGGCCTTGATGAGGTTGCCTGCGTGAGCGCCCTTCTTCTGGGCCTCGTCTGTCACAGCAGCCATAAGGTTTACCTTGCCGTCGAGAACGGATGCAATAACAACAACGCCCTCTCCAAGTTTCTCCTTTAACTGATCGCCTAAGTTTCTTAAGCCGTTCATGTCAACGCCGTCAGCGCGGACTGCGAGAACTTTTACGCCCTTCACTTCCTGAACCTGATCCATTACGTCGCCCATTGCCTCTTTGGCAAGTTTGCTCTTTAACTTCTCGTTTTCGGAGTGGAGTGCCTTGATCTCTTCCATCATGGACTCGATCTTTGTCTTTAAGTCAGCCGGAGTGGACTTCGCTGCAGTTGCTGCCGCATGAAGCTCCTGCTCCACGTTCTCATAGTGGTGGATCAGACCGTCGGAGGTGAGTGCCTCGATACGTCTCACACCTGCTGCTACACCAGCCTCAGAGAGGATCTTGAAGCAGCTGATCTCGGAGGTATTCTTAACATGGGTACCGCCGCAGAGCTCTGTGGAGAAATCTCCCATTCTTACGACACGGACCTTATCGCCGTATTTCTCTCCGAAGAGTGCCATCGCGCCTGTCTTCTTCGCGTCCTCCAGACCCATAACGTCGGTAACGACCGGAAGTGATGCACGGATCTCTTTATTTACAATAGCCTCAACTTCCTTGATCTCATCCTGGCTCATAGCGGAGAAGTGAGTGAAGTCGAAACGGAGTCTGTCTCTTGTTACAAGGGAACCAGCCTGCTCAACGTGTGTGCCCAGGACGGTTCTTAATGCCTTGTGGAGAAGGTGGGTCGCACTGTGGTTTCTTCCGATCAGGGAACGGTTCTCCTCGTCTACCTTGAGAGTTACTGTCTCGCCTGTCTGGAACATACCGCTTACCATATGTCCGATGTGGCCGATCTTTCCGCCCTGAAGGTGAATCGTATCCTCTACCTCGAACTTGCCGTTCGCGCTCTCGATCACGCCGCGGTCACCGACCTGGCCGCCCATGGTTCCGTAGAACGGAGTCTCGGAAGTAATAACACATGCCTTCTCTCCGTCTGTCACTGCGTCTGCGATCTCGTCCTCGCCCTCCTCGTCGGAAGCAAGTCTTACGAGAGCTGTCACCTTGGACTCATCCTCAAGCTTGTCGTAGCCTGTGAAAGCGGATGTTAAGGATGCGTCGAGTTTCTGGTAGATATCGTCGCGTCCCATGTAGTTTGTGGTCTTACGGGCACTTCTTGCAGTCTCTCTCTGAACCTGCATTGCCTTGTGGAAACCTTCCTCATCGACAGTGAGTCCCTTATCATCAAGGATCTCCTTTGTTAAGTCGATCGGGAATCCGTAAGTATCGTAAAGCTTGAACGCATCCTCACCTGCAAGGACCTTTGTTCCCTTTGCCTCCATATCTTTTTCAAGATCAGCAAGGATCTCAAGACCTTTGTCGATGGTGTTGGCGAAACGCTCTTCCTCCTGGTCAATGACGCGAAGGATCATATCTTTCTTCTCCTCTAATTCCGGATAACCGTCCTTGGAGAGATCGATAACGACCTGTGCAAGCTTTGTCATGAAGCTTCCCTCGATGCCGAGGATACGTCCGTGACGCGCTGCTCTTCTTAAAAGTCTGCGGAATACATAGCCTCTGCCCTCGTTGGACGGCATGATTCCGTCGGATGCCATAAATGTGCAGCTCTTTACGTGGTCAGCGATAATACGGAGGGAAACGTCCTTCTTGTCGTCCTCCTCGTACTTGCAGTGCGCAAGAGCACCTACCTCGTCCATCAGGGCGCGGTTTGTATCTACGTCGAACAGGGATGCTACATCCTGGCAGACAACAGCCAGTCTCTCGAGCCCCATACCTGTATCGATGTTCTTCTGGATCAGATCGGTGTAATTTCCGTGTCCGTCATTGTTGAACTGGGAGAATACGACGTTCCATACTTCCATGAAACGGTCTCCTTCGCCGCCCATAACGTCCTCCGGGCCTGTACCATACTTCTCTCCACGGTCATAATAGATCTCAGAACACGGACCGCACGGACCTGCGCCATGCTCCCAGAAGTTGTCTTCCTTACCGAAACGGTAGATTCTCTCTTTCGGGATACCGATCTCCTCGTTCCAGATGCGGAATGCCTCATCGTCGTCAAGGTATACGGACGGGTAGAGACGGTCAGCCGGGATTCCAACGCGCTCTGTTAAGAATTCCCAAGCCCAGTGGATCGCTTCTGTCTTGAAGTAATCACCGAAGGAGAAGTTTCCCAACATCTCGAAGAATGTGCCGTGGCGGGCTGTCTTACCGATATTCTCGATATCGCCGGTACGGATACATTTCTGGCAGGTGGTAACTCTGCGTCTCGGCGGGATCTCCTGGCCTGTGAAGTACGGCTTTAACGGCGCCATACCGGAGTTGATCAAAAGTAAGCTGTTATCGTTGTGCGGAACGAGGGAGAAACTCTTCATCGCAAGATGTTCCTTGCTCTCGAAGAATTCAAGGAACATTCTCCTCAGTTCGTTTACACCATATTTCTGCATGGTACTGCCTCCTGGTTACTGTTGTGTACTTTTTTTATCTCTGAATTTCTTACCCAGAACGATACCCGCCAGGGCAACTGCGGCCAGAATCACAGCCTCTAAAGCTGTTGAAATAAATGATGCGAAAAATGCGGACATAAAAACGCCTCCTTTTCCGGCTGTCTAAAATTCAGACGCCTGTGTTTAAAATGACACATTTGTACAG
>CAVFLH010000248.1:1865-2957 GCA_963622995.1 uncultured Eubacteriales bacterium | reverse complement strand
CATCCCTGGACGACGCTGAGGCGAAGTCCAAAGCTGTCGGTGATGAGCTGATGGGCATGGTGGATAAGATGATGTAAGATTCCTGCGATGTGGGGATAAAAACAGCGGAACGCTGTGAAAGATAAGAAATGAATCATTGTCTGGACTGGCTGTGTGAAAGCAGTTGGTTGGGGCGGATACAGGAAAGCTCTCGGAGAGACTGCAGATCAAAAGCAGCCTTTCTGAGAGCTTTTTAGCTTCTACAGAATTTTCTGTTCTGAACACTCCTCCTCATACCCCGAATCTGGACCATAAAACTGCTCCAGAAACGTGATATACGCCCTGGCGGCCTTCGGCAGCTGGATGCCTTTCTGGAAAATATAGGCGCTGATGTAATCGCCGTACCGGTCGGCTTCCGGCCGCATCCAATCCGGGAGCGGGAATGAGACGATATTATAGTTTTCCTCCTGCTCCCGCATCGGGATCATGCCGATCCCGAGATAGTCGGAACGCTGGATCACATTGTGGAGCAGGGCACGGCTGTTGACGTAGATGACCTGGGAGATCCTGTTCCAGTTGATGAACTGCATTGCCTCGTCATTGTAAACGCTCTCGGCGGCACGGGTCCTCGTGTTCTCACTTGGATAGAGGACGAAATTATATTGGTACAGCTTTTCTGGCGTCAGGGAGTCTAACTCTTTTAAGATCGGGTGCCCCACCCGGCAGAAAAACTGCGTCGGGGACTGGAACAGCGGGCGCGATTCCAGATGGCGAAAGGTGAGAAGTTCCTGGATCTTGTCTGCCTTGTGGGCCGGATACATGATAAATCCGATGTCCGCACGGTTCGTGTAGACGTCTTCGATGACCTCCTGACCGGTCATTTCCCGGTAGAAAAAGCGGAACGGCGTGTCCGCAAGGGAGTTCACCATGCGGATAAAGGCGTCGCTGGCATGGGAACAGCTGCTTGAGGAGACACGAAGGCGGTAGGCTTCCGAGCGCTCCTTAAATGTGTTTTTGAAATGGTTCGCGTGTTCGATGAGGTCACGGCTCATGTCGAGAAAAAGCCGTCCGGATTCCGTCGGGACGATTCCGTTCTTTCCGCGGGTAAAGATC
>CAVFLH010000248.1:0-1638 GCA_963622995.1 uncultured Eubacteriales bacterium | reverse complement strand
ATCTGTAACCATTACATTCCGGGCTATACATAAGGAGGAATCACTATGAGTACGCATCTGCAGTTAGCAAACAGTACGACGATGGCAATTCTCTGTGGAATCACCATCCTGATCGTTCTTCTCCAGCCGGTGATCTTTATGATCGTGGCATTCAAACGCGGAAAAGAACTGAACATGACAGACCAGGAAATGAAGGAAGCCGCACGAAGCAGCGCGATCTTCTCTATCATCCCGTCACTTCCGATCATCGTGAGTTACCTGCTCTTAGTTCCGTCCCTGGGCCGCTATTTCCCTTGGCTCCGCTTAAGCGTTGTAGGTTCCGCGGCATATGAGACCATGGTTGCGAACATGGCGGCGGAGGCGCTGGGCCTGGAATCCATCACCGTCCCGGACATCCCGGCTGATACTTTCGTGTTTATTCTGTTTGTTGTAACAATTGGAATTCTTGGTGGAAATATCTTCAATGTTTTCTTCTTAAAGGCATACGACAAGAAAGTCGAGTCCATCAAAAACAGCAACGCAAAGCTTGTTCCGATCATCACGACCGCAATGTTCCTCGGCCTCTATGGAACCATGGCAGCTCCGCACTTCACAAACATCGCGAACATCCCGGCGGTCGCAGCGATCCTGGTTGCAGGATTCACATCGATCTTCGTAAACAAGTTTGCGGCGAACCACAAGAAGTTGAAAGAATTCGCGTTCCCGCTCAGCATGATCGTTGGAATGCTCGGCGCATGTGTGGCGAATCTGTTTATCTAGGAGGAAAACGATATGAAAGAAAACAGCTTTTACAATAAGATCCACAGACTCGGAAGAATCACCGTTGTCTGTGCCCTGATCAGCTTCATGGCAGTTCCTTTTGGACTTGCAGCAGCAAACGGAATTTCCATGAATATTCCGGAAATTCTGAAAAATGCAATCCCACTTCTCCTGACATTCAGCATCAGCGGTATCTGTGAGAACCTGTCCTTCATGCCGATCATCGGAAGCGGCGCGCTCTACATGTCCTGCGTTACCGGTAATGTCAGCAATATGAAGGTCCCGGCGGCGGTCAACGCCATGGAAGTTGCCGGATACACAGCCGGAAGCGACCGCGCCGACGTCGTTGCGATCATCGCCGTTGCGGCGTCCACATTCGTGACAACAGCCATCGTTTTCCTGGGAATGCTGTTCTTAGCTCCGCTCTTTGAGCCGATCTACAACAATCCGTTCTTACAGCCGGCGTTCCAGAACATGGTTCCGGCCCTGATGGGTGCCCTGCTGTTCCCGTTCATCTTAAAAGCTCCGAAGCAGGCCATCGTTCCGATCGCGCTTCCGATTATCGCGATCTTAGTGATCGGACGCAAGGTGTTCTCATCCAATCAGAGCTATATTATGGTCGGTGTGATCATTCTGTCGGTGATCTACTCCCTGGCACTTTATAAAAAGGGAAAGATCAGCGCATAAAAGGGAAATAAATGTCTTGACCGGTGGAAAACTTAAATTCCGTGTTTGAGACTGTTGAAAACGATGTGTCCCAGCAGTAATTTACTGAAAAATTTTGGAAAGGAAGATCCGGGTTTCCGGACAAACAATATGGATAACTATAAATGAGCAAGTTCGTGATTTTGCATAAAAAGAGAGACATCTTGATTCGCG
>CAVFLH010000247.1:0-3012 GCA_963622995.1 uncultured Eubacteriales bacterium | reverse complement strand
ATATAATAATAAGAGGTTTCTTTTCAACTAAATTCCCGGAAAATACATCAAAGATTCCGGACAAGTTTCCTCTGCGAAAAGTTTTAAAGGAGCAGGTCCATCGGACCGGTCACAGACAAGAAGGGAACAGTTTAAACAGGAAAAGAAACGACAGAAGAGTAAAAAACATCCAAACAAAAATATCCGCCAAAGCGGATCGAAAAGGAGATTGGGGTCATGGATAGAGAAGCAGCAAAGAAAGCATTACAGAGCGAGAAAGCGTCCGGATTTTTCAAGGAGATGTACGGAAACGGCGCTGCCGAGAACGAGAAGCGCTATGAGCATGTTCTTGAGGGATTCGAAAAGACATTCGGTGAGAACAATGTGAGCCTCTTCACATCCGCGGGCCGCACCGAGATCAGCGGAAACCACACAGATCACAACAACGGAAAAGTCCTGGCCGGAAGCATCAACCTGGACTGTGTTGCCTGCGCAGCGGCAAACGGAACCGACGAGATCCACATCATCAGTGAGACATACAACCAGAAATTCACGATCAACATCAAGAACTTAAAGCCCAGCGACAAGATGGCCGGAACCATCGACCTTACAAAGGGAATGCTGGCCGGATTCCAGGAGATGGGATATAAGATCGGCGGCTTCGACGCCTACATCACAAGCAACGTGATCAGCTCCGCCGGAGTCAGCTCCTCCGCTTCCTACGAGATGCTGATCTGCTCCATGATCAACGAGTTCTTCAACGAGGGCAAGGTGGACGTCGTTACATATGCCCATGTCGGCAAATACGCGGAGAACCAATATTGGAATAAAGGTTCAGGACTTCTCGATCAGATGGCATGCGCGGTGGGCGGCATGATCACTATCGATTTCAAGAACCCGTCAAAGCCGGTTGTCGAGAAGCTTGACTACGATTTTGGTGCCCAAGATCACAGCCTGATCATTGTCCAGACTGGTAAAGGCCACGCGGACTTAAGTGCCGAATATTCCTCTATCCCGAACGAGATGAAGCGGGTGGCAGCAGTGTTCGGTAAGGAAGTATGCGCGGATATCACAGAAAAAGAAGTGATCGAGAATGCCGCAAAAGTGAGAAAAGAGGCGGGCGACCGGGCGTTCTTACGTGCCCTTCATTTCTTCGAGGAGAACAAGCGCGTGGAGACGCAGGTCCAGGCGTTAAAGGAGAACCGCTTCGATGAGTTCCTGAAGCTGATCACCGAGTCAGGAAATTCCTCCTGGAAATGGCTCCAGAACTGCTATGTTCCGGGAGCTGAGGAGCAGGGAATCACCTCTGCGCTGGCACTCACAGAATTATTTATCAAGGAAAAAGGCTGTGGCGCATGCCGTGTTCACGGCGGCGGATTTGCAGGCGTTATCATGGCGATGCTGCCGAATGCTGTGACAGATGAGTATATCGATTACATTGAAAAGGCAATGGGACCGGGAAGCGCGTACCGCATGAGTATCCGCCCGTACGGCGCTGTGTGTGTGGACGGATATATCGCATGATGATGGGAAAGAACGGAAAGAGATGGATCTGTAGAGGCGGTGCACAAAAGTCCGAGCAGGTACGCGGTCTTGGAAGCGGGCAGAATTGCAGGAACTGCAGGAGCCGTGTGCTGATGATGCTTCTTGTAACTTCCATGTCCTGCATGTCCGCCGCATGTTCAAATCAGGATTCCGGCGCTTCTGAGACGAGAAAACTCATCATGGGAACCTTCACCGAGGACAGTGTGACAGACCGGGCAGGAAAAGCCGTGGCGGCGACCATCAGCAACACAGTCCAAGGAATCTATGTGGAGACATGGCCGTCAAAGGGTGCCTATGTGAACCTCGAGCACCTGTTTGACGGGACATATGATATCGTGATCGTCCCGGCGGGAGCAGCCTATGAGGCGTACACGGGAACAGGCGTCTGTGAGGGAGAAAAAAAGGAAAAACTCCGTGCAGTGGCGGCATGTTACCCCATCGTTTCCGCTTGGGCGTCCCCGAAGGAACTGGGACTCTCGAACGTAGATGAGTTAAAGGGACATCCGCTGGCGGCTGGAAACGAAGGTTCCGAGACCGCAAAGGTATCCGGTGAGGTGTTCGATGTCCTTGGAATCGACGAGGAAAGCACAGAGATCTGGTACTACGGAATCAAGGGCGGAGCTGATGGGATCCGGGATCAGTGGGCTGACGGGATCCACGCGTTCGCGGAGAGTCCTGTTCCGGCTTACCAGGAACTGGCGGCAGAAGATGCAGTACGGTTTTTATCCTACACGGATGAAGAGCTGGACGAGATCTTAGCCGGACACCCGGAGTACAGTAAGATCACGATCCCGGCGGGAACCTACGAGAACCAGAATGAGGAGATTACGACGTTCTGCGAGAAAGTCCTTGTCTGCGTGTCCGCGGACATGGACGAGGAGCTTGTCCATGAGATCGCCTGGGCGCTGGAGGTCAACGGACCTGTTTATACAGCCGGACAGGCATTTATGCGGGCGATGGATGACAAAGAATTCCGGGCTTTAGAGATCCCGATTCCGCTTCATGACGGGGCGGAGTGGTATTATGAGGAGCAGGGGTACTTCGAATAGTAAAACCGACTCCAGCTTCTGAATGGCAGGTACAGATGACTGCATCTGATGAGAAAGTCTGTTGAAATGGATCAAATGGAAAATTTAATATAGTTGATCGTATGGCACGGAGTATCGGCAAAAAAACAACAAACGGTTTTGAAGGACCGGGAAAAGGAGACGTCCTATGCTATATAAAGAACTGATCGAATTATTTGACATGTTAGACAGTGCAGCAGCGTCCGGCAGTGAGGTGGTGGAGTATTTTAAATCCATCAATCACCGTGGCTTCGCGATCACCACGGAGACCATCGTTGCCGGATGCGCGACGGGATCCGTGCATATTGAGGACATGGATGACGCGGCGCGGTTCATGATCGAGTCGGCGAAGACCTTTGGAAAAGGAAAGCTAAATTTCCTGGACGAGGAAGAGTTTGCGCGGATCAGGACGCTCTACGGC
>CAVFLH010000246.1:0-3059 GCA_963622995.1 uncultured Eubacteriales bacterium | reverse complement strand
GTGCGTTGCGTATTAGACGAGGTGGATGAGAATCGCACCGATATCGTCCGCTGCCACACAAGCAGCGGCACAGCACTTGCTGAGATCCTTGAGAAGCACAGCGCATAAACCGAAAATAACGGTGGAATGATAATAAACCAGGAGGACGGTAAGACGCATGAGTGAAGAGATCTTCGGGGCAGTACAGAAGCTCCCGGTCAATGGAACGAAGAAGCAGGTCGTTTTACAGTGCGCACCGCTTCTCACAGGTATCAAATTATCAAATCTTTTAAATGTACGTGCAGATCAGAAAGAAGAAGTGTTCAAACTTTTTGAAGGATCACCGGTATGCTGCCGGGTTCTCTATGAATTCTGCGGCAGATTGTCGATCCTGCTTTACCGTCCGGGAATGTTAAAAGCATACCTGGAACGGGAAGAGGTTAAGCAATTGATGGTGTCCTTCGGATATGAGAACCCTGGTCTTGAGGAGACTTTAGACCGCATCGCGGAAGGCTATCAGGAGCACATGGACGGAAAACGGGGATTCCCCCATGAGATCGGACTTGTACTCGGATATCCGCCGGTGGATGTAGAGGGATTCATCAAGAAGGAAGGCAGAGAATTTCTGTATTCCGGATATTGGAAAGTATATGGAAACCTGGAAGATACGTTAAAGACATTTGAGGCGTATGACCGGGCGAGAGATTATGTGATCTCCATGACCGGAAACGGAAATGAAATCAGGGATATCCTGGCGGCATCCTAAATACCGCCGGTTCCAATAATAAATAAGCGGCGGACGGCGAGGTCCGGATTACCGCAAAACAAATTTCAGGAGGAAATTAAAAATGGATAAGGTTATTGTTGCATACTGGTCTCAGACAGGAAATACAGCTGCTATGGCTGCAGCCATCGGCGAGGGAATCACAGAGGCAGGTAAGGAAGCTGTTGTTACAGACATCTCTTCCGTATCTATGGATGATTTACAGGCAGCATCCGCATTCGCACTTGGATGCCCGGCAATGGGAGCTGAGGTTCTTGAGGAAGGCGAGATGGAGCCGTTCGTAACAGAGGTTGAGGCTTTCGCATCCGGCAAGAAGATCGGTCTGTTCGGTTCCTACGGCTGGGGAGATGGCCAGTGGATGAGAGACTGGGAAGACAGAATGAAAGCTGCAGGCGCTACAGTTGTTGGCGGCGAGGGCGTTATCTGTCAGGAAACTCCGGACGACGAGGCTCTTGAGAACTGCAAGGCACTTGGAAAAGAGCTTGCTGCATTAGCATAAGACATATTTTAAATAAGAATGTTCTGACATAAACATAAAGAACGCCGCTGGGAACGGATGCAGTCCCGGCGGCGTTTTTTATGACGTGAAATCCAGGAAAACATGATCTGCAGGCATACAAAAAGACATGAACATGCCTGAGATGCGCATTCATGTGAAGAAACAAAAAAGACCGTGTTCCGGCTGCTTTTCAGCCAGGCACGGTCTTTTAACAAACTCAAAAGAATGCCTTGATAAAGTTACTCTTGCAGAACCGGTACTGTCTCGTTGGCCGTCCCTTTCCTTCCTGCTTCTGGGACTCGATCTCTTCTATTAAATTGGAGTCCAGGAGCTGCTGTAAAATACGGTTGCAGCTGCGGCTCGTGATGTTGAGCCACTGGGACAGGGAGGCGGCCGTCATGACCGTGTCCTTGTCCATCTGGAAGAGACCGACGATCTTTAAGAGATTACTCTCATTGATTCCGTTGCTCTGGGAGTAATCCAGGGCTTTCGTGTTGGAATAACTGTAATTTAAGGACCTGGTCAGGGAGAGTGGGCCTGTGAGGGCATTGTCTTCACCGGAGATCACGAAACCGTCATTCTTTCCATATTTAACGGCTTCCTGCAGCGCGAGATCCGCCTGGTAATGGCTCTCGCCTAAGGACTTGCCGAATCCGGCACCGAGACGGAACTCCAGGTCGCCTTTCTGGTCCAGAAAAGCGATGAGGTCCTGGATCCGGCTGAAGCTGCTTTTATAGAGATCACTGTCGAGATCCAGTTCAAATCGGTTGGAGACCGCGTGGAGCGAGAAGTCATATGCATATTCTTTTCGGAAGTCCAGGAGATACTTGTGGAGCGTAATTTCCAGGTATTCCCGGTCCTGGGAGGAAATATTGTCCGGGTAGACGAGCTTTATAAGGATCACGAGCTTGTTGAGCTGGCTCTTCTGCTTTAAGCGGATGGAGTTCACCGCGTGGCGGATGGAGTCCCGGACCATCTCCTCAGTGGGAAGAAAGTGGATGTAGGGGATCTGAAGTTTATTGAGGACTTCCAGCTGGTTCGTGGTTCTCGTGAACATCATGTCGATCTTCTTGCCTTCCCAGAGCTCCACAGCGCGCTCTTTTAATGTCTCATAATTATAGACAGGGTTTTCGAAACAGTAAGGCATGTGCTCCGGGTCCAGGTACTTCTTCATGTTCATAAAATCGTTGACCGGTGTCAGAAAATCGATATAGAGCCTGTTCAACGGAACATCCGGATAATGGATCACGAAATTTAAGAGAATGGACAGGAGAGTCTTCTCTGTATAGGAAATAAAAGTGCAGGGGACCTTCAGGTCATCTACGTGTGTCAGAATATAGGAATATCCCAGCTCACCGGAGAAAAAAAGGACATCAGAGATATCTTTACACTGCTCGTATATGTCTTTAATTTCCTCCAGATGTTCGTATACATATTTGTGAAATACGCATCCGAAATCGTTGTGTTCGATCGCTTTATCAATGACAGCCATTGATTTTAAAGGACTTATGATACTGATACTGATCATGGCAGAACCTCCTTTTTCTATATATAAGGACATGCTATTAATGACAGGCATGTCGATAAATCGGCTTTTGTAAGAATCGTACCACAGATTGTTGACAAAGTCAAAAGGGTATGTTAGAATAAGGACAAATAAAGGACATAAGCAAAATGAGTCTTAAATAAATCAAGAGATTTGGAAGATTCGTATTGAGGGAAATGCGAAAACTTTCAAATCGCGTGATGCAGCGAGAAATCCTGTATACATAGTGAAAACAACGTATTATATATAGC
>CAVFLH010000245.1:0-3073 GCA_963622995.1 uncultured Eubacteriales bacterium | reverse complement strand
AATATAACGAGCGTAAAAGAAAAACAAGCGGTACCGCAGAAGGCATTTGTTTTTCTTACCCCCAGCGAACGGACTGCATGCGAAGCAGGCAATAGAGCGCGCCAGTGCGTGTCCGTAGGCGGGAAGGTCAGCAACTATGGGTAATTTTCATACCAGGGAATAAAAAGGGGTATAATAATGGAAAATAAAAACACGATCCTTGTTGTCGGTCAGGCAAAGCCGAGCAAAGAGGACGCGATCTACAATCTCCACGGGGAGTTTTATATCAGCCTGATCGTGGAGCGGGATACGGGGAAAATTCTGGAGCTGGACTGCAATACGATCCTTGAGGTGACGAAGCGGTTTGTGGCGTCCATGTTTGTGGGGAAGAGTCTGAAGACGGACGTTCCGCTGATCGAGAAGGAGATCAGGGAGCGATATTTTGCTTTGACGCAGAAGCCGTTGATCGCGTGCATGAAGGACGCGTGCAACCGGTACCTCACGGCGATCGGGGAAAACCGCGGAAAATGATTGTATAGATCTGGAAACAAGAGAATAGAATTTTTAACATTATTAAGCCGGAGGTTTCCTCCGGTTGTTTTTTTCTCGTTTTTTAAGAGACCGATTGACAATGAAAAAATTCATGATAAAGTTAGGAAGGTCGTTTTTTCAATACCCCATACAAAACGACAAAGAATCTGAAAAAAATGGACCGATTCGGCAAAATACATCATTTGATTTATCAAATACAACAATACCGGATCGCTGCACCAAGAGTATGAAAAAGGAGTACCCCACTTATGAGTTCCTGGAATGATGTTACCAAAAAGGTACGTGAAATGCGGAAAAATTTTGTTGTCCGCTGTGCGATTTCCTTCGTGGCAGTTCTGGCATCTGCCCTTCTGCAGTCCTATGTAATTCTGGCTTTTATCCGACCGGCAGGTCTTCTGTCCAGTGGATTTACGGGACTTGCGATCTTGATCGACCGAATTACTGAGTTGTACGGATTTTCCGTGTCGACGTCTTTGGCCCTTGTTGTTTTAAACCTTCCGGTCGCCCTGATGTGCTGCCGCAGCATCAATGTGAAATTCACGGTATTTTCCCTGTTGCAGGTATTTTTCGCCAGCTTTTTCTTAAAAGTCTGCCACTACACCCCGTTATTTGAGGACCTGACCCTGAACGTGATCTTCGGCGGCGTGCTTTACGGACTGTCCGTTGTCCTTTCCTTAAAAGGAAACGCATCCACCGGCGGTACCGACTTTATTGCCCTCTATATTTCCAACAAGACCGGAAAATCCATCTGGAATTACGTGTTCATGGGAAATGTGTGCATCCTGGTGATCTTCGGACACATGTTCGGATGGGAGTACGCAGGATATTCCATCCTGTTCCAGTTCATCTCCACAAAGATGATCTCCACCTTCCATCACCGCTATGACCGCGTGACCTTACAGATCACCACCGAGAAAGCGGAGGAGGTCATGAAAGCGTACGTCAGCAAGTACCATCACGGCATCTCCTGCGTGGATGCCATCGGCGGCTACAGCCACAGAAAGATGTACCTGCTCCACACCGTAATCTCCTCCTACGAGATCAACGATATTGTTCAGCTGATCCAGGATGTAGATGAGAACGTGATCATCAACGTATTCAAAACAGAAGACTTCTACGGCGGATTCTACAGAGAGTCCCTGGACTAATTCAAAATCAAAAGATATTCCCCAGAAGACATGCCTCAGTATAGGGGCGGTGTTTTCTGGGGATTTTTGTTGTCATACATCCGAATGAATTTGCCTATGGCATGTTCGGCAGGTGCATTTACCGCCCGCACCTCTTCTCCATCACCGCCACCGCCTGATACAGGATCGCCGACAGAATGCAGAGGATCACGATGGACATGATCACGAGGTCCAGCTTGAAGACCTGGCTGCCGTAGATGATGAGGAAGCCGAGGCCTGCCTGGGCGGAGAGAAACTCGCCGATGATGACGCCGACGAGACAGAGGCCGATGTTGACCTTCATGTTGCTGATGATAAGCGGAACGGAGCCGGGCAGCAGGACCTTTGTGAGGACATCCTTCCGCTTACCGCCTAACGTGTAGATCAGCCGGATCTGGTCAGGATCCATGGAGAGAAAACCGTTGTAGAGCGTCAAGATCGAGCAGAAGACTGCCACGGAGACCGCCACCGTGATGATCGTCTTCATGTTGTTGCCCAGCCACACGATGAGTACCGGCGCAAGGGCAGATTTCGGCAGACTGTTCAACATGACAAGATACGGCTCCAGAATCTTTGCAAGCCGCCTGCTGGACCAGAGCGCCACCGCGCCGAAGATCCCGATCCATGTCACAAGAAAAAAGCTCAAAAGCGTCTCCAAAACCGTGACTCCCGTGTGGTAAAAGATCGTCCGGTCCGCCGCCATGGAAAGAAAACAGGAGAGGACCCGGGACGGGGAACTGAAAATAAAATCATTCAGGATCCCGATCCGGGCACTGAACTCCCAGAAAAAAAGAAACAGCACCAGAAATAAGATCCTGCAGACAAGGATCTGCCTGCGGATCCGCCGCTCCTGTTCCAGATACTGACACTGCGCCGGGGAGACCGCAAGGTCCGCCGCCGGGATCACAGCCCTGTGTCTATGCAGAATCAAAGAAGTGATATTATGAAATCTCATCCGTCTCACCTCCCACATTGACAGCTTTCCCATCCCCATCCCCAAGAATCTTCCACAATTCATTAAAATAAGAAGAAAACTCCGGATAATTCCGCCGCTTCAAAGGACTCACCTCATGGTTCGGAAACTGTATCACAAGTTCTCCCTTGATCGTCCCCGGCCTGCTCGTCAGAATCAGGATCCGGTCCGCCGCACTCACCGCCTCAGAAAGATCATGGGTAATCAAAATCACCGTTTTCCTACGGCTTCGGATAATCGAACTGATATCATCACAGACCGAAAGTCTCGTCTGGTAATCCAGAGCAGAAAACGGCTCATCAAGAAGCAGAAGATCCGGCTCCAAAGCAAGAGTCCGGATCAAAGCCGCCCGCTGCCGCATCCCACCGGAAAGCTCCGAAGGATGCGCATCATAAAAATACTG
>CAVFLH010000244.1:0-3119 GCA_963622995.1 uncultured Eubacteriales bacterium | reverse complement strand
AAGTATATCTTTCTTTCATTCCATTTATTGTTTTATTTGTGATTCTATGATAGAATTTGATGTATACATCTAAAATAGGAGTACAATACCATGCCAAAAATAAACCTAAAAACTCTCGCCTACAACGCTATTCGCCAGAAAATTGTTGCCTGTGAATACGCCCCCGGAACATTTTTGAATGAGGAATTTCTCACCGAAGATCTTAATCTCAGCCGTACGCCGGTCCGGGATGCCTTAGGCCGCCTGGAGCAGGAAGGTCTCATACAGATCCGGCCAAAGCGGGGAATTATGGTCACCGGCCTCTCCATCAACGATATCAATATGATCTTTGAGATGCGTATGCTCTACGAGCCCTACGTGATCTTAAATTACGGATCCATGATGCCGGAAAAGAGACTGACTGAATTTTACAATATTTTCCGCGATACGAAAATTGACGAAAACTTTGCTGAGAAAAAAGACTATTACTATGATCTTGATACCGATTTTCATTCCATGATCATCCATTCCTGCCCGAATATCTATATCCACCAGAATTACAATCTGATCAGCACCCAGGATATCCGTTTCCGCCATATGACAGGGGATTGTTCGGCTTCCCGCCTGGAGGAAACTTTTAAGGAACACCTGGCGATTATCGCGCCCTGTATCCAGAAAAACTGGGAAGAGGCCGCTAAGAAGATGCGGATCCATATTCAGGAATCGAAAAAAGCTGCTTTTAACCTCGTGTTTACGAATAACATGGGAATGATGACATTTTGAGTTTACAGGTTTGCATAAATTAAGGGGAGATCCATTTTTCTTTCGGATCTCCCCTCGTTTTATATCTGCTGTATTTTGTTTTTACAATCTCGTCCCAATCAGCTCTGTCAGCTCATCAAGCGTCGCCACCAAGTTGATATCATTTCTAAGTGCCGCAGAGTTCGGATATCCGGCGGTGTACCAGGCGACGTGTTTTCTCATCTCGCGCATTCCCGCAAGCTCGCCCTTGAACTCCATCATCATCTGTCCGTGGCGCAGGATCATGGCTTTTAACTCTTCCACCGACGGTCTCGGGAGAAGTTCCCCTGTGTCGAGATAGTGGGGGATCTGTTTAAATATCCACGGGTTTCCCTTTGCTCCACGGGCTACCATGATTCCGTCGCAGCCGGTCTCTTCCACGAGACGTTTCGCATCCTGGGGCGTGAAGACATCTCCGTTTCCGATTACCGGGATCTTTACCGCGTTTTTGACCTCCCGGATAATGTTCCAGTCGGCTTTTCCGGAATAGTACTGCTCTCTCGTTCTCCCGTGGACAGCCACTGCCGACACACCGGCGCTCTCCGCGATCTTTGCGATCTCCACGGCGTTGATGCAGGTGTCATCAAATCCCTTGCGGAATTTCACGGTCACCGGCTTTTTCACCGCTTTCACAAGCTTTGTGAGGATCTCCTCCACTAACTTCGGATTTCTCATGAGGGCGGAACCTTCGCCGTTCTTTACGATCTTCGGCACCGGGCAGCCCATGTTGATATCAAAAATATCGTAGGGACCGTCCTCAAGGCTTGCCGCGATATCCGCTAAGATATCGGGATCCGAACCAAAGAGCTGTAAAGAAACGGGGCGTTCCCGTTCATCCACTTTTAAGAGCTCCTGGGTATTTTTGTTCTTGTAGAGGATTGCCTTCGCGCTCACCATCTCCATGCACACCAGACCGGCACCCTGCTCCCTGCAGAGGATCCGGTACGGCATGTCCGTCACGCCCGCCATCGGGGCGAGGATCACATTGTTTTCAAGTTCCACATTTCCGATCTTTAACTTCATTGAATCAAAACTCCCTCTGCGTTTACGTACCGTCCGTCCGGTGCATAAGCGTTGGTTAACATGTCCCCGTTTGGTTTCTGGAAGTAGTACCAGCTGCCCTGGGAGTTGACCCATCCGTATGCCATCGTTCCGTCCGTATTCAGGAAATAATATTTTCCTTCTTTTAAGAGCCAGCCCGTCTGCATAGCTCCCTTGCTGTTTAGATAGTACCAGTTTTCATTGACATTCTGCCAGCCGGTCTGCATGATCCCGTACATGTCAAGCAGGTATGTTTTTCCGTCCACATAGGCCCACTGGCTGGATACCGGGGTTCCGTCCGGTTTGTATAAGGCCCATTTTCCATCGGCGCGCTGTCTCCAGCTGCCGCCGCGGTAGGTGCTGTGGATGTAGGTGGTGCTGTTTTCTATCTTTGCGTACTGTTTAGCCGCCTCGTTTCCGGGGCCCTGGGAGTAGGCAAAGTCTTTCTCGCTGTCGAGACCGCCGCCAGGATTGGAGCCGGTGGCACCAGGACCGACGTTGGATGTCCAGCCGTTGTTGTAGGCCGGATTGTTTTCCGGCTGTTCCTGGTAGTACAGGATCTCGTGGTCTTCCATGCCTGGACCCAGGTTAAATGCGTAGGAGGTCATTCCGGCTGCGCTGATAAGCGTTATGCCGAAAAATGCTGCGCCGACAGCCTTGGTAACTGCTGCCTTCGCATCTTTCCATGCTTTTCTATTATTCTTGTTTATTCTGCTTTTCCAATCTACTTTTCTCATACCATTTCCTCCGATATGGGATATTTGTTTCGCTTCTCCGCTTGTAAATCCTGCTGCCGGCAGCTTGCTGTGGAAATTCGAAGGCAAATGCAAGTTTTATTCTCCCTCTTTCCCCTGCTCATCCTCAAGCTTGTCGCCGAGGAATACCACGCGGTAGAATAACTCCAGGGATTCTAAGAGTTCCTTTTTTTCTCTCTGGTACTGGCGGATCTTAAGGCCGCTGCCGATCTCATCGAAGAGATAGTCCTGGTCCTCCGCTTCCACGCGGAACTCGAGGTTTCCTTCCGGGGTAAATTCCAGGAAGAGAATTCCGCCTACGTCCTCGGTGAAGAGAACGCACATGATCTGCAGTTCCTTTTTGATGTTTTCCGGGAGGAGTTTGAATTTCTCGTTGAAATAGTATTTCTGCTGGTAAGAGTTTGCGCCGCAGAGAATGATGTTTTCCTGTTTATTGTTGTTTTCTGCCATGATATATGTTTGCTCCGTTTCCTGTTATATAATCTTTCTCCTATAAATGAGCAAATTTGAAAAACTGCATAATTAAATTCGTGATGTGCGGAC
>CAVFLH010000243.1:0-3161 GCA_963622995.1 uncultured Eubacteriales bacterium | reverse complement strand
ATGAAAGAAAGTGGACAGAAGTCTGTGTCTTTCAAGGATGCAGAAGTGAATCTCAGCGATTTTGCACTGTTTCTATCGGTGATGAAGCATGCAGAAGCACATGAAAGTGTACTCAGTATTATCATGGATGAACCGAACTTAAAATTGGCGCGGGTCCATGTGGAAGAGGTCGTTTTAAATGCCATAGGAAAAAAGGGCAATTCGGCTGGATGCATGGGCAGAGTCGGAAGATGAACGCCAATTTGTGACGGAGATGCAGAACGATACCCAGAATGACGATGTCCGCAGGAGATCCAGATTTTATCAGGGTCTACTGGATACACCGATTCTGAAGGCAGGGAGGAAAACGAAATACCGGGAACTGCCATCGACGATTGTCACATTTATCACCCAGGAGGATATTTTTGGACTGGATCAGGCAATGTATACATTTACAGAGCAATGTGAGGAGATACCGGGACTTCGTTTGGGCGATGGAACAAAAAAGATATTCTTGAATATGTCCAGCAAAAACGGCGAACCAGTACTGGTCAGTCTGCTGCAGTATATGAAAAAGAGTGAACTTGACAATCCTGAAATCATGGTACAGGATGAGAGAATTCTAAATTTGAACCGGATCGTGGAGGAAGTCAAGGCCTCGGAAGAGTGGGAGGATGCCAGGATGAGTATTTATTCGGTTGGAATTGAAGAGGGGGAACGGCAGGCTAAAATTGATACGATCTTACGTCTTCTGAAAGAAAACGGAAGCGTACCCAAGAGACTGGAAAATAGGATCCAAAAAGAAACAAATGAAGAATGCTTGTATAAATGGATAAAAATGGCAGCTAAAGTGGATTCTGTGAAAATGTTTGAGCAGATGATGGATGGATAGGAGAATAGTTATTTTAATGAAGGTCCCCAATGGTCAAAAAAGATTGTTGGGGACTTTTATTATGCAGCTCTTGATGCAGAAAAGACACAATTATTCGAAATATTACCACAATATTTTCACAGCCTTTTCACAAAAGTTTCTTAAGCTATAAAAAATGAAAAAAGACAATGGCAATGTATTATAAGCGGAAAGGAAATGGAGAGAAGAGATCATGATGAGAGTTGGAAGACGGATTGGGTTATTTTTGGCGGCGGCGCTGGTGCTTTCTGGATGTAGCAGTGGAGCGGCAGGAAGCGGGAGCAGTGCGGCTCAGACGGAAACGGAGACGAGCCAGGTGGAGACAGAGCGGGCCGGGGAGACGGCTGTGACATCACTGCCGCAGATCGATTCCACGAAGTGGCAGTACAATTCCGACGATAAGGTATACTGGCAGACGGGAATCTCCTACTGTGCGAATCCAGCAGACGAGGACTATGAGACACTTGGAATCTTTGTCCCGGCGGCATACATGAATGCGAAGGACAACGGAGACGGGACATTTACCTGCGAGATCAACAGTCAGGCGGCTGTCCAGGGCTACACGGCGGATTCTGCGCCTATCGTGATTCCAGTCAACACGCCGGGATATTCCGCGATGGCGGCTCCGACAGACTATGTGGCAGATTCCGCATCCTACACGAGCGCAGGATTTATCTATGTGGCAGCAGGATGCCGCGGACGTGATGCGGGAGCTCCGGCGGGCGTCACAGACTTAAAGGCGGCGATCCGGTATATCCGTTACAACGACGGCGTGATCCCGGGAGATGTGGACCGGGTATTCTCCTTCGGCATGAGCGGCGGCGGAGCCCAGAGCGCACTCTTAGGTGCGACTGGTGACAGCGAGGATTATGAGCCGTACCTGACAGCCATCGGCGCGGTCTCCGGCGTCAGCGACGCGGTGACTGGTTCCATGTGCTGGTGCCCGATCACAGAACTCGATTATGCGGATGAGGCGTACGAGTGGAACCTTGGAAATACGAGAACGGATCTTACGGAGCAGGAACAGACGCTGTCGAACGGAATGGCAGAGGCGTTTGCACAGTATATCAATGATCTGGGGCTCAAGGATTCTTCGGGAAATGCGCTGACACTGACGGAGTCGGAAGAGGGAATCTACCAGTCCGGCACATATTATGAGTATCTGAAAGGTGTGGTGGAGACATCATTGAATAATTTCCTGGAAGATACCACATTTCCGTACACGGTGGAGACAAAGAAAGGTCCGCAGGGCGGAGGCAGAGGTCAGGGCGGACAGAAACCAGATGGAGCGCCGCAGGATGGAAACGGAATGCCTGATGACATGCAGAAGGGCGATGCTCAGGCAGATGGAAAACAGGGTGACAGACCGGACGGAAATCCTGGACAGGGCGATCCTGGTATAAATAAAGATGACAATCAGAACGGAGATAACTCTGTGAAGAACGCACCGGAGAAAGACGGAAATGCTCCGGCAGATAAATCATCGGAGAAATCGGATGATAAGGCATCGACTCAGGGCGACAAGGCACCGAATGGTGACGCAGCTCCAGAAACAGGAAACGGCGCACCGGACTTCTATGCCATGGACGGTGTAGACCGAAATCTCTCCACCGGCGGCGTAACACTCTCCGGCACATATGAGACTGCCCAGGACTACATCGATGCCCTGAACGCGGACGGAACATGGGTCAACTACGACAGCGCCACCAACACGGCAGCCATCACCAGCATCGCGGACTTCACGAACGCATGCAAGCGTGCCTCCAAAGGAATCGGTGCATTCGACGCCCTGGATGAGAGTCAGGCAGAAAACACCTTATTCGGATACGGTGACGGAACAACATCCCATTTTGACGCCACACTGGCAGAACTCTTAAAGGATGACGAGACCTACGGGGCGGCATTCACCGAGGCGATGGAAAAGACTGATTCTGAGGGAAACACCGTGACAGAACGCGGAAACATGTACAATCCGCTTTACTATCTGTCCAGCTACTATGACGGTTACCAGAAATCCACCGTTGCCGACTACTGGCGCATCCGCACCGGAATCGCCCAGAGTGACACATCCCTCACAACGGAAGTAAACCTGGCGCTGGCGCTCAAGAACTACGGCGCTGATGTGGATTTTGCAACGATCTGGGGCGAAGTCCACACGATGGCGGAGAGCACCGGTGACTCTACGACGAACTTTATTGAGTGGGTTAATAAGTGCCTGAAATAAATGATCAGATAAATAAACAACTACAGTTACATACGCACGATGCAGCTA
>CAVFLH010000242.1:0-3192 GCA_963622995.1 uncultured Eubacteriales bacterium | reverse complement strand
CATATGGGCACCCTGCCGGATCAAAATCTGCCTTATTAATCTTCTTTTTCTTCCTTATTTTCCTTCATCGGCATCACAAATCCGCACTGCTCGTTGGCGCAGACGAGTTTGTTTCCTTTTTCCACCATGTAGCTGCCGCACTCCGGGCACTTCTCGGTGGACGGTTTCTGCCATGACATGAAGTCGCAGTCCGGGTTGTTCTCACAGCCGTAGTACTTTCTTCCCTTTTTCGTCTTCTTGATGATCACTTCCTTGCCGCACTTCGGGCACGGGATTCCGGTCTTCTCCAGATACGGCTTCGTGTTGCGGCACTCCGGGAATCCAGGACATGCGAGGAATTTTCCGTGAGGACCGTACTTGATGACCATTCTTCTTCCGCAGAGTTCGCAGACCTCGTCGGACTCCTCGTCCGCGATATGCACGGTCTCTAAGGTTCTCTGAGCCTCTTCCACGGCTTCCATGAGATCCGGGTAGAAGTTTCTTACGATGGTCTTCCACGGGGTCAGGCCCTCGCCGACGCTGTCTAACAGGTACTCCAGGTTCGCGGTGAAGGCAATGTCCACGATACTCGGGAAGCACTGCTTCATGATCCGGTTTACCACCTCGCCGATCTCGGTCACGTAGATGTTCTTGTTCTCCTTTACCACATAGCGGCGGGCCAGGATCGTTGTGATCGTCGGCGCGTAGGTACTCGGACGGCCGATGCCCTGCTCCTCCATGGCTTTTACCAGGGATGCCTCTGTGTAGTGGGCCGGCGGCTGGGTAAAGTGCTGGGCACTCACGAGATCCTCAAGCTCCAGCTCCTCGCCTTTCTCCAACTTCGAGAGGATCTGGTTCTTCTCCTCTTTCTCATCCGCCTCAATGTATACGGACATGAAGCCGTCGAATTTCAGTCTGGACGCTGTCATCGTGAACTCGTTTCCGCCTGCTCCGATCTTTACGGATGTTGTCTCGTAGACAGCCGCGGACATGCGGCTCGCTGTGAAGCGTTTCCAGATCAGCTGGTAGAGACGGAACTGGTCTCTCGCCAGGGATTCTTTTACCTTTACCGGTGTCAGGGAAAGGTTTGTCGGACGAATCGCCTCGTGGGCATCCTGGATCTTTCCGCTGTTCTTCTTTGTATTTTCACCCTGGGACAGGTAATTTTCGCCGTAATTCTCAGCGATGAAATCACTTGCCATCTTCTCCGCTTCCTCGGCCACACGGGTGGAATCGGTACGCAGGTAGGTGATAAGACCGACGGTGCCGTGGCCTTTTACATCAACGCCCTCATAGAGCTGCTGGGCGAGACGCATGGTCTTCTGGGGCGAGAAGTTCAACGCCTTGGACGCCTCCTGCTGCAGGGTGCTCGTTGTAAACGGAAGCGGCGGCTTCTTCGTGCGCTCTCCGTTTCTGATATCTGTCACAATAAATTTCTGTCCCTTTAAGGACTCAAGCAGGGCATCGAGCTCCGCTTTGCTCCTGATCTCCGTCTTTCCATCTTTATCATGATGGAAATGGGCCGCTGCCGGTTTCTTAGAGTCTGGGGCCTTTAACATCGCGTCGAGGCTCCAGTATTCCTCCGGGATAAACGCAGAGATCTCCTCTTCCCTGTCGCAGATCATGCGGAGGGCCGCAGACTGGACACGGCCTGCACTTAAGCCTCTCTTTACCTTCTCCCAGAGGATCGGGCTGATCTTATAACCTACGATACGGTCCAGGATACGTCTCGTCTGCTGGGCGTCCACCAGGTTCATATCGATATCTCTCGGTGCCTTTATGGACGCTTTTACCGCGTTTTTCGTGATCTCATTGAAACTGATCCTGTATATTTTTTTATCTCTTACCTCGTCAAGTTTTAACGCTTTCATCAAATGCCAGGAAATCGCTTCTCCCTCACGGTCAGGGTCAGTTGCGAGATAAATTTTATCTGCTTTTTTTACTTCCTTCCGGAGCTTTGCAAGGATATCTCCCTTGCCCCGGATCGTAATATATTTCGGTTCATAGTCATTTTCCACATCAATTCCGAGCTGGCTCTTCGGAAGATCTCTCACGTGTCCGTTGGACGCGTCGACCTCATATGTGCTTCCCAGGAATTTTTTAATTGTTTTAACCTTTGCAGGAGACTCTACAATCCCGGTTCCAAAAACAAGTCCCGCAAGCTCCAGCTTTAAAAGGGCTTCCATACATTCTGTCACGGAGAGTCCGCTCTGCGCGGCGATCTCTTCCAGATATCTAGGGCGCGAATCAACCGAAGCATACACCAAATTTTCGTTCTTGGCAAGCCTATTTTGTGAAAATTTATGAATCGTTAATTTTCTTTCGTATTTCATCCCGAGGAATTCCAGCACATCCGAGGGGCTTAAAAGCATATTTGCGCCGCCCTGGATCAGGCGGTTGCAGCCCCCGCTTAAGGGGTCATTTGCCCGTCCCGGGAGTGCGAAAACCTCTTTTCCCTGCTCTAAGGCAAAGTCCGCCGTGATGAGGGAGCCGCTCTTCTCCCTCGCTTCTATTATAATAACCGCGTCGGCCAGGGCGCTGATGATCCGGTTGCGCAGGGGGAAGTTCATGGCGGCGGGGCGGGTTCCCGGGACAAACTCTGAGAGAATACCGCCGTTTTCCTCCATGGCGCGGAAAATTTTGTAGTTTTCCCTCGGGTAGCAGACATTTACCCCACAGCCTAAGACCGCGTAGGTGGGTTTTCCGCGCTCGATGGCACCTCTGTGGGCATAGCCGTCCACGCCTGCCGCCATGCCGCTGATGATGTTGACTCCGGCGTTGGCTAGTTCCCCGGCGTAGAAGCCCGCCGCTTCCCTGCCGTACTCCGTGCAGGCTCTCGCGCCCACGATGGCCACAGACGGGACCTCGTTTTCCGGGAGACTACCTTTTACGAAGATGGCAGCCGGACGGTCTTTATATGGAAGAAACCGGGTCGGGTAGTCCGGGTCGCATTCCGCGACGAAGCGGATGTTCTTCTGTGCCAGACTGGAAAATTCCCTCAGCCATTCGGATTCATATTCTCTCGATTCCAGAAAGACCTCTGCGCGCCGTTCTGTGAGGATTCCTGATTTCTGCAGTTCCTTGGGCTTTGCCGTCCAGGCGGACAGGTAGGTCCCGAAAGTGTCTTTTAAGGCTCCGATTGTTATGCTGCCGAAGCCGGGGACGTGGCAGAGGCAGTAGAGGGCTTCGCGGTCAGTGAGTGTGGTGTATGAC
>CAVFLH010000241.1:0-3209 GCA_963622995.1 uncultured Eubacteriales bacterium | reverse complement strand
AAGCAGGACAGATCATCTGCGCTGGATGCAGGTGGTGGTCCTGATTTTTGATATTAAATTTTTTTCGATAAAAATGAACTTTCTCCCATTTGCCTGTCTCTATAAGACAGATGCATCAAAAAAGAGAGGAGGCAGGACATGGATGAAGAGAATATAGTGAGACGGATGATCGACGGCGACATGGAGGCATTCGGGGAGCTGATGGAGAAGTATGAGAGACCGGCTCTCAGGGCGGCATGGCTGATCTCCGGGAATGCAGTGGACAGCGAGGACATCGTCCAGGAGACATTTACCGCCTGCTATTTAAATCGGAAGAAGCTCCGGGACCCGGCAGCCTTCAAGACATGGTTTTACAGGATCCTCACGAGGTCCGCGTGGAAGATCTGCAGAAAATCGAGGAAGGAACAGCCGGAGGAGAAACCTGCTTCAGGGCAGACGGATACAGGAAGATCCGTCCTGGAAAACTGCATTATGAAGGAGGAAGAGCGGATCCTCTACGAGGCGGTGGAAAAGCTGCCGACGAAGCAGAAGACCGTGCTGATCCTGTACTATTACAACGATATGCCGATCCGCGAGATCGCGAAGGTCTGCGGGGTGTTTGAGGGAACGGTGAAATCCAGGTTGTTCCATGCGAAGGAACAGTTGAAGAAGGTCCTCACACAGGAGGAAGGAGGAAAAACATGGACGATCCTATCTTAGAAAAGAGACTGAAAAACATGTTTGAGAGCCGCGCAGGCGAACTTCCGAACGAATCGGTGCGGGAGGCGCGGATCCGGAGAAATGTATATGGGAAGATAGAAAGAGAGGGAAATTATATGAAAAAAGGTTTTATGAAAAAAGCGGTAGTGGCGGTTGCGGCAATCTGTGTATTTGGAAGCATGACAGCATTTGCACTTGGAAAGATCGCGGGGATCACATCCCATAGCGATATAAGAGACGAGGTCCACACTTATGAGCAGGCGCTGGAGCTTCAGAAGGAGAATGGACCGATGGTGGATTTCCCGGAGAAGTTCTCCAACGGATACACGTTTAAGGCCGCTGTGCCGGTAAGCTATGAGACGGAAGATAAGGATGGAAATAAGCTGGGAAATGGAACACAGCTTTCTGTCACATATGGGAAAGACGGCATGGAGGACGTCACATTCTCCGCGGAAGTTGGTATGGAGGACGAGTTCACCCCGGCAGAGGTGAAGACCGGCGAGGATGGCACAGAACTCCGCCTCTACAAGCTGACCAACAAGTTCGTCCCGGCAGACTATGAACTTACCGAGGAGGACAAAAAGGCCCAGGAAGAGGGCAATTTCAACCTGGCTTATGGCAGCGACAAGGTCGAAGTCATGACTTCCTACACGGTAGAGTGGAACATGGACGGACAGGGCTACAGCCTGTTCAAGTTCGGCGATGATCTCAGCGCGGATGAGATGTTTGCGATGGCGGAGGAGATTATTGCGGGGCAGAGTAAGTAAGAGATAAATTACCTGGTATTTTATTAAATAGACGATGACGGCTTGAAATAAACGAAAGATTTGATTGAGGGAAACGATCTGTCTGCCGCATCGATGATTTGCGCAGACAGATCGTTTTCCTTTTTTGCTGCCATGTATCAGGAAGAAGTCACCGGTGGAAGATTCAGGTAATTAATATAATACGATAGACAACGTATAGATAATGTAGCACAATATAATATATAAAAGGAGGTTTGTTTTATGGCAAACATGTCTATCGTACAGGCAAGAACAAATGAAAATCTGAAGAATAGTGCTACAGAAATATTAGAAAAATTAGGACTCAACTTATCCACGTATATCAATATGTCACTCACCCAGTTGGTACTGCAGAGAAAGATTCCGTTTGAGGTCAGCCTTCCTGCAGGCACCTATTCCGCAGAAGAAGCGGCGAGGGAAGTGGAAGCCACGCTTAAAATGGAGGGAATGGCGATCACGAATGATGAGAGGGAGATGCTTCAGGCTTATGAGCGCGGAGAGGTTAGCGGGGATGAATTACGGAAAAAAATTAATAAGATTACGGAACCATAAACTATTTAAAGCCCATGAGAATGGAAGATTTTCCGCCTTATGGGCTTTTCATTGTAATGTTTGTTATTTTTCGTCGGTGATCAACTCATGTGAAACGCCATTTCCAGAATTTAAAGCAGCAATGCCGCGGCGTAAGTGGTCTAAGTTGCTTTTTGAATAAAAGGGATCGGAGAAAAACTCTTTCTTGATCTTCTCCACCGGCATTTCCTTTCCTGTCCAGAGGCGGAAGGCTTCGGCACCCTGGTAGAGGAGCATGTAGGAGCCGTTGAAGAATGGATTGCCTTGGGTCTTGGCCATGGTGAGGAGTTTGGTCTCACGCGGGTTGTAGATGATGTCGGAGACGATGAGGTCTTTCGGGAAGGTCAGGTCTTCCGGCACCGGGCAGGTGTCCTCGTGGGGAGCCATGCCGACGGAGGTTCCGTTTGTGAGGATGGCGCTGTCCGCGAGTTCTTTCTTTAAGAGGTCTGCGTCGGAGAAGTCGCAGATCTTGATTTTGCAGTCGGTGATCTTCGTGAGTTCGTCGACGGTATGTACCAGGCGGTCGTAGAAGCGGCTGGTGGATCTCACGAAGACGGAGATCTCTTTTAAGCCGTCGAGGGCTGCCTGTACCAGGATTGCGGTGGCAGCTCCGCCTGCACCCAGGAGTGTCATTTTTTTGCCGATGATATCGTAACCGGCATCTTTTATGGACTGCATGTAGCCGATTCCGTCGGTGTTGTGGCCGACGAGGCGACCGTTTTCGTTTACGACCGTGTTGACGGCCCCGATGATCCGGGCCGCGGTGGAGAGGTCATCGCAGAGGGAGACCATGAGGTTTTTATCCGGCATGGTCAGGTTGAAGCCGCGGGCACCGAGAACTTTTAATCCGGCTACTGCGGTGGGAAGTGTCTCTTCGTTGACATCAAATGCGAGATAGCGGTAGTCGAGTCCAAGTGCCTCGAAGGATGCGTTGTGCATCATCGGGGAGACGCTGTGGGCGCAGGGACTGCCCAGCAGGCAGATGAGGCTGGTGTGGCCGGTGATCGGGGATGCTGCGGATGTGGTGTTTTCCATTTTATGTGTACCTCCAGAGAGTGATTTTTCCTGTGATCTGAGTTGCGGTTAGAAAGAGCAGAATGAAGGAAATAGCTGCATATTTTCTAAGGTGCAACAGATATATAACTTGCTTTATTA
>CAVFLH010000240.1:0-3243 GCA_963622995.1 uncultured Eubacteriales bacterium | reverse complement strand
CGCGAATCAAGATGTCTCTCTTTTTATGCAAAATCACGAACTTGCTCATTTATAGTTTCATTAAGATAAAACATGCTGCAGAATCTTTTTTGGATCCTGCAGCATATCAGTTATCGATTCTATTAACTTTTCTTTTCCTACTCTACGCTTGTGTAATACCCCGGCGCATACATCTGGATCGAGTAGAAATCGTCCTCTGACGGGCTCTCTTTGCCTGCAAGGATCTCCGGACCATAAGCTGTGGTAAATCCGTTGACACTGTCATCTGTCTTGCTGACGATCATGTCCTCGGTATTGATCAGTTCCTGGTATATCTCCTGTCCGCTCAGATCCGTATCCAGATAGCCGAGTTCCTGGAATGCGGCTTCCAGCACATCCACGGCACTGAAACCGTCGGAGGACCAGCGGTCACCACTGGATGAATCGAGAATATTCTCGATCCCGTAGATCGACTCCCGGACAGCATGGGTGATAAGGAAGATCAGATTTCCGCCGACGGAAAATACAAGCCAGATGATCACGACGATCAGGATGCCGGTAAACGGCTTCTTCCGCCCACGCTGGGAGTTTACGCGGTCCATGGTGTTCTTCGCGGACTGGCTGCTGTAAGTTCCGCTCTGACAGGTATCCGCCTGGCTGCGGTACTGTTCAAGCTGGCTCTTCATATGTTCGAACGCGTTCCGCTGTCCTGCGGTCCGGTTTCCCATATTCTGGAACGGATTCGCTGTTTTTCTCTCCCTGTCTGTCTTTTTCTTTCCACTCTGGGTTCTGGACGAAGTTCCGCTCGATTTAAACACTCCCGAGTACGGATCTGTGCTGGATGCGCTGCTTCCCGGATATTCGCTTCCGCCGTCATGGTACAGGCAGCCCGACTCATGCTGCGGATGTCTTTCATTTAAATAGTAATCCACGTCCTGCATATATGGATGCAGAACGATTCTTTTACAGCCTTTGCAGTATATACCCGACGTCATTTTCTGGTCGCAGTATGGACAGTATCTCTGTTTCATCCGTTGTTCCTCCTGTCGGTATTTCGATCTTGTATTTTAAGCCCAACAGCTAAATTTCTACTACCATTCTAACACAGGTTTCCGGCACACACAATCGTGATTTCATGCTGTCTGTCCCTGGCAGCTTTTTTGATGCACGACGACAGAAAAAGACTCAGATACCACTTTTACATGGCATCTGAGTCTTTATAGTTTTTTATTTTATCGATTCAGGATCTCCATAAACTCTTCCCCGGTGATCGTCTCCTTCTCGAGAAGATATCCGGCGAGTTCGTTTAATTTTGCGGCGTGGTCTTTTAAAATTCCCATTGCCTTCTCGTACTGTGCCTTCACGGTAGCGATCACCTCGTCATCGATGGCTTTCGCTGTCTCCGGTGAGCATGCCAGGGAAGTATCTCCGCCCAAGTACTGGTTTGTCACGGTCTCAAGGGCAACCATACCGAACTGGTCGCTCATGCCGTAGCGGGTCACCATGGCGCGGGCAAGCTTTGTGGCCTGCTCGATATCATTGGAAGCGCCTGTTGTGATGGAGTGGAACATGAACTCCTCAGCCGCGCGTCCGCCGGTCAGGGTCGCGATCTTGTTAAGTGCCTCTTCCTTACTCATAAGAAGGCGCTCGCCGTCCTCCACCTGCATCGTGTATCCAAGAGCACCCGATGTTCTTGGAATAATTGTAATCTTGTGGACCGGAGCGGAATTGCTCTGACACGCAGCTACCAGAGCGTGGCCGATCTCATGGTAAGCGACGATCCGGCGTTCCTTCTCGGATACGGACGCGTTCTTCTTCTGGTAACCGGCGATAACGGTCTCCACGCTCTCCTCCAGGTCGGCCTGGGATACGACACGGCGTCCCATGCGGACCGCACGGAGCGCGCCTTCGTTGATGATATTCGCAAGCTCTGCACCGCTGGCGCCGACGGTGGCTCTCGCGATGGCGTTGAAGTCAACGGACTCATCCATCTTGACATCTTTTGCGTGTACCCGCAGGATCGCCTCACGGCCTTTGAGGTCCGGAAGTTCTACCGGAATTCTTCTGTCGAAGCGGCCCGGTCTTAAGAGGGCCTTATCCAGGGTCTCCGGACGGTTTGTGGCCGCCAGAATCACAACGCCCTTTCGTCCATCGAATCCATCCATCTCGGTGAGGAGCTGGTTTAAGGTCTGCTCGCGCTCGTCGTTTCCGCCCAGGCCGCTTCCGTCACGCTTTTTACCGATGGTATCGATCTCATCGATGAAGACGATACACGGAGCTTTCTCGTTAGCCTGTTTGAAAAGATCGCGGACCTTCGCGGCGCCCATGCCGACGAACATCTCGACGAACTCGGAACCGGAGATCGAAAAGAACGGAACATGCGCCTCACCGGCAACGGCCTTTGCAAGTAATGTTTTACCTGTTCCTGGAGGACCTACGAGCAGCGCGCCCTTCGGAAGTGTGGCACCGATATCGGAATATTTCTTCGGATCATGAAGGAAGTCAACGATCTCCTTTAAGGCGTCCTTGGCCTCCTCCTCGCCTGCTACATCCGCGAATGTCACGCCGGTCTCGCTCTCCGCGTAGATCTTCGCATTGGACTTTCCGAACGTCATTGCGTTTCCGCCCATGCGCTTCGCCATGCTGCGGCTCAAGAGCTGTCCGATGGCGATCATGATCACGAACGGGAGGATCCAGTTTGTGAAGAATGCCATGATGGCAGATTCCTTCTGCGGGATCACCTTATCAAAGGTAACTCCCTTGCTGTATAACCGGTCTGTCAGGTCCGGGTCGTCCCAGAGACCTGTCTTGTAGACCTGCTGTTTTCCGCTGCTGTCTTTTGTGATGAACACGATCTCGCCGTTCGCGTCATCTTTCTCCACCTGTGTGACCTGCCCGTTGTCAACCATGGTCAGGAATTCGTTGTATCCGACTTCCTTCACCTGGCTTTTCAGAGCGGACGGGAATACGAGTCCGTTTAACAGGACCGTCATGACCACGATAATGATCATGTAATAGAAAAATGCCTTGAATGTGTTGAGATCATTCGGGTTCGGCTTTTTTTCGCCGTCTTTTGTACCCATACGTCTGCCTCCTTGATTTTCATTTTTCTGCAGTGCTTTTCATTGTTTTCGCGCTTTTTCTGCTTTTTTTCTGCCTTCTCACATGCTGAAATTTTCTTTTCATGTGCATGAGTGACACCCTGTCATCTCGTGTGATTCTTATTCTATAACAGGCGTCTTTGAAAGTCAATGGGTTTTATGG
>CAVFLH010000239.1:0-3253 GCA_963622995.1 uncultured Eubacteriales bacterium | reverse complement strand
CTATAGGAGGTTCCACTATGAGTTCCAACAATTCCGAAACACCGTTAAAAGACCGGATCGACTGGGTCACCGTGATCGTGCCGTTTCTCGCGATCCTGGCGCTCTGCGTCTGCTTTATCATGATGCCGGACGCGTCAAAGAGCGTTCTCGATACGATCCGCTTTATCTTAGGCGACACCTTCGGCCTGTTCTACCTGGCGGTCGGTCTCTTCGTCTTCCTGCTCTCCCTGTTTCTGGCGTTCTCCAGATTCGGGAATATCCGCCTCGGAAAGCCGGATGAGAAGCCGAAATACCCGCTCTTCGTGTGGGCCAGCATGATGTTCACCTCCGGCCTCGCCGCTGACATCCTCTTCTACTCCTTCTGCGAGTGGATCCTCTACGCCAACGACCCACATATCGCCGAGATGGGTTCTATGCAGACCTGGTCCAGCACCTACCCGCTCTTCCACTGGGGTCCGATCCCGTGGGCGTTCTACCTGGTGCTCGCCGTGTGCTTCGGCTTCATGCTTCATGTGCGGGGCTGCCACAAGCAGAAATACTCTGAGGCATGCCGCGCGCTCCTCGGAAACAAGGTGGACGGTGTTCCTGGAAAGCTCATCGACCTTCTGGCGCTCTTCGCGCTCCTCGCCGGAACCACGACGACCTTCGCCCTGGCAACTCCGTTGATGTCCCAGGTGCTGACGACCTTGTTCCATATTCCGTCCTCCAAATGGATGACGATCGCGATCCTGGGCGTCACCTGCATCTTCTACACATATGCCCTTCTGCACGGTATGAAAGGCATTTCCATCCTTGCGAAATCCTGCATGTACTTATTCTTCGCCCTGTTGGCTTATGTGCTGTTCCTCGGCGGTGAGACACGATATATCCTGGAGACCGGCTTTGCGGCTATCGGAAACCTGGCACAGAATTTCTTAAGCCTTGCGACCTTCACGGACCCGCAGCGGACCACTTCCTTCCCCCAGACATGGACGATCTTCTACTGGGCTTACTGGATGGTATGGTGCGTGGCATCCCCATTCTTCATCGGATCCATCTCCCGCGGCAGGACCGTGCGCCAGACGATCCTCGGCGGATATGCCTGCTGCGTCAGCGCCACCTGCCTGAGCTTCATTATTTTAGGAAACTACAGCCTGGGACTCCAGGTAAGCGGAAAGCTGGACGTGATGGCGATCTACGCCGCCGGAAATGATCTCTACACAACGATCATCGCCATCATCCAGACACTGCCGCTTGCGCCGCTGGTCCTTGTGCTCCTGATCGTTGCCATGGTTGCCTTCTACGCCACCAGCTTCGACTCCATCGCCCTTGTGGCTTCCTCCTACACCTACCGCCAGATCACCGGCGATGAGGAGCCGCACAACGCCGTAAAGGCCTTCTGGGCGATCATGCTGATTTTGCTTCCGATGGCACTGGTATTTTCCGACAGCTCCATGGCGAACCTGCAGAGCGTATCCATCATCGCGGCGTTCCCGGTAGCGTTTGTGATTCTGCTGATCATCGCAAGTTTCCTGAAGGACGCGTCGGATTATCTGAATTTTTCTTAAGCAATTTGTAATTCCCCTGCCACACTTTTACCACAAGTTGACGGGAAAATACCATTGTCATAAACTGGAATTCTGGTATAATAGGATATGTAAATATTTGAGGATTTTCAGCAGCTATGAAAATTATCTGGCTGCTGTTACAATTTCCATGAGGAGGAATATTAAATGAGAAAGAAAAACTTCTGCCTGGCAGTACTTTCCGCATCCGCAGTTCTCGCACTGGGTGCTTCATTCAGTTCTTTTGCTGCCTGGAAGTCTGTAAACAGCGAATGGGTCTACACCGACAATAACGGCAACAACGTTACAAGCGAGTGGAGATCTGACAACGGCGAGTCCTACTACCTCGGCGCTGACGGATATATGGTCCGCAACACACTTCTTGAGGACAACGGCAACTACTACTACTTAAGAAGCGGCGGACAGATGTTAAAGAACTCCTGGCGTTTCCTTGAGAATCCGAGCTGGCAGGGCGACGATAAAGTCGGCGAAGGCAGCTGGTACTACTTCGACAACAACGGACGCGCTTACCGCACAAGCGGTGACGGCGTAAAGATTGCTGATATCAACGGCAAGAAATTCGCTTTCGATAACTACGGAAGAATGCTTACCGGTTGGATCACTTCCTCCGGCGAGAATATCTCCGATGAGTCCGACTGGGCTTCCGCTATATACTACGGTGACGCGGAGGGCGACGGCAGTCTCGTTACAAATGCATGGGTATACATCAGCGTTAAGGACGATGACAACGAGGACGACAACGAGCCGACTTACCACTTCTACTTTGCTTCCAACGGTAAGAAGACCGTCAACACTGAGAAGACGATCGGCAACGTAAAGTATACCTTTGATGACAGAGGTGTCGCTCTGGATGCCTGGGTACACAACAGTGATAAAAAAACCTGGAAGTATTATGGCGACGAGGATGAGCCGAAGCTTCATACCGGCTGGTTCGAGGCTGTTCCGGATAAAGATTTAAACAACGAGGATTATGAAAACGGAACTACCCACTGGTATTACGCAAACTCCAAGGGGGAAATCACAATTCCTACTGCTGACGGTGAAAACGGTGTAACTAAGACGATTGATGGAAAGTCCTACTTATTCAATTCCAACGGAGAGATGGTTACAGGCTTAAGAATCCTTACATATGATGATTCTAAGATCATTCATATTTCCGGTGAGGTCGATTCCATCGACACTATCAAAAACATGGACTCCAGCACCATGAAATTATTATATCTCTCCGACAACGGTGCCGCAAAGACAGGCACAACAACAATCAGCCTTGATGGTTCCAACTATACCTTCAGCTTCAAGTCCAATGGTTCTCCGAGAGGTGTCGGTGAAACTGGTATTTCTAGTGGATATATTTATCTGAACGGCTTACGTCTGACAGCTGATGAAGATACGAAGTATCAGGCAGTTACATACAATAACGCGCAGTATCTTGTCAACGAGAGTGGTACAATCCAGAAAAATAAGAAAAATGTAAAGGACTCTGATGATTACTATTACTGCACAGACAGCAAGGGTATTTTACGTCACGATCCGAGTACAGAAAAGTGTACCATGACACACTAATTTATAACGATTATCATAGAAATTAAACGTATACTCTAAATATTTCCTATAAGGTATCTATTCAGTACCTTCATAGTTACGAGCAAAAATCCATTCCAAATCGGCTGCGCCGATGGGATTTTTGC
>CAVFLH010000238.1:0-3293 GCA_963622995.1 uncultured Eubacteriales bacterium | reverse complement strand
GTTCTATTTTCATGCATTTCCGCACTCAAATCATGCCTTTGTGACAAATTCTTAACCGCGCCAGAGCGCGCATTAAGAGCGCCAGGAACGAAATATTTTCGCACCTGTGAAAGAAAACCCTGCGTATATCGCGAGGGCTCCAAAGCCGTCCTGAGGCCGTTAAAACCTCCAGACAACAGAGAAGCCAACCCGCTCATTCCTGCTCTCGCAGGACTCTGAACGGGTCAGCGTCATTGCTAATTGGTCCACCGCGCAGCGATCTGCGCGGACAAACTGTCAAAAATTATTTTACGAGAGCCAGAGTCTCTCTTGCGATTGCAAGCTCCTCGTTTGTCGGGATAACCATAACCTTAACCTTGGAATCCGGTGTGGAGATTACGATATCTTTTCCTCTTACGCTGTTAGCCTCGTCGTCGATCTTGATGCCGAGGTAGGATAAATGCTCGCAAACAGCCTTTCTCATGGACTTGCCGTTCTCGCCAAGACCTGCTGTGAATGCGATTACATCTACGCCGTCCATAGCTGCTGTGTAAGCGCCGATGTATTTAACAACGCGGTAGTTGTAAGCTGCAAGAGCTTTTGCTGCGCGGTCATTGCCAGCCTCAGCTGCTTCCTCGATGTCACGGAAGTCGCTGGATACGCCGGAAAGTCCAAGAACACCAGACTTCTTGTTCAGAACGTTCATAACGCCTGCGATGTCAAGGTTCTCCTTCTTAGCGATGAACTCCATGATAGCCGGATCCATATCACCGGAACGTGTTCCCATGATAAGTCCTTCAAGAGGAGTAAGACCCATGCTTGTATCTACAGATTTGCCGTTCTTTACAGCGGAAAGGCTCGCGCCGTTTCCAAGATGGCAAACGATGATCTTTAAATCCTCGTACGGTTTTCCAGCAACCTCAGCAGCTCTCTTGGATACGAAGCTGTGGGATGTTCCGTGGAAGCCGTATCTTCTTACTTTGTACTTCTCATAGTACTCGTACGGAAGGCCGTAAAGGTAAGCCTCCTCCGGCATTGTCTGATGGAATGCAGTATCAAATACAGCTACCATCGGTACGTTCGGCATAAGCTCCTGGCAAGCGCGGATACCGATCAGGTTTGCCGGGTTGTGAAGCGGTGCAAGGTCGTTGCACTCTTCGATTGCTTTCATAGCCTCACCTGTGATTACTGTGGAAGAAGTGAACTTCTCACCGCCGTGTACGACACGGTGACCAACAGCGCCAACCTCTGCAAGACTCTTGATAACGCCGTTCTTCTCGTTTGTAAGAGCGTCTAATACAAGCTGGATGGCCTGTGTGTGTGTCGGCATCGGGGAAACAGTAACTTCCTTCTCTCCGCCTGCTGGCTGGTATGTGATCTGGCTTCCTTCGATACCGATTCTCTCGCAGAGACCTTTTGCAAGAACTGCCTCTGTATCAGAGTTGATTAACTGGTACTTTAAGGAAGAGCTTCCGCAGTTGATAACTAAAATATTCATGACAGATAAAACTCCTTGTTTAAATTAAGTTTAAAAAGGGAACGCCGTTTCCTCAAGGTTGGTTTTGCGTCGTTCCCAATGTTGTTAAGCCATTATGGATTAAGCCATCTGAGCCTGTACAGCTGTAAGAGCTACTACACCAACGATATCCTCAGCGGAGCATCCACGGGAAAGGTCGTTGACCGGTCTAGCGATACCCTGAAGCATCGGGCCGTAAGCTTCTGCTTTTGCAAGTCTCTGAACCAGCTTGTAGCCGATGTTGCCGCAGTCAAGGTTCGGGAAGATAAGTACGTTAGCATGTCCAGCGACTTCGCTTCCTTTTGCTTTTGCTTTTGCTACGGACGGAACGATTGCAGCGTCGAGCTGTAACTCACCGTCGAGGTCAAGCTGCGGGTACTTCTGGTTAGCGATCTCTGTAGCTTCTCTTACCTTGTCAACAAGAGCGTGCTTAGCGCTGCCCTTTGTGGAGTGGGAAAGCATAGCTACTACCGGCTTCTCACCAACGAGTGCACGGAAGCTCTTAGCGGAGCTGTCAGCGATTGCAGCGAGCTCTGCAGATGTCGGATCCTGGTTTAATCCGCAGTCAGCGAATAAGAATGTGCCGTTTGCGCCGTATTCGCAGTTCGGAACGTCCATGATGAAGAAACCGGATACAAGCTCTGTTCCCGGAGCTGTCTTTAAGATCTGAAGAGCCGGTCTTAATGTATCAGCTGTTGCGTGGCAGGCACCTGCAACAAGTCCGTCAGCGTCTTTTTCTTTTACCATCATAACGCCGTATGTGATGTAGTCTGTCTTTAAGATCTCCTGTGCTTTCTCAAGAGTCATGCCCTTTTTCTCTCTTAATTTGAACAGTGTCTCTGCGTAGTGGTCAAACTTCGGATCAGTATCCGGATCTACGACCTTAAGGCCAGTAAGATCAACTTCCAGCCAGTGAGCACCATCCATGATCTTCTCCTCTTTTCCGATCATGATCAGGTCAGCTGTCTTCTCCTTTAATACCTGTGCTGCTGCGATAAGAGTTCTCTTATCGTTGCTCTCCGGCAGGATGATGGTCATTACATCCTGTTTTGCCTTTTCTTTCATAAGATCAATAAATGCCATGATGATTGACTCCTTCCTCAATATAGGTTTTCATACGTACTTTTATTATATCGCAGCTAAATACTGGATACAAGACTATATTCTCCAATTTTTTGCACTTTTTTCAGTACCTCTCGTTAAATTTAAAACAATGCAGTAAAAAAGCCCCCATGTGCCGGGAATCGACTGCTCAATTCTGCACACCGGGGCTTTTCGGTATTTTAAACTTTATTTTTCACGACATCAGATCTTCTCATATCTTTCAACATCTACAACGAAGATCGTTGCGCCGCCCACATCAACGGACATCGGCATTGTTGCGCAGTGAACCATGGAGGAGCCGGACACATATGGCATATTGATGGTGATTTTCTGGTGATGACCGCATTCCTTCTTAATAATATCGATAGCCTCATCGACACGCTCTGCCTCAGTTACGATCATCAGGGTTGTATTCCCCTTTTTTAAAAATCCGCCGGTAGTTGAAAGGCGGGTCACGCTGAATTTGTTTTTCATGAGGGATGTAGTCACATCGTCCTCGTTGTCATAACGGATAATTGCGTAGATCAGTTTCATATAGCATCCATCCTTTCTGCGTCATATTTTCAAAGATTGCGGTGACTGCCGCAAAGATGTAAAGCATAGTGTTAATAACAATATATATGAAAGTCTGATATCTGTTCCGTCCCGGAATCGTCTGAACTTTCACACATTGCTTAAACGCAGTATATCACAT
>CAVFLH010000237.1:2951-3340 GCA_963622995.1 uncultured Eubacteriales bacterium | reverse complement strand
CCCGAAGCCTCACCCCCGCGTACCTTCGTACCATCCGTCACTCCTTCATCCCCGGCTTAAAGATGATTGCACCCAAATATCCAAACACCAACGCCCCGCTGATCCCCACAGCACTGGCCGTAAATCCCCCCTTAAATATTCCAAGTGCTCCGTCTTCCGACATAGCCTTCACAACCCCTTTCCACAAAGTATTCCCAAACCCAAGCAGCGGCACCGTAGCTCCAGCTCCCGCCCACTCAGCAAACGGCTCATACACCCCTAAAAATCCAAGAATACTCCCACTCACAACCAACAACACCATGATCCGCCCCGGCATCATCTTCGTCTTATCCATCAAAATCTGCACCAACATACAGATCACACCGCCAACAAGAAACGCTCTGATATAT
>CAVFLH010000237.1:0-2920 GCA_963622995.1 uncultured Eubacteriales bacterium | reverse complement strand
TTTATATTTTCACCTTATAGGATCCGCAGACCTTTTCATTCCCTCAGCTAAACTCTTACAGGGGACTCGGTGTCTCCAACACCACCCCATGCGCAATCCCCGGCACACTCTTCCCCTCATTAAAACTAACCGTAGAAAGCAGCGCCCCGGTCGGCAGAAACAACACCCTTTTCCACTCTCCACTCCGAATCTTCGGCAAAACAAACCCACAAAGCACCGCCGCCGAACACCCACATCCGCTTCCCCCCGCATGGGTATCCTGCTCCTCCGGCGAAAACATCTCGATCCCGCAGTCCATATATCTGCTCTCGATCCGGTACCCCGCCTTCATAAGATAATCCAACAGAAGTCTCCGTCCCACCGTCCCCAGGTCACCGGTGATGATCTTATCATAATGCGTCTCATCCCCCCCGAGATCCCTGAAATTTCTCACGATTGTATCAAGCGCCGCCATCGCCATCGCCGCCCCCATATTCATGGAATCATGAAAATCCATATCCACGATCTTCCCCGTCGTCACCGCCGTGATCTTCGCAAGCGGCGGCTCCTTCCCCCGATAATCCCCGGAGGACACGATCACCGCTCCGCACCCCGTCACCGTCCATGTAGCCGAATACGGCCTCTGATTCCCATATTCCAAAGGAAAACGAAACTGCTTCTCCGCCGACGCAAAGTGGCTGGAAGCACTCACAAGCACATGATCCGCAAATCCGCCCTCCACGCACATGGCACCAAGTCCCAGACCTTCCCCCATAGTCGAGCATGCCCCATAAAGCCCGAACATCGGGATCTCCAGGTTCATATTTCCAAAAGAAGTCGCGATAAGCTGCGCCAGAAGATCCCCCGCAAACGAATACCGGATCTCCTCCTTCGAAAGCCCGCTCTTCTCGATCACAAGCCCCGCAGTCCTGCTCTGAAGCTCACTCTCCGCCTCCTCCCAGGTCTTCTTCCCCAACATGGAATCCAGTTCCACCCTGTCAAAAAACTCCCCCAGAGGCCCGTCTCCCTCCTTCTTTCCTACTGTCGACGCAGCCGCCGTGACCACCGGCGGATTCTCAAACACAACACTGGCACGTCCTCTCTGCTTTCCTGTCCTCTTTATTTTCTCATTCATTTTCCATCCGCTCCCATCTTCCTTTCAGACTCAGTTCATCTGTCGGTTCCATCCATACATATCGTACTTTTAGAACGCCAACGATTCCAATCGTACTAACTAAATGTACCTTAACACTCCAGTGCCCCAAGCAGTCACTCGCAACAAACTGCACTCCCACACAGGTGCACCAAAATAAAGGGCTCCATGCAAGTATAATTCCCAGAACAAACAAAAAGATGCAGGAATCCAAAATACATCTCGAATTTCTGCATCTTTTCCAATTATTCACATACTATATTTTTTCACTCACATCGCCTGAAGCAGCCCCAGCAGCACCGCATAAACCGCCTCATTCTTCTTCACCACAAACGCCAGCTCCTCCTTCGCCTGGTTCAGCCGGTGAAACAGCCGTCTTACACTCCGGTCCCCAGACCGAAGATACCCCGTCTCATCATAAAAATATCTCTCATCCAGCAAAACGACAAGCCGCTCCACATCCTCGCTGTTTCCGTTCTCTTCTCCAAAATACTGATATCCCCGGGCAAGATACCCTTTCAGAAGCTTTTCCGCCTCCTCATCATCGTTCGCACATCCCACCGAGACATGGGGATACATCCGTCTCCCCTTTCCCCTGGTCAAATGCATCATATTCTGGATAAAAACAGACAACTCCGCGTTCGTCCTGATCCGGTTCGTCATCCGGAATGTCTGAACACCCGGCACAGATTTCCACACCGTCTCAGCGCTCTCCCCCAGTTCCTCCGGCGAGATCACATCCTCACAATCCCCGGAAAAGATCACCGGCCGCCGGATGCTGATCTCAGCCAGCAGCTCCCGAGTCCCAGGCTCAAGAAGATGCGCCTCATCCACCAGGATCGCGGAATACTCTTCCAGACCGCACTCCGGCCCAATTTCTGAATCCGGCAGATACTCCACTCTCCGAAGCCTCTCATGAAGCCGCTTCCAATCCTTCTTGCTCTCTCCGCAGTGGATCATGCAGACCTTCTGCTTCCCGGAAAGCTTCATGGCGATATCATAGAGCAGCAGCGTCTTCCCCGTCCCCGGAAGTCCCGTAAACCAGTACGCCCCGGTCCGCTCCGACCTGATCTTCTTTAATATCTGGCGCTCGATGTCCCGCTGCTGGGCAGTCAGGAAATATTCTTTATTCAGAAACCGTTCCGGCTCTGTAAGCGGCGAGATTAGGTACAGTTCCGCCTGGAACAGCTCCTCCACATCACCCTCATAGTCCCTTCCGCCGTCCTGCAGATCTATACACAGCTGCTCCCAGTCCGCGTCCACGATCCTGTCATGGTTCGTCAGACGGACAAGCCGGTTCTGGCTGCTGATATATGTGTACGACCGGATCGTCTTCCCCTGAACTGCCAGGTAATACCGGTTCTGTATCAGTTGTTTGCGGAGCGCCTCGTCGGAGACCACACCGCTCTTCAGCTCCACATTCACGATCTGGTCCTCCCTGATCTGCAGAAGGTCAAACTCCTTCCCCAGTCTCGGGATCTGAAACGAGTAAAAGAACCGCAGCGCATACACCTCATCCATATGCGTCTCCAATTCCTTCACAAAAGCCTTCATGCTGTCAAGCTCCCACTCCCGCACCTTCAAAAAGTACCCGCGCCCCGACATCTGCCTCTCCAGCTTCTGGACGCAGGAAATATTCTGATTTCTTGTAAGCGTATAGATCGATACTGATTTCACTTTTTTACCGCCTGATATATCTTTTCTTCATCATATTCCGGTCCCGCAGAAATAACTGCCTGATACACCATCTCCAGTTCTTCTGGTGTTTTTTCTAATGCATCAGAGATC
>CAVFLH010000236.1:0-3367 GCA_963622995.1 uncultured Eubacteriales bacterium | reverse complement strand
TTATTATACATTCAAAATATTTTATTTAGTCAGCAGAGTTTATTAATGCAGCAAAAATTTCCGCGGACAGTCGCGCTGACCCTCAAGAGCATGCAGAAGGCACAGAGAATCTCCTTTCAGCGATTTTCTGTGCCTTTTATCTTATTTCTCATCCCCAGCAGCTGCTTTCCCGTTTTTCATCCCCGCAGCTGCGCGCGTTTTCTCATCACTCCGCTCTCTCCACATTCTTCGTCACGATCAGATCACTCCCCAGTCCAAGAATATTCTCCACCGCGATATCCCCCGCATGGACCGGCGCCTCAAGGGCAATCTGGCGCACTGCTTTCATGACATCAAAGATTCTCTCCTTCGGCACCGCGCGGTTCAAGCGCACGCTCACAAGTGGGAGAACACCATTCTTCACCATAACAGAGCTCGCGATCGTCCTCTTCGGCTCCTCCACCTCCTGGGCCGCGTACTGCGCTCCCTTCGGGCAGAGATTTCCGCTCACGGACGCGCACTTTCCATCTATGATCTCCGCTTCAAGGTCACAGCCATTCGGGCATACGATACATGTCATTTTTCTGATCATAAGATCCGCACCTCCACTTCCTGCTCTCCCTCAAACGCTTCTTTTTTCACCGGAATCTGGATCATCTCTGCCGGAAGCGCTTTTTTCAGGTGCTTTTTCGCAAGCACTTTTTCTCCCTGCCGGACTTCGATGGTACAATTCTCAAATTTCCGCCCGACACGCATGGAGATCGTCACGTCCTTCGTTCCGCTCACCTTCATCGGAACCGTGTGGTTGATCCCCGCTGCCGCCTTCACCGGGATCCTGCACTCCGGCAGTTCTCCGTTTCTCACGTATTCCGCGGCACCGTCCGCCAGCTTTTCCGCCTCCATGGACACAAAATCCACAAGATCATGGACATGCAGCACATTTCCCGCCGCGAAGAAGCCCGGCTGCTCCGTCTGGAAATATTCGTCCACCACAGCCCCTTTTGTCCGCGGATCCAGGCTGACCCCCGCGTCGATAGAAAGCTCATTTTCCGGGATCAGGCCCACAGAAAGGATCACCGTATCACAGACATACTCTTCTTCCGTTCCAGGAATCGGCTTCATATGCTCATCTACTTTCGCCACCGTGACACCGGTAACACGCTCATTTCCATGAATATTCGTGATCGTGTGGCTCAGATACAGCGGAATTCCGTAGTCATTCAGGCACTGCTCGATATTTCTCGGGAGACCGCTTGGAATCGGCTGGATCTCGAACACCGCCTGCACATGTGCCCCTTCCAGTGTCAAACGTCTCGCCATGATCATTCCGATATCACCGGAACCCAGGATCACGACCTCTTTTCCGACCATACGGTTATAGAGGTTGATGTACGCCTGTGCCACACCCGCCGTAAATACACCGGTAGGACGCTCGCCCGGGATCCCAAGTGCTCCTCTCGTTCTCTCCCGGCACCCCATGGTGAGGATCACAGCCTTCGCCTGGATCTTCTTTAAGCCCTGTGAGGATGCCAGTGTCACGACCTTCTCAGGGGACACAGAAAGAACAGTCGTGTCCGTCACATAAGGAATTCCAAGCTCCATCACTTCATCTATAAACTTCTGCGCATATTCCGGCCCGCTCAAGGTCTCTCCGAATCGTGTGAGGCCGAATCCATCATGAATGCACTGGCGCAAAATGCCGCCCATGGTCTTCTCCCGCTCCACGATCAGAACATCCTTAATTCCCTTTTTATAGAGCTCCACCGCCGCCGCAAGCCCCGCCGGGCCGCCGCCGACGATCACCACATCACGTGTCTCCATATCAGCGTTCCTCCTTTCTCACTTCACCCGTAAACATCCAGGAATTCTGTCTCGCGTATCGGATATCCGTATCTTTCACGCCAAGCTCATCCTCGATCATCTTCTCGATCCTCATCTGACAGTAACCACCCTGGCACCGCCCCATCATGGATCTCGTGCGGTACTTGATTCCCGTCATCGTGCGCACGCCAAGCGGATTGTGGATCGCCTGCAGGATCTCCGCCTTCGTCACCTTCTCGCAGCGGCAGATCACCTCGCCGTAGTTCGGATCCGCCTCGATGAGCTTCGCCTTCGTCTCATCATCCTGCTCCTCGAACCGGATGATTCCCTTCCGTTTCGGATCAAACGCCGGATTCTCCTCAAATGTCTCATATTCCTGCATCATGCGCACCACCATGCGGCCGATCGGAACAGCAGCCGTGAGTCCCGGGGACTCGATCCCCACAAGGTTCACCGCATGGGGCGCCAGCTCCGGCCGGATCTCGATCTTGAAATCCTGGATCGTTCCGTTCTCATCCACCCACTTTGGAAGAATTCCGGAGTAGTTGCGGATATAATCTGCCTTTTTGATATATGGCCAGATCTCAGACGCACTCTCTGCGAGATAATCCATGTTTTCCTGTGGAACACCATAGTAAGCGAAATTATCCGTCATCTCCGCGTTCGGTCCGATGATCACATTTCCATCCGTGGTATTTGTGACATGGATTCCCATATATGTATTGCTCGGAACCGGATAGATCGGCATCGGAAGAAGTTCTCCTGTCCTTCGGTCGAGAATAATATAGTCTCCCTTCGAACCGATCACGCGGTATCCCTTGATCCCCAGCATATCCGAGATCTTTCCACATCCAAGCCCGGCGCTGTTGATCACCCAGCGTGATTCGAATGTTCCATGCTTTGTGGTCACTGTATAGAGGTCTTCCCCGTTCTCATCCTTTCCGCGGCTGATCCCTGTCACTTCATGGTCAAGGAAATATTCCGCTCCATTCTGGACCGCATTCTCCGCCAGGGCAATCGTGTAGTTAAACGGGTCCACGATTCCGGAATTCTCCGAAAACATGGCAAACTCCCCCACCGCCGTCGGGACCAGCTTGTGCAGTTCCTCTTTATTTAAAAGATGAAGCTTCGATGCCCCGTTCTTTTCTCCCTGGGCAATCGTCCGTTTTAATGTCTCCAGATCCTCCTGCGTCTTTCCAACCAGCACCTTTCCGCAGCGCTTGAAGGTAAATCCGAGGTCCTTTGCCAGTTCATCCATTCCCCGGTTTCCTTCCACGCAGAGCTTCGCCTTCAGTGTTCCCACATCATACGCGAACCCGCCATGCACTACTCCTGAATTCCGCCCGCTGGTCTCATAGCAGACATCCAGGTTCTTCTCCAGAACGCCAATACGCAGGCGGTATCTCGTCAGTTCCCTTGCGATTGCACTGCCGACAACACCGCCGCCGATGATAAGCACGTCAAATCGTCCCATGATTTTTCTCCTTTTCTAATATATTTTACTATTTCAAAGCTATTAAAGTTCTTTTTGAGGAAAGTTCATCCTACCTTTTTTTATATTTGAATG
>CAVFLH010000235.1:0-3452 GCA_963622995.1 uncultured Eubacteriales bacterium | reverse complement strand
ATTTTATTTCCTGCATTATTTAGGCAGCCAGCAGAAAAACCATTCTCATTTTTCACCTGCCGGCTGCCCCATTTTCATCTTACCAGATTGACGGTTTCAGATCTGCCGGAAGCGGGTTCGGATATGTCTCTCCGTCAAGCTCTTCCTTCCAGTCCGCCTTCGCCTTCTCGATCAGTTCCGGATTCAGCAGAAGTTCTGCTCCCACATATGCCATGACTTTCGCTGCCGCCAGCATACCTTTGTGGGCGATGGAAGATTTACCCTGCGCAACCGCTACCCAGGAATGGAGCGCTGTGCCTGCCGGGAAGCAGCTTGTGTAGACCTGTCCTGTCGGAACGACCCAGCTTACATCTCCAACGTCTGTGGATCCGCCGCCGCCGTAAGCGCTGTTCTTGTCAACGATGAAATCCCACATCGGCTGCTCTAAGAGCTCCTGTCTGTGCTCTTTTCCGCCGACTGTGGCTGCCTGCTCCTTCAGTCCTTCACGGTCAAGATCTGTGATGACGCCCTGGAACTTCTTCGCGTAAGCCAGCTCTTCCTCTGTATATCCGATCGGGATCACATGCTCCAGGTTCTCCTGAACGAGATCTGCCAGTGTATCATTGTTGATCAGGTTGGAGTAAGCCGCAACCTGCTTGATATCAACGGTGGTGCCTGTGATCAGCGCTGCGCCCTTTGCGATGTCGCACATGCGCTCATAGAGCTTCTTCACCTGGGTTACCTTCGGCGCACGGATCGCGTAGAGGATCTGTGCCTCTGCCGGGATAACGTTCGGGGCGATTCCGCCGGAGTTCGTGATAGCACCGTGAACTCTCGCCGCGTCGATCATGTGCTCTCTCATGTAGTTGACACCGATATCCATGATCTCAACCGCATCCAGAGCGGAACGTCCAAGCTCCGGAGCTCCTGCCGCATGGGAGGAAATTCCGTGGAATGTGAAGAACGCACGGAAGTTTGCGAGATGATGACCGCCTTTCATGACCTTGTTCATGGTATACGGGTGCCATGTGATGGCGATATCACAGTCATTGAAATATCCGTCACGGACAAGATATGCCTTGCCGCCTGCGTTCTCCTCCGCCGGGCAGCCATAGTAACGGATCGTTCCGCCCATATGGTTCTCTTCCATATAAGTTTTTAAGGAATCCACTGCCGCCACGGACGCTGTTCCGAGAAGATGATGACCGCAGCCATGTCCGTTTGTCTTTCCCGGAATCGGGCAGCGCTCCAGATTGTCAGCTTCCTGCTGAAGACTGGACAGAGCGTCAAACTCTCCGAGAAATGCCAGGATCGGCTTTCCGTTTCCCCACTCAGCGATAAACGCTGTCTCCTCACCCGCGAGATCTGCCTTGATGGAAAAGCCTCTGGATTTTAAGAATTCCTGCTGAAGCTTTGAGGACTCGTACTCCTGAAATCTCGGCTCCGCAAAGCCCCAGATCGCGTCACTGATCTTTGTATATTCACCGCTTCTCTGATCGATCATTGCACCGATCTCTTTTCTGAAATCTGCTCCCATATGTATGTGCTCCTTTCTATTTTCCGTCTCGCTATTTACCACAACAGTAAAGGCACGCTTCTGGCTCTCTTGCGCTCTTTGTCTCGCATGAACTTCCGTTCGTGCTATTCATGTCTCTTTCCCGTGACATTTTCAGTCACGACCTTCCACACAGTCACCGCATTCACCCTCGCATCATCGAATGAGTTCTCATCAAACACCTTTTTCAGGCTTACCTGGTTCATAAGGCATGCCAGGGCTTTCTTCTTTTCCGCAGTCTCTTCCACGAAATACGCGGTTCCGTTTCCGCAGATGCTCTCGAAGCTCGTCGTCGACTTGCAGGCTGTGTCATAGTCGATTGTCAAGGTATTTTCTCCGTAAATACAATAGGTGACATGAGGATTCTCCCTGATCTTATCGATCTTCGTCCCCTCTTTTGCTCCGTGGAAATACAGAACCAGCTTCCCGTCTTCCACCTCCGCCCCGTAATTCAGCGGAATCAAATAAGGACATGGCTCATCGTGGAACGCAACGGTACACACAGTCTCCCGCTTCGCGATCGTCACAATATCAGCCATGTCCTTCAATTCTCTGTCTTTTCTTCTCATCCAGACCTCCGTTCCAGCCACTGGATCCTGTATTCCGCCGCCAGCCGTTCTCCCCCCGCTCAGGAGTCAAACCGCACCTCAGCCAAACATGATCCGCCAGACTTTCTGTAAGATGAGACTATCATACCATAACTTTTTTCATATCTCAAGCAATACACTATCATTTCGAGTCTTTTGTTCAAAAATATTGTCCAATTCAGACTACTAGAGCATCGTGCTCTATCTGTAAGTATTTTCACTCCTGTCATCAATACCTGCGGCAGTATATGTGGCTAGAATACCACCTGGACCAGAAACATATAAAATACCGTTCCCACCGCAATGCTGAGCAGCGTATTCCGCTTCCACACATGCAGCCCCACAACTGCCGCGGAAGCCAGGATCTCCGGAATTCCATGAGTACCCGCAAACAGCTCCACATTTCTCAGGCAGTACACCACCAGCATTCCCATGATTGCATAGGGAAGTACCCCCGACAGATAAGTAATATATCCCGGAATCTCCCGCTTCCCGCCGAATATCAGAAACGGCAGAAATCTCAAAAGCATCGTCACTGCCGCACATACCGCGATCAGCGCGGCCGCCGTTACATCTATCATCCTTAATCCTCTCTCCGCTTTCTTCCCCTCATCACCGTCAAAATCACCGTGATCGAGATCATCGACGGAATCAGAAACGCCGAAGACCCAAACATTAGCAGGCAGATCACCGATGCCGCAACGCCCGCGATCGCACTCCTGTGATCCTTCGTGCTTGTCCACTGCTCCGTAAACACCACGAGGAACAGCGCCGTCATGGAAAAGTCGATTCCTTCTGTATTAATATCCAGCACACTTCCAAGCACCGATCCGATCACGCTTCCAAACACCCAGTAAAGCTGGTTCAGAAGCGATACAAGAAAGAAATACTTTTTCTCCTCCACGCCCTCCGGCACATCCCCGCTGCACACTAACGAATACGTCTCATCCGTCAGCGCAAAGATCAGGTACGGCTTGTAAGGCTTCGTATCCTTATACCGCTCCACCATGGAGATTCCATAGAATAAATGTCTCGCGTTCACCATCAGCGTCATAAGCGACGCCGAGATCAGCGACGCGCCGCCGGTTATCAGGTCGATCGCCACATACTGCATGGACCCCGCATAAATAAACACGCTCATGGCGACCGCCCAGATCACACCATATCCCTTCGCCGCCAGCAGCATTCCAAATCCCATTCCCAGAACGATATATCCCGCCATTACCGGGATGGATCGTTTCCACGCATACCGAAACGTCATGTCTGTTCTCCTGTCCGTATCAAGTCTTTTGCCCTCTCTGATACCAGACTCCCCTCGCATTGCGTACTCC
>CAVFLH010000234.1:0-3454 GCA_963622995.1 uncultured Eubacteriales bacterium | reverse complement strand
CTTCAAATACGGAATGCCGCCGCACGGTGGTCTCGGAATCGGCCTTGAGCGCCTGACTATGAAGATGATCGGCGAGGACAACGTCCGCGAGGCGTGCCTGTTCCCGAGAGATATGACAAGATTAAAACCGTGATGATATGGAGAAAGGATATTTGAAATTATGGCAGAGATGATCACCGATAAGACGATGGATGAGATCGAGATCCTTGCAAAGCTTCACCTGACGGAAGAGGAGAAAGAGAAATCAAGACAGGATCTTCAGCAGATGCTCGATTATGTTGATATGTTAAACAAACTGGATACCTCCGATGTGGAGCCGCTGACCCACATCTTCCCGATCAAGAACGTGTTCCGCGAGGACGTTGTTCTTGAGAGTACCCCGAAGGAAGAACTTTTGAAGAATGCGCCGAAGGAAAAGGACGGACAGTTCCTTGTTCCAAAGACCATCGGTTAGGAGGAGACGGATATGAAAATACTGGAACTTTCCGCCACAGAGCTGGCAAAGAAGATAAAAGCAGGCGAGATCACCTCAGAGGAGGCCGCAAAGGCATCTCTGGCGCAGATCGCGAAGGAAGATCAGAAGCTCCGCGCATACCTCACCGTGGATGAGGAGAAGGTCTTAGCACGGGCAAAAGAAGTTGATGAGGGAATCCGCTCCGGAAAATACACAGGACCGTTGGCAGGTGTCCCGATCGCAGTGAAAGATAACATCTGCACAAAAGGCATGAAGACCACATGTGCGTCAAAGATCCTTGAAAACTTTGTTCCATTTTACGATGCGACGGCGGTCACAAGAATCACGGACGCAGGAATGGTGATCCTCGGAAAGACAAACATGGATGAGTTCGCCATGGGAAGTACCACCGAGACTTCCGCATTTGCGGTCACAAAGAACCCGTGGGATACGGAACATGTTCCGGGCGGTTCCTCAGGCGGTTCCTGTGCGGCAGTTGCTGCCGGTGAGTGCTTCGCGGCTCTCGGTTCCGATACCGGCGGATCCATCCGTCAGCCGAGTTCCTACTGCGGCGTCACAGGAATCAAGCCGACATACGGAACGGTTTCCCGTTTCGGCCTTGTGGCTTACGCGTCCTCCCTGGACCAGATCGGACCGATCGGAAAGAATGCAGCCGACTGTGCGGCACTTCTTGAGACCATCACAAGCCATGACGAGAAGGACAGCACCTCCATGGAGCGGAAAGACACCGATTTCACCTCCGCCATCGGAAAAGACATCCGCGGCATGAAGATCGGTATCCCGAAAGAGTACCTCTCTGACGGACTCGACGATGATGTGAGAGCAGCTGTTGAGCAGTGCGCAGCCTACTTAAAGGAGTGCGGTGCAGAAGTAGAATACTTTGATCTCGGCCTTATGGAGTACACGATCCCGGCATATTATGTGATTGCGGCAGCGGAGGCAAGCTCCAACTTAGAGCGTTTCGACGGCGTCAAGTACGGTTACCGTGCGAAAGAATATGAAGGTCTCCACGACATGTACAAGCGTTCCAGATCCGAGGGATTCGGACCGGAGGTAAAGAGAAGAATCATGCTCGGTTCCTTCGTTTTAAGCTCCGGATATTATGACGCGTATTACCTGAAAGCGTTAAAGGTACGTGCCCTGATCAAGAAAGCATTTGATGAAGCATTTGCAAAATATGATATCATCCTCGGACCGGCTGCCCCGACAGCAGCTCCGAAGATCGGAACATCCTTAAGCGATCCGATGAAGATGTATTTAAGCGATATTTATACGGTTGCCGTAAACCTTGCAGGTCTTCCGGGACTCACCGTTCCGTGCAGCGTAAACGGGAAAAGACTCCCGATCGGCGTTCAGCTTCTCGGTGACTGCTTCAAAGAAAAGACCCTGTTTGCCGCAGCATCCGCTATCGAGAATGTCCGCGGTGGATGGACACTTCCGTTTGCCAGAAAGGAGACCTTATAATGAAACAGTATGAAACCGTCATCGGTCTTGAGGTCCATGTGGAGTTAGCCACAAAGACGAAAATTTTCTGCGGATGCAAAACAGATTTCGGCGCGGCGCCGAACACCCATGTGTGCCCGATCTGTACAGGTATGCCGGGATCTCTTCCTATATTAAATAAGCAGGTCGTGGAGTTCGCTCTCCGCGCAGGTCTTGCTTTAAACTGCCAGATCAACCAGTTCTGCAAATTCGACCGAAAGAACTATTTCTACCCGGATAACCCGCAGAACTATCAGATCTCTCAGTTATACCTGCCGATCTGCCACGACGGCTATGTGGAGCTGGAGACAGCAGCAGGAACAAAGCACATCGGAATCCATGAGATCCATATGGAGGAGGATGCCGGAAAACTGGTCCATGATGAGTGGACCGACAGTTCTTTAGTTGACTACAACCGAAGCGGCGTGCCGTTAATCGAGATCGTATCCGAGCCGGACATGAGAAGTGCCGATGAGGTCATCCAGTACTTGGAGCATCTTCAGTCCACCATGCAGTACCTGGGCGTTTCCGACTGCCGTCTTCAGGAAGGTTCCATGCGTGCGGACGTAAACCTTTCCGTCCGCGAGGTGGGAAGTCCGGTACTTGGAACGAGAACTGAGATGAAGAACTTAAACTCCTTCAAAGCCATCGCCCACGCCATCGAGGGAGAAAGAGAGCGCCAGATCGAGCTTCTCGAGGATGGACGTGCCGTTGTTCAGGAGACACGCCGTTGGGATGACAACAAGGAATCTTCCCATGCGATGCGTTCCAAGGAAGACGCGAAGGACTACCGCTACTTCCCGGATCCGGATCTTCCGCCGATCGATATCTCCGACGCATGGATCGCTTCCATCCGCGCGGCACAGCCGGAGTTAAAGAAGGCGAAATCCAGGAGATACCAGTCTGAGTACGGACTGAGCGCCTATGACGCGGATATCCTCACAGGAGATAAAGCTCTCGCGGAACTCTTTGAGAACACCATCAAGGCAGGTGCCGCACCGAAGAAGGCGGCAAACTGGCTGACCGGTGAGACACTTCGTCTCTTAAAGGAGAAAGAGCTGGAGGCATCGAAGATCACCTTCACAGCGGAGCATCTGGCATCCCTCATCGCACTTCTTGAGAAGAGCGTCATCAACAACCAGACCGCAAAGGATGTGTTTGCCGTCATGTTCGAGTCTGATGTGGACCCGGCAGCCTATGTAGAGGAACACGGACTCAAGATGGAGAGCGATTCCGGACTCTTAGAGGAGACCGTGAAGAAGATCCTGGACGCAAACCCGAAGGCCGTCGGTGAGTTAAAAGAGGGAAAAGACAAAGTCATCGGATTCCTCATGGGACAGGTCATGAAGGAGATGAAGGGAAAAGCAAACCCGGCACAGGTGAGCGAAATGATCCATAAGCTGGTGCAGGGATAAAAATATGGCAAAAAGAAAAAGTCATGATGACTGGTCCAAAATTTCAGACCGGCTGTCATGGCTTTTTTACCATTTTCTTCTA
>CAVFLH010000233.1:0-3474 GCA_963622995.1 uncultured Eubacteriales bacterium | reverse complement strand
ATATCTTAGTGCGTATTAGGAGAAACGTAATATGCTGATTAATTTATCTGAAGTTTTTACTCTGGAAGGCAAAGAGAAAACCTGGGAAGTTCCGTTTGAAGCGAAAGCTTACAAAGGCTCCCGTGTTGAGTATCCGGTGGTCTCTGCGGACCCGGTAAAGATCACTGTAAAAAACCTTGGAAACAGAAAGCTGAGTCTTACGGGAAATACTTCCGTGACTCTTGCGATTCCCTGTTCAAGATGTCTGGAACCGGTGAATCACACCACAGATATCGAGTTCGACCAGGAGATCGATATGAATGCTTCCGATGAGGACAGAGTGAAGGACTTGGATGAACAATCTTATTTATCTGGTTATAATCTGGATGCCGATATGCTGGTTTGCAACGAGTTATCATTGTACCTGCCTATGAAGGTTCTCTGCAAGGATGATTGCAAGGGAATCTGCAGTAGATGTGGAGCAAATCTCAACAAAGGAGATTGCGGCTGTGATACATGGGTTCCTGACCCGCGGATGGCAGCCATCCAGGATATTTTCAAACAGTTTAAGGAGGTGTAACCATGTCTATCTGTCCTAAGAATAAATCTTCCAAAGCGAGAAGAGACAGCCGCAGAGCGAACTGGAAAATGTCCGCTATGAACTTAGTAAAGTGCAGCAAGTGCGGTGCTTTAATGATGCCTCATAGAGTATGCAAGGCATGCGGCAGCTACAACAAGCGTGAAATCGTTAAAGTTGAAGACTAATTGAGAATTATGAGATCCCCCGGTAAGTTTTTACCGGGGGAATTTTTCGGCCGAAATGCAGAATGCTGAGAGACTGGCAGGGCAATCCGGTGAGTTTCACAACAGGGGCAAAGTTCGCGCCTGGGTGAACGATGTATGATCGAACGGTGAGGCTTGCAGCCAGTAGAAAACACACGCTTTTATAATGAAAAACCGCCGGCCCAGATCTCTCTGGTAACCGGCGGTTTTCCCTATGAGCAAAACAATTAAATGTAGAAGAGCAGTGCATCGTATGTCGGATACGGGAGGTAATCCTCCGGGATCAGGACTTCCGCATCGTTGACAGCAAGACGGATCTTTTCCATTTCGGTAAGGATCGTGTCGTGGTAGTAGGTACCAGCCTTTAAGTAGTCATCCATGCCTTCAGCGGTACCGATCATATCTTTTAAGGTATCGAGCTCATCGGAGATCGTATCTGCGAGTCCAGAAAGCTTCGTGATCAGCTTTTCTTCAGCCTTTGTTGTAATTCCAGGAACAAGCTCTTTCTTGGAGTTTCCTGTACTTGCGAGATCATTCACATAGGAGAACAGGGACGGAAGGAAGTCCTTCTGAACCATCTCCTCCATGGTCTTCGCCTCGATGTGGAGAGTCTTCGCATAATCCTCAAGAAGGATCTCATAGCGGGAGAAGAGCTCCTCTTTTGTGAAAACTTCATGCTTTGTGAAGAGTTCGATGTTCTTCTCGTCGATGAAATGCGGAAGAGCTTCCGGTGTGGACTTGAAGTTCGGAAGTCCGCGCTTCTCAGCTTCAGCCAGCCACTCATCTGTGTAGCCGTTTCCGTTGAAGATGATCCGCTCATGATCCGTGAAAGTATCCTTTAAGAGTTTATGGATCGCGGAATCGAGTTCTGCACCGGTAAGTCCGTCTAAGACTTTGCAGAATCCTGCAAGGGACTCAGCAACGGCTGTGTTTAATACCACGTTCGGGCCGGACAGTGAGAGGGAGGAGCCCGGCATACGGAACTCAAACTTGTTTCCTGTGAAGGCGAACGGTGATGTACGGTTACGGTCTGTGTTATCTTTCGTGAAGTGCGGGAGTACCTTCGGCCCGATGGACATCAGAACAGCACCCTTTCCTTCAAAGTATGTCTCAGATTTGATGGATTCGACAACGGCCTCAAGCTCTTCACCTAAGAACATGGATACAACCGCAGGCGGTGCCTCGTTTGCGCCGAGACGGTGGTCGTTTCCAGCTGTTGCGACGGAAACTCTTAAAAGATCCGCATATTCATCAACTGCCTCAACAACAGCTGCTAAGAACAGTAAGAACTGTGTGTTCTCTGCCGGTGTCTTTCCTGGGTTTAAAAGGTTCTCGCCGGAATCTGTGGAAAGTGCCCAGTTGTTGTGCTTGCCGCTTCCGTTGATTCCCTCAAACGGTTTCTCATGGAGCAGGCATGCAAGACCATGACGGTCAGCGACCTTCTTCATCATCTCCATAACAAGCTGGTTGTGGTCGACAGCCACATTGACGGTCTCAAATACCGGAGCAAGTTCGTGCTGTGCCGGAGCAACCTCGTTGTGCTCGGTCTTTGCCGGAATTCCAAGCTTCCAGAGCTCTTCGTTTAACTCTTCCATGAAAGCCTCTACTCTCGGTTTGATGGAACCGAAGTAATGGTCATCCATTTCCTGTCCCTTCGGAGCCGGTGCACCGAATAAGGTACGTCTGCAGAAGATCAGGTCTTTTCTTAAACGGTAGCATTCTTTATCTACCAGGAAATATTCCTGTTCAGCACCGACGGTGGTGTTGACACGTTTAACGTCTGTTTTTCCTAAAATGTGGAGTAAGTGGGTAGCTTCTTTGCTGACAGCTTCCATGGAGCGGAGCAGCGGAGTCTTTTTATCGAGTGCCTCGCCGCTGTAAGAACAAAAGGCAGTTGGGATACAGAGTGTATGTCCCTTGATGAATGCGAAAGATGTAGGATCCCATGCGGTATAGCCGCGGGCTTCGAAGGTGGCTCGTAAGCCGCCTGATGGGAAGCTGGATGCGTCCGGCTCGCCTTTTACGAGTTCTTTTCCGGAAAATTCCATGATCGCTTCGCCGACACCAGTCGGAGAGAGGAAACTGTCATGCTTTTCAGCGGTAATGCCTGTCATCGGCTGGAACCAGTGAGTGAAGTGGGTAGCCCCATGTTCCAGTGCCCATTCTTTCATAGCAACGGCTACAGAGTTTGCGACATCCAGTTCCAGGTGGGAACCGCTGTTGATGGTCTTTGCAAGCGCTTTGTAGACATCCTTCGGGAGACGTGCTTTCATTTCGGAGTCGTTGAATACAAGACTTCCATACAGTTCAGGAATGCTTTTGCTCATAGATATTTCTCCTTTCAACTCCGCGGGGGAACCTCATTGCTCCCCGGATGCGGGAAATTATACTTGAGTTGCTGTCTGTCCCGGGGTGGGGAACAGACAGTAGTCATTTTACGGATCAATTTTTAAGTATGGGGGGTTATGAGGAAGATCCGTAAAATGCGAGAAGGGTGCCGGGGTGTATGTTTCATGCACCCAAGCGCCCTTGCTCTTATGGTGGTATAATATACTCGTTTTTCAGGATTTGTCAACACATTTTTTTGAAAAAAATTTTGATCACAGACAGTGTTCCTATTACTAAGTATTTTTCTGTTTCGGGTGATTTTACACTTGAGCTGCCGTTTCGGGAAGCCAAAATCAGTCCTAAACAAATTCATGACCTATGGCG
>CAVFLH010000232.1:0-3495 GCA_963622995.1 uncultured Eubacteriales bacterium | reverse complement strand
CGCCAGCGCCGCGCCAATAAGCTTCCTCCACTCAAACGCCGCCTTCTCTACACCGAAGAGTCCAAACACTTCCGCCACATAGGAGACCAGTATCTGAGTCACGACAATAAGCAGTGTCGCCTTCGCCGGCCCCAGACCGTCCATACTCTTAATGACGGTCCAGGTAATAAACGCGCCCATGACGCCGCCGAACAGCATATATTTCCGGTCGATGGAAAACATCCCCCAGATCTCCCCGCGGCCGGTAAAAAAATAGAGGACCACACAGGTCAGGAACGCCGTCAGCTGCACCCAGCCTGCCGCCGCCCAGATGCTGCTCTGCTTCGTCACCTCCGTATTAAAGATCCCCTGCAGACTCATAAGTGCCCCGGAGAGCAATGCCACCAGAATTCCCCACATAAAAAACCTCCTGAAACCATGTTTCCCTTAGGATTCCATGGTCAGGAGGTTTTTATGTATCCGAGTTTACTTCTCTACAGAGAAAATTCTGATTCGGACCTGACATGCAAATATTTTTTTCTTACAGCCAGCGCTGCAAGTACGCAGACCTGCTGAATCGTTACCTTGTAACGACAACTCCGTCTACAGTCCATGCACCCTCTTCATTGACTGTATATCCATCCGGAGTTTTCGCATTACTGTACATTGCTCCGCGATGTCCATTGGATGTTTCTTCAAAGTAGTAGCAGCGAAGTTTTCCATCTTTTCCTGCGATCCACTTCCAACCGGTCATCATTCTTCCCAATGTATTATCAGAAACAGGATTCAGGTAATACCATCTTCCATCTGAATCAAGGAACCAACCGGTCATCATATTTCCAGCTGCGTCAAAGCGGAACCAGGAATTCAGCTCCTGTCCAGCTCCAGCATACGGGTTACGGATAAATACCCACTCAGAAGCTGCGTCTTTGCCGCTTCCTGCCTTTTTAAAGTGCCATGTGCCATCTGCGTTCTTTGTCCAGCTTCCATTTTCACTTCCGTCAGAATTCTTTCCTCTTGTTGAAGTTCCTGCAGGTTCACCAGAATCGGAGTCACCGTCGGAATCGTTGCTGCTCGTACTGCTCTTTTGGATCGAGAATTGAAGCTCCGGATATCCAACGGCACTCACAATAACTGTATACGGTTCAGAGCCATCAAATACTGTGCTGTTTGCAGCATCGATCGTTCCATCTTCCTTAATGATCACAACAGCTCCTTTACCGGACGCCGCATACTCTTTTCCATTTACAGAAACCTTCTCAATGTTTTTGATGTAGTTTGCGAAGTCATCTGCACCAGCACTTCCTTTTCTAAGAATTGCCGGAGCACTGTAATTGTTATTGTAGTATGCCGGAGTTCTATCTGTGCTGATCACAAATTCCGTCTCGATATCAGCCCATTTTCCGCTCTTATCAGAAATTGTAAGCGTATATCTGCCCGGCATTGCGTTCTTGTAGGTGAGAACTCCATTTGCCGCCTCTGTATCCAGTCCGTCTACTGAATATTCCGGATCAAAATCGTCCGGAAGCTTCACATCGACTGCGACAGAACCATTTCCGGCTTTTCCATCTGCAACAGTTGCCGTTGTTCCATCTTTCATCGGAACATAGAGGTCTGTATCGATCTCATAAGCTCCCGCACTTGTCAGATATGTAATCTTATTGATGGTCTTACCCATAATATCCTTGTATGGCTCCACGCTCGCATCGACACCATGGCTTTCCTTTGTATATCCAGTGTAGATTCCAATCTCATTTCCGCGCCAGATATTTTCAAGATGGCGGAGACCGTAGCTCTTTCCCTCTTTTGTATCGAGGATCACCTCATAGATTGAACTGCCAGTTACAGATTCATCAAGATCTTTTACATCGATCTGGTAATCGCCGCGGGTGGTTTTTGTGGTGATCGTGGCTGTCGCATCTGATTTCTGAACAGACTTTCCATCCTGGAACTTTGTCTCTGAAAACTCAAATTTCCCATCTGAGCCTACCGTAACTTCTTTGTAAAAATCCGGTTTTTCATTCTGTTTCAAGACATAATATGAATAAGATGAATTTTCAAACAGGGTATCTCTTCCTTCGTAGGTATTTGTCTGCTCTTTTCCGCGAAGTGTTGTAGTAATCGTCAACGGATCACTGAAATCTGTTACACGTGTCAATCCTTCAAGTTCTTTATCCGATTCCAGATTCAGTTTTACAGGGAATGTAACTCCATCGATTTTTGTTCCATCGGATTTTTCATGGTAAGATCCGTTCGCCAGTGATTTTGTGCGGGTTTTCTGGTACGTTGCAGAAGTCATTGCATCCACCGGCACAGAATTGTTTTTCAGGTCATCCGCATAAAGCTCATCATACGGAATGTTCATCAATGCATAAATTTCCTGTTCCTCGACCTTAAGCTCCGTCGGGATCTCAAAGATACCCTTTTCAGTTACAAACCGAATTCCTTTTATCGTTTTTCCAATGATCGATTTATAATGATTCGGGTTTAAGGTGCATCCCTTACTCTTTGTCGTAAATCCTGTACTGAAACCAAGCTCGCCCTTTACAAGAAACGTATTTTCCAATAATCTCAGGCCATAGTCCCCATTATCTGTTTCAAGAACGATTTCATATACCGCATCACTTGAAGACGCAACACTTTCCTTCAGTTTCGGAATTGTGATCTCATAATCTCCATGATATGGCATAGGCTTCGTTGGCTGATACTGACCGGAGCAGGCAATAATAGTCGCGTCAATATCTACCGTATGTTCATTTTCCTCTCCATTAGCCTGAAATTCTCCAAATACTGGTGAGCCATCCTCATCAAAGCTTAATTCTTTGTATACTCTAGGTTCATAGCCATCCGGAATAACATAAAATGCATAATCTTCTTCTCGTTCAAACAGTGCATCACTAGCAGATGCCACGCGTTTCTCAACATTCTCCAGTGCATCTGAATCTGTAACACGTTTATACTGTTTAAGCTCTGACATATCACTCACATGTACAGGTACGATCGATCCCTTAATCTCACTTCCGTCTGCCGAATGATAAGATCCATTTGCCATATTCTTCTGTTTTGTCTTTTTTCTTGTTGCCGATGAGACTGCATCTACTGGCACGTCATTATCATTCAGGTCCGCCTCATAAAGTTTATCATACGGAACATTCATCAGAACAAAACCATCTCTTGAAAGTTCCTCATCCTCACTTTCCTCGGCTGCCGGTACTTCGGCTTCCTCATCTTCTGCCGCTGCCGCTTCCACAGCCGCGTCATCTGCTACATCCGCAAACGCCGCTGCAGGCATTGCGCTGGCCACCATCGCTGCGCTGAGCAGGACTGCAAGTGTTTTTTGCTTTTTCATAATTTCTCCTTTCCTGTCTTTCTGTTAGCTATAGCTAACTCATGATTCTTAAATAAGAGAAACCCATTTTTTGAATTTCTCTTTTCCATCCCTCAAAGGTAATATTGCGGCATCACTGACAGCACCGCACACCTTGTAAGAATCATGTTTAACGTTTAGTTAGTAAT
>CAVFLH010000231.1:2783-3599 GCA_963622995.1 uncultured Eubacteriales bacterium | reverse complement strand
GAATAAAAGCAATTTGACTAAACTAACGTTGTTAGTGTATATTGGTGATAACAAGTTGTGAAAACTATACAAAAGGAAAGGGGATACTTATGACAAATTTGAAAAAAAATCCAATTTTTCAAATTGGCTGTATCATCGTAGCTGCTGTTCTTGTCCTGGGGAGTCTGGTCATTGCACCGCCTGAGGGGTTATCACCGGAAGGATGGACTATGCTGGCGATCGTTATCGGAGCGATGATCCTGTTTATCAGTGAGGCGATGCCGCTTGCGGCAACCTGCTTTATGATCATTGTCACCATGAAGTATACCGGCGTTGTTGGATGGAAAGCGATCCAGCAGTCCGCATGCTCCAGTACCGTATTCTTCTGCATGGCAGGTTTCGGAATCGGAGCCGCGCTGCAGAATACGAACCTGGCGGCAATTCTCTTAAGAGCGCTTTACCGCCTCGGAAAGGGCGACGCTAGAAAGATGATCAGCGCAGTCTGCTGGCTCTCAGCAATCATCTCCATCTTCGTATCTGATGGAGCAGCCCAGATCGTTGTACTTGCAGTTGTTACCGGCGTTGTAAAAGCTTTCGGAGATCCGGAGCCGGGCACAAGCAGACTGGCAGGCGGAATGATGATGGCGATCACAGTCGGAGCTTTCACAGGCGGATTATTCCTCCCGTGCTCCAACAGTGTAAACGTAGCGATTATGGACCTCAGTGAGGTCGTATCCGGAACACCGATGACATTCTTCCAGTGGGCACTGTTCGGAATCCCGTGCGGACTGATCTTAACGATCTTCGCGTCCTGGATGCTTCCACGTTACTTTAAAC
>CAVFLH010000231.1:0-2773 GCA_963622995.1 uncultured Eubacteriales bacterium | reverse complement strand
GTTCTCCGAGATCCCGGATCACTTCGAGAAGAAGGATAAATGGTATATCGCGATCACAACGATCATGATCGTGTTATGGTTCGCAAGCAACTGGGTAAAAAAAGTCGATACCGCGACAGTTGCGATGGCTGGCATGTTCTTAATGATGATGCCGGGAATCAATCTTTTAAGCGCAAAGGATTACAAGAAGAACTTCTCCGCAATGGTAGTTGTCACCATGCTCTGCATCTTCCCGTTAGCATCCGGAATGAGCAGCACTGGTGCAGGTGAGTGGGTCGTTAACAAGATCTTCGCTGATTCCGCAAACTGGAACCTCATCGTGATCTTCATCATGGCTACCATCGCTGCATTCCTGGTTCACTGCCTCGTACCGCAGGGTTCCGCAAACGGCGCACTGAGCGCTACCGTGATCGCTCCGGTTCTTGTAGGAGCAGGTGTTCCGGTAGCCGCGGCAATGGCACTGATCGGTATCCAGGCAGGTACAGGCTTCCTGTTCCCGATCGAAGGAACATGGCAGTACACATTCGGAACCGGCCACTACAGCTTCACAGACTGTATCAAAGGAAACTGGCCGATCACACTTGTCGGAATGCTCTGCTGCGTGATCGTGATCCCGATCCTCTCCATGCTCTTTGGAGGAATCGGCCTGATCTAAAAACATACATAATAGGCTGACGATAAAGGCAGCCGGGGCTGCGGGGAAACGGCTTCGGCTGCCTCATTTTTAGATAAAGACGAGAGGAGATATGAAAATGAAAGTGAATGATCTGAGAAGTGCCCTGGAATTATTAAAAACGATTCCGGGACAGTTGGCGGAGACGGACGTGGAAGTGGAGCCGATGGCGGAGCTTTCCGGCGTTTACCGCTATGTGGGAGCCGGCGGAACGGTAAAGAGACCGACAAAAGAGGGACCGGCAGTGGTCTTCAACAACATCAAGGGTCACCCGGACGCAAAGGTTGCGATCGGCGTCCTGGCCAGCAGAAAACGTGTGGCAAAGCTTTTAGACTGCGAACCCCAGGAAGTCGGAAAGAAGCTCTATAAGAGCGTGGAACATCCGATCCCGCCGGTGGTGAGCGTGGAAAAGCCGCTCTGCCAGGAGGTGGTGCATCTGGCAACCGATCCTGATTTTGATCTTCACAAGCTGGTACCGGCACCGACGAACACACCGGATGACGCGGGCCCGTATATCACCCTCGGCATGTGCTACGCCACACACCCGGATACAGGAAAGCACGACGTGACGATCCACAGACTCTGCATCCAGGGAAAAGATGAGCTTTCCATCTTCTTCACACCGGGTGCCCGCCATATCGGCGCCATGGCAGAGCGGGCGGAGGAGCTTGGACAGGTTCTCCCGATCTCCGTCAGCATCGGCGTGGATCCTGCCATTGAGATCGGCTCCTGCTTTGAGCCGCCGACCACACCGTTGGGCTACGATGAGCTCTCCATAGCCGGGGCGCTTCGAAGTGAGCCGGTGAAACTCACAAAATGCGTCTCTGTAGACGAGTACGCCATCGCCAACGCGGAATATGTCATCGAGGGCGAAGTGATCCCGGGAGAGCGGATCGTGGAGGACCAGAACAGCCACACTGGCTTCGCGATGCCGGAATTCCCGGGTTACACAGGAAAAGCGTGCCCGGTATGTTGGAAGATCAAGGTGAAAGCCGTGACACACCGGAACCATCCGATCATGCAGACCTGCATCGGGCCCAGCGAGGAACATGTCTCCATGGCGGGTATCCCGACGGAGGCCAGCATTTACGGCATGATCGAGAAGGCCATGCCTGGAAAGCTCCAGAATGTTTACTGCTGTTCCCCGGGCGGCGGAAAGTACATGGCTGTGCTGCAGTTTAAGAAAACGGTGGCCAGCGACGAGGGAAGACAGAGACAGGCGGCGCTGCTTGCATTCTCCGCATTCAGCGAGCTGAAACATATCTTCCTCGTGGATGAGGACGTGGACTGCTTCGACATGAATGACGTCCTCTGGGCGATGAACACGAGATTCCAGGGAGATAAGGATATCATCACGATTCCGGGCGTCCGCTGCCATCCGTTAGACCCGTCCAGTGACCCGGCTTATTCCGATTCCATCAGGGACCACGGAATCGCCTGCAAGACGATCTTCGACTGCACCGTTCCGTTCGACCAGAAAGACAGGTTCATCCGTTCCAGATTCCTGGAGCTTGATCCGAAAAAGTGGTTTCCGGACGGGGATGTCTTATGAGGAGGCGGATCATTGTAGGCGCCACGGGAGCCAGCGGGATGCCGTTACTCACAAAGTGCCTGGAACTGATCAAAAAAGACGGAAACCTGGAAAGCTGGCTGATCTTGAGCGACGGCGCAAAGCTGACCCTGCAGCAGGAGATGCCGGGGGCGGAGGAAAAGGTCCTGGAACTCGCCGATCATGTGCTTGAGAATACAGAGATCGGTGCAGGGCCTGCCAGCGGGTCATTTAGGGCTGCAGGCATGCTCATCGTTCCCTGCAGCATGAAGACCGTGGCGGGGATCCACGCGGGATACGGGGAGAACCTGATCCTGCGGGCGGCGGATGTGACGATCAAGGAGCAGAGACCTCTGATACTGGCGGCCAGGGAGACGCCTTTAAGCGCCATCCACCTTCGGAATCTCTCGGAACTCTCCATGATCCCAGGTGTCAGGATCATCCCGCCGATGATGACGTTCTATCACCGGCCGGAGAGCATTGACGAGATGGTCTATCACATCGCGGCAAAGCTCGTGGAGCCATTCGGCGTGGAAGCGGAGGAATACAGA
>CAVFLH010000230.1:0-3627 GCA_963622995.1 uncultured Eubacteriales bacterium | reverse complement strand
GCAGGCTCTTCCTTCAGCTTTCTATTTCTCTGGTTCCTTACACACATCCACCCAGCCTTTCGCTCCTGCAACCTGCTCCAGTTCCGGGATCGTGAGCTTCACCGCACTGTGATCATTTCCCGCCGCCGGATACACTGTCTCAAACTGCTTCAGGCTTTCATCCAGATAAACATCGATCCCCTCATTGATTCCAAACGGACACACACCGCCCGGCGCATGGCCGATCAGCGCTTCCACCTCGTCAAATGGGATCATTTTTGCCTTTATATGAAACGTATCTTTATATTTGTGGTTGTCGACCTTCGCCGTTCCCTCTGTCAGGATCAGGACTGCCTTTTCGCCCTGTAAAAATGACATGGTCTTCGCGATCATTCCCGGCTCAACGCCAAGCGCCTCCGCCGCCTCCGCGACCGTGGCTGTCGATTCCTTTAATTCGATCACATGATCCAGAAATCCCTTTTGCTCCAGATCCGCTTTTGCTTTTTCAAGTGACATGATGCTGTTCCTCCTTCGTAAGCTGTCCCCATTCTACCACGTTTTTTTCTCACTTAAAAGTAAAAAGAATGTGAGAACCTGTTACCGGCAATTTTTTCAGTCACATGGCAATAAAAAACTGCTGTCAGCAACAGCTCCTATCCCGTCACCGTCACCAACAGCAGTTCTTTCTATACACTTATTAAATATCAAATACTCCAAGCATCACAATGCCGACAACAACCAGTGCGATCATCGCGTAGTGCTTCCAGGACAGCTTCTCCTTTAAGAAGATTCTGCTCCACACAACAGATGCCACGCAGTACGCGGAGATGATCGGTGCAGCGATCGCCGCATGGGCAGTATCGGAGAGCGCGAAGATATACGCGAACTGTCCGGCTGTCTCGCAGAGGGCTCCGACGTACTTCGATCCTTCCTGTCCCACGGTGAATTTCTGTTTCTTGATGAAGCCGACATAGATGATACAGCACACAGCTGCAAACAGGAATGTGAGCTCGTAGGCACTGTTTGCCGCGGATGCAGCGTAGGAAGAGCACTCTTCCGCAGTTGCGAACATTCCTGCCGCTTCCGCCTCTCCAGAGAGCTTATCAAGCACCATGGTATCCGCAAAGGTACCTGCCGCGTCTAAGAGGCAGTATGCCACCGGAAGGAACAGAGCCAGCCAGGACTTCGCGTACTTGTAGTTGGACGCTGCCTGACGCTCACGGCGGAGCTCATCGTCCTCCCTGGACTCTACCACGCCGAGGCCGATAACGCCGATACACACGAGAGCTACCGCTCCCATCACAGCCAGACGCATACTTCCCTGGATCTCCTCATCCAGCGTGCCTGTGATAAAGCAGAGCACCGCAACGAGGGCACCTGATGAGTTGCAGATCGGTGAGGAGATCGAAAGTTCGATGTATCTCAGACCGATATAGCCCAGTGTCATGGACGAAATATACAGCAGGGATACCGGCAGGTAAACCAGGGCGATATGCCAGGTGACCACCGTACCTCCTATGAAAATTGTATACAATGCATGTATACCCATCACGATACCGACGGCGATGACCATCTTTAAGTGGGCATACTTATCATTTCCGCGGCAGCCGATCTTAGAAAACAGATCAGATCCGCTCCAGCACAGAAGTGCCATCAATGCTAACCAAAACCACATATTCTTTTCTTCCCTTTTTTCGTATTATCCCAAAACGGACCTGCCTATTATATATCCGATTTAGAATTTACGCAAGGAAATTCACTGAGAGGATTTCTCAATGCACTGTATGCCTTTTTATCTGCTCATCAAATACGCACATTTACGGACCTGCCTCCTCAGAATTGCCTCAACCCTGTCGTTTATCTCCTTCGAATACCAATTCCTGACCCATTCTAATTCCGCTTCAATTTCTTTCATCTGAAATGAAAACTTGACTTGTCTTCCATACAGCATCTCCCATCCAATAATGAACCTATTTCCTGCTGCCTATCGCAATCAACTGTCGTTATTCTGATTTTTCACAAAGCAGCTCTATATTTTTTCGATTCTATTCACTGATATTTTATTTTCCTGAATCTTTACTGGAATGCCCCAGGTCCGTCACTCTCGGACGCGAATTTCGCCAGCTTCACCGCGCCGTTTCCATTCTTATCCACCGCATAGAACGTATACGTTCCCTTTTCCGTGATCTGGAATGCCGCGATATCCTTGTCATTCACCGTAAACGGCGTTCCCTCCACGGTTCCGTTCGCAAACTCCTCTGCCGTGTGCTCCCCCTTCGCGTAGTAGAGCTTATCGAGGTCGCCGTCAATATCGATGACCCGGACCGTCAGATATGTTCCGCCAGTCCGCTTCGATGTCTGCATCTCGATATGAGGCGCCGTTCCGTTCGCAGACCTTGTTCCGCCGTTCTGGAATCCTTTTCTCGAAAGCTTGCTGATATCATAGGACAATGCCGCCCCAACATTCAGCATGCCGCCGGACACCGTCACATCCTTGAGACTGTCCATCGGAGTCACCGTGGACATCAGGATCTCCTTCACATCCGCGACTCCGATCCCGTCAAAATACGAGTAGACCATCGCCGCCGCCCCGGACACCATCGGGGCCGCCATGGATGTTCCGCTCATGTATCCGTAGCTGTTTCCAGGCGTCGTGCTGAGAATATAGCTACCCGGAGCCGCCAGATCCACCGTCGTCTTTCCGTAGTTGGAACTTGCGGAGAGCGCCCCGTCAAAGCTCATGTTCGCGACAGAAATAATGTTGTCCAGATCATACGCCGCCGGATAAAACGGAGTCACATCCGTGTCAACGCCTTTTCCCGTCCTAGGATTTCCGTTTCCCGCCGCCACAACAAACAGCATGCTGGAATTCTTCATCGACTCATATAACGCCTGATCGTCCACTGTGGATGTCAGACTCAGGTTGCAGATCACAGCACCGTTGTCCTCCGCGTACTTGATCGCCTTGATGACCGCCGCCGTGCTTCCGCCGCCGTCATTTCCGCCCAGGGCCTTTAACGCCATCACCCGGACACGGTTTCCCGGGACGATTCCCGAGATTCCGATCCCATTTCCGGTTCCGGCGCTGATGGTTCCCGCACCGTGGGTTCCGTGGCTGTCCTCATCCCCGGTAAAGACCTGGTTGTTATTGTTGTAGAAATTCCACCCGTAGACATCGTCCACATACCCGTTTCCGTCGTCATCGATGCCGTTTCCCGGGATTTCATCTGTATTCACCCACAAAGTGTCCTTCAAGTCTTCATGATTATAATCAATGCCCGTATCGATCATCGCAACGATCGTATCATGGCTTCCGTTCCCGTATTTCTCCCATGCCTGTTCCAGGTTGATATCCACGCCGGACACCGCCTGTCTCTTCTTTACCTCCACGAGAGTTCCCAGAAGCTCCGCATTCTCCGACGGCTGCCCAAACGGATCCGAGTAGACCGGATACTTCGTCATCTCCTCCGCAGCAAAGGAACCGTCATTGGAAAACGCCCACTGTTCCGATGCCGACGGGTCGTTCGTCTGAAGCTTCTCCGACGCGTACGCCATAACCGGCTGCCCCGCCGTCGCCAGCATCATCGCCGCCATAAATCCGGCCGCCCGTCTATAGACCGTTTTTTTCTTTCCAAAATAATTCTGATT
>CAVFLH010000229.1:0-3627 GCA_963622995.1 uncultured Eubacteriales bacterium | reverse complement strand
GTGTTAATTTATTAACAATGATATAATATCTATAAAGGTAAGGGAAATACACCAGATGGCTGAGAGACTGGAAACAGAACAGCAGTAGCCTTTTCTCTACCAGAAGTTACTGGACTTAAAAACAACATAACCGTCTGTAATGACAGAGTGTGAAAGGAGAACGGACATATGGCAAGATTTACATTACCGAGAGATATTTATCATGGAAAAGGATGTCTTGAAGAACTGAAGAATCTGAAGGGAAAGAAAGCATTCCTTGTTGTCGGCGGCGGATCGATGAAGCGCCAGGGATTTCTTGACAAGGCCGTTAATTACTTAAAAGAGGGCGGAATGGAAGTCGAAGTCTTTGAGGGCGTAGAGCCGGATCCATCCGTTGAGACCGTTATGAGAGGCGCGGAGGCGATGCGCAAGTTTGAGCCGGACTGGATCGTATCCATGGGCGGCGGTTCCCCGATCGACGCGGCAAAGGCGATGTGGGCATTCTACGAGTACCCGGAGATTACATTTGAAGACCTGATCACCCCGTTCAGCTTCCCGGAACTGAGACAGAAAGCAAAATTCGCGGCGATTCCATCTACCTCCGGTACAGCCACAGAGGTGACGGCGTTCTCTGTTATCACAAACTATCAGACAGGCATCAAATATCCGCTGGCTGACTTTAATATCACCCCGGATGTCGCGATCGTGGATCCGGATCTCGTTATGGGACTTCCGATCAAACAGGTTGCCTATACTGGCATGGATGCCCTGACCCATGCGATCGAGGCGTATGTCTCCACATTAAACGGACCGTTTACAGATCCGCTGGCGCTCCAGGCAATCGAGATGGTTCTCGAATATCTGCCGGCTTCCTACAATGGAAACAAGCACGCGAGAGAGGAGATGCACTATGCGCAGTGCCTTGCGGGAATGGCTTTCTCCAACGCGCTTTTAGGAATCGTCCACTCCATGGCCCACAAGACAGGAGCTGCGTTCTCCACAGGACATATTCCGCACGGATGCGCAAACGCGATCTATCTCCCGTATGTGGTCCAGTATAACGCGAAGGACACGGTTGCGGCTGACCGTTACGCGGAGATTGCGAGAAGAATGGGCTTAGAGGGAAGATCGAGACAGGCGCTGATCAACAGTCTCTGCGCGAAGATCAATGAGTTCAATGAGAAGTTGAATATTCCGAAGACCTTGAAAGAATTCGGCATCAATGAGGATGAATTTAAGGAGAAAGTGGACCACATCGCGGAACTCGCTGTGGGTGACGCATGTACCGGATCCAACCCGAGGCCGATCGATCCGGTGAATATGGCGAAGCTGCTCACCTGTACATATTATGGAACGGAAGTCGATTTCTGACGATAATTTGGGATGCGGCTGTGAGGGTGCTAAGCAGCTGCGGACGAGATTATCCGCATAATATAAGATTGTGGTGTAATCGGATCTTGTGATGAGATCACAAAAGGAAATCTCTGCCGGGTAATTCTGGCAGAGATTTTCTGTTTTTCTATCACCCTATTGACTTCCTATAGAATCCACTCTATAATATATGGTATTGAATACTACATCACGGGGAATGAATAAAAATATATGGTAACTGTGATAGGGAATAGAGCTGGAGGAAGCAGTATGAATTATAGAATTATCGGGGACAGCTGTATGGATCTTACAGAGGAGCAGAAAAAAGATCCGCATTTTACTTTGATCCCGTTTACACTGATGGTGGAAGATCACCAGTTTATCGATGACGAGAACTTTGACCAGAAGCGTTTTCTTCAGATCGTAAAGGAGAGCCCGGAGTGCCCGAAGACCGCATGCCCGTCTCCGGAGACTTTTAAGGACGCGTTCTGTTGCGAGGAAGAGAATGTGTTTGTTGTCGCGATCTCTTCCCACTTAAGCGGATGCTACAACAGCGCGGTTCTCGCGAAGAACCTCTACGAGGAAGAATCTGGAACAGGAAAGAAGAACATCGTTGTGATCGATTCCGAGTCCGCATCTACAGGTGAAGTAAACCTTGCGCTGTATATCCAGGAACTCTGCGAGCAGGGACTTTCCTTCGATGAGGTCGTAAAGAAAACCCTGGAATACCGCGACAGACAGAAGACATATTTCGTGCTGGAGACTCTTGATACCCTTAGAAAGAACGGACGTCTCACCGGACTTCAGGCGTTCTTTGCGACGAAGTTAAATATCAAACCGGTCATGGGCGCAGATCACGGCGTGATCATCAAGCTTGACCAGGCCCGCGGCATCCAGAAAGCGCTCCAGAGAATGGTGGAGATCGTTGTGAAGGAAGCCGGAAACACAGAAGAAAAACGTCTCACGATCGCCCACTGCAACGCGCCTGAGCGTGCGCAGTATGTGAAGGAGAAATTCGAGCAGACGGCGAAATTTAAGGAGATCATCGTGACAGAGACAGCCGGACTCGCTACGGTTTATGCGGGAGATGGCGGAATTATTGCGGCGGTATAAGGGGCAGAAATATTAAAAAGGTCCAGTTTTCTATGAGCAAAGCTGAAAAGTTCAACTCATAAAAACTGGACTTTTTTTAAACTGAAAATAAAGTCTTTAAGTAAGTGCTTAAGTTACATTGAGCGAATTTGGACAGTGAAAATAATGATTGGCAATTACTTATACAATTTGGACTGGATCAGCAAGCCCCATTCCCTGGTAAATATGGTTTTCCTTCAAATATTTCGCAATCGAATTCAACACCAGCCTCTTATTACCACTCCATTCCGGCGAGATCAGCAGCGATTTCGGTCCATCCCCGCTGATCCTGTGGATCACGGTCTCTGGTGGGAGAATTTTTAAGCAGTCACCGATGAGCTCCAGATATTCCGGCAGTTCCAGCGTGCGAAACGCGCCGGATTCATACAGATCTGCCAGATCCGTCCCTTTCAGCACATGGAGCAGCTGCAGCTTGATCCCGTCCACATGCATGTCGCCGAGGTATCGGACAGTATCCAGCATCTGCTCTTTCGACTCCCCAGGCAGCCCGAGGATCACATGGACGATCACCGTGAGCCCTGCGGCTTTTAACCTGCGGAACGCATCCTCGAAGACTGGAAGCACATATCCCCGGCGGATCAGTTTTGCCGTGTCCTCATGGATTGTCTGCAGACCGAGTTCCACCCAGACCGGTTTTTCTTTATTTAACCGGGTGAGCAGTTCCACGGTTTCATCAGGAAGGCAGTCGGGTCTTGTGCCGATGGAGAGGGCGCAGACCTCCGGGAGAGCAATCGCCTCGGAAAAGAGCCGTTCCAGGTAAGAAAGGGGGGCATAGGTATTCGTGTAAGACTGGAAGTATGCGATATAGGAGGCGTCATCCCCGGATATCTTCCTGCTGACGCGGGCCTTCGCAAGGTCCGCCTGTTCCCTAAGGGATCCCGCCTGCTTTTCTGCGAAATCCCCGGATCCGCCGGCGCTGCAGAAGATACAGCCGCCTGTCCCCAGTGTCCCGTCCCGGTTCGGACATGTCATGCCGCCGTCAAGGGCGATCTTATAGACCTTTTTTCCAAATGTTTTCTTTAATTCATAGTCGAGAGAGTGGTACGGCTTTCCGTTCCAATCGGTCTGTATCATATCGTGAAGTCCTTTCCGGCAGAACAAAGTTTTCCTTGCAACACATATACG
>CAVFLH010000228.1:0-3665 GCA_963622995.1 uncultured Eubacteriales bacterium | reverse complement strand
ATTTTAATCAGTGCAGTATATTTTTTCAAGAAGAAACTATGGAAGTTTTGAAAGCAATCAAGCGAAGAGAGGAGAGCCGATGATGGCAGATCTGACTTCAAAGAAATACTGGATGGAGGGGAGAAAGTATGAAAAAATCATCATCTGTGGACATGATCCATGGTCCACTTATGGGAAAAATCATCCGCTTTGCGCTCCCAATCGCGCTCAGCAGTATGCTGCAGCAGTTATTCAACGCGGCGGACACCTCCGTTGTGGGCCATTTCACCGATGCGAATGCCCTGGCAGCAGTGGGCACCAATGGAGAGATCGTGGCACTTCTCGTGACACTGGCATCGGGACTGGCGGTGGGGGCGAATGTTCTGATTGCCCGCATGATCGGTGAGAAAAATATGAATGGGATTCAGGATGCGATCCACACATCCGTATTCCTGGCTTTGATATTCGGAACCGCGGGAATGGCCGTGGGATGGCTGACGGCTGGTCTGCTGCTTGCGGCGATCCGGACACCGACGGAGGTATTCGATGCCGCCGTGCTGTATCTGAAAATCTATTACCTCGGATACCCGTTCCTGATGCTCTATAATTTCGGCTCCGCGATCCTGCGGGCAAACGGCGACAGCAGAAGCCCATTTCTGGCACTGACGTTATCGGGGATTCTGAACATAATCCTGAATCTTTTCTTCGTGGTCATCTGCAGACTCGGAGTCGCGGGGGTTGCGGCGGCGACATCGATTTCCACAGCTTTTTCCGCGGCGTTGGTTATTTTCAGGCTTATCAGGGAAAAAGGGGAATTTCAGCTGTCAGTCCGCGGGCTGCAGCTTCACGGAGAATGCGCCCGCTCTGTGCTTATGATCGGCATTCCGGCGGCAGTCCAGGGGGGTGTGTTCTGTTTCGCCAATATTTTTGTCCAGGCATCGGTCAACAGCTTCGGCGCAGTTGCCGCAGCCGGAAGCACCATCGCCATGAATTTCGAATATTTCGGTTACTATATGATCACGGCCTTCGGACAGGCTGCAACCACCTTCACAAGCCAGAATTTCGCGGCGGGGGAGAGGCGGCGGTGCCTGCGGATCCTGTGGATCTGTCTGCTGTTTTCAGCTGTGTTTTCAGGGGTGATCACTGTTCCACTGACTGTCTGGCGGGAAGGTTCTTCCGCACTTTTTACATCGGATCCACAGGTAATCCAGGCCGCCTGCCTTCGAATCACTCTGATTCTGACATTTGAGCCGATCTGCGGATTCTACGAAGTCCCCGCCGGAGTCATGCGTGGTATGGGACATTCCACACTTCCTGCGGTGCTCACAGTCATCGGAACCTGTTTTCTGCGGATTGCCTGGATCTTTACTGTGTTTGCCCGCGTTCACACACAGGAGATCCTGTTTGTGGTATTCCCAATCTCATGGGTGGTGACGATCGGATTGATTGTGGCGGGATTTTTTCTTATTTGGAAGAAAGCAAATTCATGAAGGAATAAGTAGCAATTTATCCATGGTAGCTTCCAGCCCACGCTTTCGTGAAGGTGGAAGCTGTTCGTGCTTTTGGGGGAGCGGATAATTTGCGCGCGAACAAATTTTTGAAAAAATTTTATATTTCCTGCAACATTTTCTATTGCCCGGCTGTATATAGGGTAGAACGGCAAAGATGCCGGGATCAATATGAAGAATAGTGAGGAAATCAATATGTATAAGAAGAATTTAGTAATGTTTGCAGCAGTAGTTATGATGGCAGCTTCCGTAAGCGCCTGCGGAAACGGAAAACAGGAAGTAAAGGAGACTGCAGCAATCGAGACAATGAAAGATTCACAGGCAGCGTCTGAGAATATTCAGATCGCAAATCCCTGGACCGAGGTAAAAACGATGGAGGAGGCGAAAGATATGGCCGGTTTTGACTTGAAACTTCCAGAGATTCCGGAAGAATACGGAAAGAAGATGATCCAGGTGCTGAACTCTGCCGATGCGCCGACGATCGAGGTGATCTTCTGGAATGGTGAGGATCAGGAGATCCGGATTCGAAAAGCGCCGGGAACTGAGGATATCAGCGGAGATTACACGGTTTATGCGCAGGAACAGAAAATTCAGGCGGAAAATCGTGAAATGACCTTAAAGGGAGAGGACGATAAGATATTTCTTGCCACCTGGACGGAGGATGGTTATACTTATTCTATATATGTAGAAGCTGGAATTTCAGCGGATGAGATGACTGGAATGGCGGGACAGGTCTGCTGAGAATGGATATCGGAGTGTACTGCTCTGACTGCGGCTAGAGCTTCGTATGACAGAATACTGATAAAACAGGGAGAAAAAAGGAATGGGAGTATGGACAGCCTGGGAGCTGCCGGGATTCCGTCTGCTCCGGTGGCTGCAGGCCCTTATCTGGGCCTTTATGCCGGGGGCAAAGGACGGAATCCGGCAAAGCGGGCAGAATGTAATCGTAAAAGAAGAGTGGGAAGCGCGGATGCGTCAGGCGGAGACAAACCGCCGGGCCGAGATGATCTTAACGAGATTCGGTGACAGTATTCTGCGCTATGCCTATACGTATCTTCACAATATGAGCGACGCGGAGGAAGTCCTTCAGGATACGCTGGTGCAGTTTTTAAAGACAGCACCGGAATTTGAAAATGAGAATCATGAAAGGGCCTGGCTTTTGCGGGTTGCCGGAAATTTAAGCAAAAACCGGATCGAGTACAATAAACTACGGGAGACGGATGAGCTGAACGATGAGCTTATCGCGGAAGAACGGGAAGATTTGTCCTTCGTGTGGGATGCGGTAAAGAGTCTGCCGGTAAAATACCGGGAGGTGATCCACCTGTTTTACCATGAAGGTTATCAGACGGCGCAGATCGCGAAGGTTCTCGGAAGAAACGAATCGACAGTCCGCTCTGACCTTCGCCGGGGCAGGGAGAAGCTTAAGGAAGTGCTGAAGGGAGAGTACGATTTTGAAGAAGTATGATGAGATCATGAACAAAATCGAGGTAGACGAGGCGATGCGGGGGCGGATTCTCAGCTATGTGGAGAACCTGAATCTGGAAACGGAGAAGGCGGTAAAAAGCCGAGAAGAGTCAAAGATCCGCCAGCTCCGCAGACGAACGGTGAGAAATATAACAGCCGCGGCGGCCTGCATTGCGATCCTTCTGGTATGCACCTTTGCCTGGCCGAAACTCACAGGACCGGGAGAACTGGAAACGAAAGAAAGTGTCAGCATCGCGAACGGCATGGTGGAGGTAAACTCTATCGATGAGCTTTCTGCGGCAGTAGGCTTCCAGGTAAGCGAAGTGGAGGGACTCCCGTTTGCGGTCGAAAACGAAGTATACACCTCCTACTGGGACGAGATAGCCCAGATCGAGTATACCGGAGAAGGCGAGACTGCCGTATTCCGAAAAGGCACGGGAACGGACGATGTCTCCGGAGATTATAACGTGTATTCCAACGTGAAAGAAATTACGGTTGGAGCGAATACGGTGACCCTGAAAGGAAATACGGACAGTTTCACCCTGGCCGTCTGGACAGATGGAGATTATTCGTACTCGTTGGATATTTCCAGTGGATTAAGTGAAGATGAGTGGGCCGAAATGATTCAGAAACGATAAAAAGCATAAAATGTAAAGGGATCTTGCAGTCAGCAGAATGTTTGGTGTTAGGACTTAAATATTCGCTGTAAACGCA
>CAVFLH010000227.1:0-3677 GCA_963622995.1 uncultured Eubacteriales bacterium | reverse complement strand
GTTTTCTCTTCATTTTGCAGAAAGCACTTCCCGGACTGCGTTTCGCGCAGCAAATCAGACTTGTCCTCTTGATCTTGGAAGTGTTTTCATTCTTTTGCTCATACGGGGATTTTAAGAATGTATTTCTTCATTTTACATTCAAAGTAAGTATATCACAAATGATATCCATTATCAATGACTTCCCCCCCGAATTTTCTATATTAATGCCCGAATCAATGACTTTTTACGGCTTTTTTACAAGATTCCGATCTACCTGTGCATTTTGCCTCGCAAAATCCACAAAAACCATAATTTACATCTCGCACAGAGAATGATATACTGGGAACGCAATAAAAATTTTGAAAGGAATCGTCCCTGCAAAGGCATCATACCGTTACAGAGACTGTGAAGCACTTATGAAACGCATCGATTTTGAACATGGCACCGTAACCGGCAATATTCTCGGGGCGGCGCTGCCCATGCTGGTCGCCCAGATCCTGAACCTTCTCTATAATGTTGTAGACCGCATCTATATCGCACGGATCCCCGAAGTGGGAACCGCCGCTCTCGGTGCAGTGGGTCTCTGTTTCCCGGTGATCGTTATCATCACCGCATTCAGCAACCTCTTTGGAACTGGCGGTGCACCGTTGTTTTCGATTTACCGCGGAAAAAAAGAGCCTGAGACCGCGACCCGGATCATGGATACCTCCTTCACACTGCTGTGTGTCTGTGCCGTTTTTCTCATGGCCATCGGCCTGATATTTGCCCGTCCGATCCTCGTGCTCTTCGGTGCTTCCTCCGACGCGATCATCTACGCTTACCCTTATATGATGTTTTATCTGCTCGGAACACTGCCTTCTATGATTGCTGTCGGCATGAACCCCTTTATCAATGCCCAGGGCTACTCTACGGTCGGTATGCTCTCCGTTGCCGTCGGCGCGGGCGCAAATCTGGTTCTCGACCCGGTATTTATCTTTGTCCTCGGTCTCGGTGTGCGCGGTGCAGCGATTGCTACTGTAATCTCCCAGATTCTGTCCGCAGGCTTCGTTCTCCGTTTTCTGGGCAAAAAATCAGAATTAAAGCTCCGTTTCCTGAAAAAAGAAGAATTAGCGGAGAGTATGGAATATGCAAAAAGTATCGTGAGCCTCGGGGCGGCCGGATTTATCATGCAGCTCACAAACAGTCTGGTGACGATCTGTGCCAACAACGTACTGGCAGTCACAGGCGGGGATATCTATATTTCCGTCATGACCATCGTTTCCAGTGTCCGCCAGCTGGTGGAGACTCCGATTTATGCCATGAATGAGGGAACCTCGCCGATCTTAAGCTACAACTACGGGGCGCGCAGACCGTCCCGCGTTCGCAGGGCCATCGTGGTCATGAGTCTTATGATTCTCGGATACACGGCCATTATGTGGAGTGCGATTGTCCTAATTCCATCAACCCTGATCCGGATTTTCAGCTCTGATGCGATGCTTGTTGCAGACGCGGTTCCGGCTCTGAAGCAGTATTTCGCGGCGTTCATCTTTATGGATCTACAGTATATCGGGCAGACGGTGTTTAAATCACTAAACAAGAAGACATTTGCAATCTTCTTCTCCCTGCTCCGAAAGGTCTTCATTGTAGTTCCACTGACCTATCTTCTTCCTTACGCACTCAATATGGAGACCGACGGTGTCTTCCTCGCAGAGCCGGTCTCCAACGTCATCGGAGGAACGATCTGTTTTGTCACGATGCTGGCTGTCGTACTGCCGGAGCTTAAGAGGATGGATTCTGAGACAGCTTAGTTCGCCCCGGCACATTTACGCGCCCGGTGCGGTTTCCTGTGGCAATCTGCATCTTTGCGAAATGCTCATGGTTCAAGTGCGCATGAACATAAAAATGCTCCGGAATAGCTGGTTGGAAGCGATCCCGGAGCACTTTTTTTATTTACGCCTTATTTTTGCTACAAAGAATCCTTCAAACAGCTCATCCGGTCCAACGAGGACGGTTCCCGGCATTGCGTTCGGAAGCAGGGGAAGTTCCTTTATCCACTCCGTCCTAATCGGCACAAGCTCGCCGCCTGTGCTCTTTAACACGCGCTTTAAGAGGTTTTCGTTTTCCTCCTTTAAGATCGAGCAGGTAGAATAGACCATCTCATGCCCGGGTTTTAAGAGCTTCAGTGCTTTTTTCAACAGCTCCTCCTGGGTTCTCGCCGAACGATCCACAAGCTCCTTTGAGATTTTTGTCCGGCAGACGCCGTCCCGAACCTCCACGGTTCCGCTTCCGCTGCAGGGTGCGTCTAAGAGGATCCGGTCGAAGGAGAAGAAATCATCCAGCTTTCTCGCGTCCTCCACCATCACATAGGTTCCGGATGCCCCCTGTTTTTCCAGGTTGTACTTTAATTTCTCCGATCTCGCCTTGTTCTTCTCACAGGCTGTGATCTGCGCCTGATTTCCCGTCATCGCTGCCATCTGGGTCGTCTTTCCACCCGGGGCAGCCGCCATATCGAGGACGGACTCTCCCGCTTTCAGATCGAGAAACAGCGGCGGCAGCATAGATGAAAGACTCTGGAGATAGATCCCACCCTCCTTGTAGATTGGAAGCTCCTGAATCTCCGGCTCCCTTGCGTCTTCGATGATCATCGCATCCTCATACCAGGACACGTCCCGGAACGCGATCCCCGCACTGTTGAGTGCCTGCTCCACGGTTTTCCGATCCGCCCTTAAGGGGTTGACCCGGAGCGTCACCGGGCGTCTCGCCTGATAACCGGCGAGTATCCCAGCGAACACCTCCTCTCCATACTGCTTTTTTAACATATCCTCCAGAAATTCCGGAATCATCCGTTCCATAAACTGCTCCTTATCGATTCTCGCTATAATTGTATTTCCAAATCTTCGGTATCCCATAGCTGTTGCCTCCACGTATGTGTTCTTATAAAAGAAGCGCTGTGTCAAAGCCCATTTTCTGTGACACAGCGCGCCATTCACATACTATGTTTTCTTACTGTCAGCGCAACAAGTGCGCAGATCTACTGAACAGTTACTTTATAGTTTACAATCTTTCCGAAGTCAGCCTTCAGGGAAGCGCCGCCGACAAGGCCGCCGTCGATATCCGGCTGTGCGAAAAGCTCTGCGGCGTTTCCAGCATTTACGGATCCGCCGTACTGGATACGGAGCGCTTCCTTTGTCGCCTCGTCGTAGATCTCACCGATGCATGCACGGATCGCGCCGCATACTTCCTCAGCCTGCTCTGTGGTAGCTGTCTTTCCGGTTCCGATAGCCCAGATCGGCTCGTAAGCGATCACAGCTGTCTTCGCCTGGTCTGCTGTCACATTCTGGAACGCGATCTTGACCTGTTTGCGGATCCAGTCAAGAGTGATGCCCTGTTCTCTCTGGGTGAGAGTCTCGCCGCAACAGATGATCGGGGTCAGGCCATGCTCGAATGCCTTTAAGACTTTCTTGTTGACGGTCTCATCTGTCTCCGCGAAGTACTCTCTCCTCTCGGAATGTCCGATAATCACATATTTTACGCCGGCATCTGTCAGCATGTTCGGGGAGATCTCGCCTGTGTATGCGCCCTTCTCCTCGAAGTACATGTTCTCGGCACCGACCTCGATGTTTGTTCCCTCGCATGCCTTTACGACAGGAATGATGTCGATAGCCGGAACGCAGAATACAACGTCCGCTTCTTCCGTCTTAACGAGCGGCTTTAATGTC
>CAVFLH010000226.1:1284-3709 GCA_963622995.1 uncultured Eubacteriales bacterium | reverse complement strand
GTGCAAGAGCTGAAGCTGCCGTCGCGATCACAAGACAGCCGCCAAAGGTACAGAAGACCGTCTTCTTCGCCCGTTCCGGTTTCTTCGCGCCCAGGTTCTGACCGATCATAGCCGCACTGGCTGTGTCGACTCCATTTACAAAGAGGTTCAGGAATTTCTGCAGTTTGTTTCCGACACTGTTTGTCGCCGAGAATACAAGACCATAGGAATTTACATTTGAATTTACCCACATCATGGAGAAATACACAAAGATTGAACGCGCAAGCTGCGGAATTCCAAGTTTTACCAGAAGCAGAAGCTGCTTTTTCTGGATCCGGAAGTATGACAGTCTCCACTCGAAATCAAACTGTTTCCTGTTTCTGCTGAGAAAGATAAAGGCCGCCGCAAACGCTCCGAACTGTGACAGCGTCGTAGCGATCGCTGCGCCCGCCGCTCCCAGCGGAATCACTGCAACCAACAGCACGTCCATCACAATGTTCACACAGGAAGCGACAATGATAAAGTGCAATGGTTTCTTCGATTCTCCCATTCCTCTTAAAATGCCGCACACCGCATTATAGCCGAAAATAAACGGATAGCCGACAGCGGTGATCAGCATATATGCTGACGCGTCTGATAAGGCTTCCCCTGGACAATTCAAAAGTCCAAGAATCGGCACTCGAAAGAATATCGAGAGTCCCATGCAGACAATGGAGATCAAAAACATCAGCGTGATCAGCGTTCCGATCGTCTCTTTGATCTCCTTTTCATTTCCCGCTCCTGATAACTGTGCGATATAGATCTGTCCGGACATGGAAAAAGCAGTCGCAACCGGTGTCATAAAGTCGGAGATCTCGCCTCCCGTTGAGACGGCAACAGTTCCAATACTTCCAACGTACTTTCCTATCACCATCAGATCGACCATCGAATACAGCTGTTGGATCACATTTCCAAGAATGATCGGTAAGGCAAATGAAAACAGCAGCTTTACGATGCTTCCCTCTGTCAGTTTATTTCCAATCTGAACTGTTTTTACCATTTTTCTTCCTTTCTGTTTTTCCACGGACTATGATCATTTCATGTAGATCCGTCCATCCCAGTACTCAACAGCCGCCATTCCGTGAGTCCGCACCTTGTTGACCTCCCCGGTCCGCTTATCATGATGGACAAACTGGTTGGAATCCGGATCTTTCACGATCGCGTCAGCTGCAAGGAACAGATCCTTTACAAGCTGTCTGTTCTCTCCAAGAACCATATGACTCATGAAAACACAGTCGAACTCATCCAGACGTCCCGCAAGTTTTTCCAGCTCATTCCGGAATGCCTCAACACTGCGGTATTCCTTATATGGCGTATCCTCGTTGTCCTTTTTTCCATGCCCCATTCCCGCTACATATAAAAGGGAATCTCCGCCGTATAGAATGCGGTCTTTTTTGTCCAGGAAACAGAAATGTCCCGGATCATGTCCCGGCATGAAAACGGCCTCGACCTCATAGCCGTCTCCCAAATCGAATATCGTTCCGTTTTCACAGGCTTCGATCTCATATTTTTTAAATGGAACGATCTCCGACCGGTCAAACGGAATCCATTTTCCTTTTCCATTTTCGTCCATCAGATGATCCCACATATGCTCATTCTGTTTTTCAAGATTGCGGACAGCAAATTTATGGCAGTATACTTTTTCAAACTGGCAGTTTCCATAGCAGTGGTCCAGATGCGGATGTGTGTTGACAACGATCAACGGTTTTCCTCCGGAAAGTTTTTCCACCAGTCCCCGCAGGTCACCTACCCCGAATCCTGTATCGATCAGCATTGCCTTCTCAGGTCCTATGATCAGATGCATCCACGGATCCCCATGCCCATCAAAACTCTTCTCAAAGATACTGTAAACATTGTCACGGAACTTTAAGATCTTTCCGTACGGGAATATCGGGTCCGTCTTTCCCTGGGGGATGTGCTCCGCTTTCCACTTCTGGCTTTTCGTCTCCCTGACATGTTCCGGACGGTCAAAAGGGCACGTCAGAAACACAAGATTTCCAGGAAGTTCGCACTCCGCCGCACAGCCGTCAGCCCGCAGCGTACCATCATCTTCTCTTGCGAAACGCATGATCTGATCCGTATCGCGGTTCATCGCAAACAGGTATCTTTCATCCGGAGAGAGTTCGATTCCCCTCGGATTTTTTCCCTCACAGGAAATGCTCTGCATAAACTCCAGAGTTCCGTCCTCTTTGATATGGAAGGAAGAGATCACATTCAGACCTCTGACAGCCGCATACAGATATTTTCCGTCTGCCGTTATGGAGAAATCGGAAGCTCCTTCTTTTTTCCACGCCTCTGCTTCCTTCTCGTCAGCGAGAAGGGCGATCTTCTGGATCCTGGAGAGTTTTCCTGATTCCGCATCGTATTTCCATACATGAAGGAACGCGCTGTTCTCACAGTTCTGATA
>CAVFLH010000226.1:0-1274 GCA_963622995.1 uncultured Eubacteriales bacterium | reverse complement strand
GAAACAGGTTCTCATCCGGTGCCTGGACACAGCAGTGAAAGCGGGATGGCTTTTTCGTCATTCCATCCTCTTCCTGTCCCTCTATGTAAACATCGAGGATCTTTCCGATGGTTCCGTCCTCGTTTCTTTCAAACAGAACGAGTGTGCAGTCATCCCCGATCGTCTGTACCTCGAAGTCCCCGTCCTGATTTCTGATAGTCTTTGTTGCCAGATCTCCAGTCGCATGATGAGGTACAAGAAGATATTTCCTATCCTTTGAAAGACAGATATCGCTCGGAAGCGCCGCCAGGGTCTTCTGTTCATTAAGCCATTCCACGGTTCCGTTTTCCTCATTTACTTTCACCGCGAAAATACGTCCACCGGTTCCCCGCTCCCCGGCAAAGTCCTTTCCCTCATGTGTGACATAGAGGATCCTCTTTTTTTCATCGTACGCTCTCTGTCCGGCATTGATCTCCGTTCTGTATCTTCCATTCGGAACCAGAGTTCCGCTCTCCGGTTCATACTGAAATACATGGATTCCTTTTACTGTTCCCGGACGCATCGCAAAACTGCCGGCAACTGCCCACATGTGTTTTTCCATCCTGATCTCCTCCTCTAATAGCGGCTGAATTTCCAGACTCTTTTCCACTCATGGCTCTCTCCCGGTTTCAGTGAGAATCCATGGACAACTTCCGGGCAGAACATATGATCGACTCCCCATACGGGTACCTTTTTCGGGACAAAATAATCGCTGCATTCCACGCTGGCCCGAGCGCCTTTGTGTGTCATTTTCCAGGTAAACGGGATCTCCGGACGGATATCTCCGCCCTCCACACAAATATCAGTATCTACAGCGGTAAATTCACAGAACGTGAAACCAGATCCATTCCCCCTGAGAACACCGCCGTATCCTCTGCGGTTCTTCAGTCTTTCGTTTCCCTGATCTGGAATCAGCGGCATCGATAACTCATAATCACTTCCCACTGCCATTCCATCAATGCTGATAAAGTTATGGCAGAATTCTTCCATGATAATCTCCTTTTCCCCAACATTCTCCACGATCGTTGTCAAGGTCATTGTGTCGTCCGAGATCATTAGTTTCTTTTCCGCGCGCATTGCATAACCGAGACATGGAACTGCCTCCGTTGTAAATACTGCCGAGTTTTCATCATGGCTGATCTTTACCGGGAAATCTTTTACGTCTTTATAGGCTTTATGGAAAATATACGGCTCATCTGCCTCTTTCTTTATCAGGCCGACTCCAAACTTTGGAAAATACTCTCCGACTTTTGCGT
>CAVFLH010000225.1:0-3784 GCA_963622995.1 uncultured Eubacteriales bacterium | reverse complement strand
GCACAATCAGCTACAGATTTTGTGCACTTTTTGGTATTTGCTCATTTATAGTTTTCTTATTCTCAAACCTCTAAATCATCAATTCAGCTCTCCGCTGTTGATTGCTTCTTCCAATTCTTTTAACCTGCTCTCGCCATACACTTTCAGTCCATACCCGGCCAGCAGCGCCGCGGTCTTTCCCATTCCCTCGCGGAGCTTATGGGAAAAGGTTCCGTCGTAGATGCCGTTTGAGCCGCATGACGGGCTTCTTTCTTTTAAGATTGCGATGGTGCAGTCATATTTTTTTGCCTCCCGGAGCGCGAAATCGGCGCCGAGGAGAAATTCTGCCGTAACATCCTCGCCTTCCGTGTTCATGACAGCCTCGTCCGGCGTATGGATCTCGGAGGCCGCCCGCGGGGTCGGAAGTCCGCCTGCCTGTTCCGGGCAGACCGGATGGAATTCCGCTTTTCCTTCCATTTTTTTCATAAAATCGAGCACATCCTGATTGCGGTTGTTCGTGCCGTCCCACTTGCAGTTTTCGCCGATGAGACAGGCACTGATCAGTATCTGAAGCATAAATTTTCCCTCTTTCAATACATACCGTTTAGAATTTCAAGGCTGCATAACAATACCCTGTCATTCAACACCATATCTATTATCCTGTTTAATGCAGGTTTGATGCGGCTTTTATCCAGTCGTATGATAAAAGCAGGACCGTCCCACACTCTTACATGCGGAAGCGATCCTGCTTTCTTTTATCTTTTCACGGTCCACGCTGCGTCTTCGCGAACCATTTTCCTGCGTTTCCGCTCAGATGATAAAAATTACATCTGGCTCTTCTTGCTGATCATAGCTCTCTTTCTGAGAGTCGGATCAAGGATCTTCTTTCTGATACGAAGACTTGTCGGTGTGATCTCAAGAAGCTCGTCTGTATCGATGAAGTCCAGGCACTGCTCCAGGCTCATGATCTTCGGCGGAACAAGCTTTAATGCCTCGTCGGCGCTGGAGGAACGTGTATTTGTTAACTTCTTTGTCTTGCAGACGTTGATCTCGATGTCCTCAGCCTTCGGGCTCTGTCCGACGATCATACCGGAGTAAACCTTTACACCCGGTCCGATGAACAGGGTACCTCTCTCCTGTGCGTTGAACAGACCATAAGTGATGGACTCACCAGCCTCAAACGCGATCAGGGAACCTGTCTTTCTGTAGCTTAACTCGCCCTTGAACGGAGCGTATCCGTCAAAGCTTGTGTTTAAGATACCGTTACCCTTTGTGTCTGTCATGAACTCACCGCGGTAACCGATGAGACCTCTGGACGGGATGGAGAATTCAAGTCTTGTGTAGCCGCCGTTTGTCGGGCTCATTCCCTGAAGTTCGCCCTTTCTGCTTGTGAGCTTCTGGATGACAGCTCCGGTAAACTCATCCGGAACGTCAACGTAAGCGAGCTCCATCGGCTCTAACTTTCTGTTTCTCTCATCGTATTTGTAGATTACCTCTGCCTTGCTGACAGCGAACTCAAAGCCCTCACGGCGCATGTTCTCGATAAGTACGGACAGGTGAAGCTCACCACGGCCGGATACCTTGAAGCAGTCCGCGGACTCTGTCTCCTCTACACGAAGGCTGACGTCTGTGTTTAACTCACGGAACAGACGGTCGCGGAGGTGACGGGAAGTGATGAACTTACCTTCCTGGCCTGCCAGCGGGCTGTCGTTTACCATAAAGTTCATGGAAATCGTCGGCTCGGAGATCTTCTGGAACGGAATTGCCTCCGGCTTCTCCGGGGAGCAGAGAGTATCACCGATATGGATATCCGGGATACCGGAGATCGCTACGATCTCACCGATAGTTGCGTTCTGTACTTCAACTCTCTTTAAGCCGTCGAATACATAGAGCTTACCGATCTTAACCTTCTTCATCTTGTCCGGATCATGATGGTTTACGATCACACAGTCCTGGTTTAATTTTAAGGAACCGCTGTCGATCTTACCGATACCGATACGGCCTACGAACTCGTTGTAGTCGATGGTGCTGATAAGAACCTGAGTCTCAGCCTCCGGATCACCTTCCGGCTCCGGGATATAGTTGATGATGGTCTCGAATAACGGGCTCATGTCCACTTCCGGATCATCTAATTCTTTCTTTGCGAAACCTGCACGGGCAGACGCGTAAACGAACGGGCAGTCAAGCTGCTCATCGGATGCGTCAAGGTCCATGAATAACTCAAGAGTCTCATCGATAACTGCCTCCGGTCTTGCCTCCGGGCGGTCGATCTTGTTGATGCAGACGATAACTCTTAAGTCAAGGTCAAGTGCTTTCTGGAGAACGAACTTTGTCTGCGGCATCGGTCCCTCGAAAGCGTCGACAACAAGGACAACACCGTCTACCATCTTAAGGACACGCTCAACCTCGCCGCCGAAGTCCGCATGGCCTGGGGTGTCGATGATGTTGATCTTTACACCTTTGTAGAATACGGCTGTATTCTTGGAAAGGATGGTGATTCCTCTTTCTCTCTCGATGTCATTGGAGTCCATGACACGCTCTTCTACTTCCTGGTTTGCGCGGAATACGCCGCTCTGCTTTAATAACTGGTCTACCAGGGTCGTTTTACCGTGGTCAACGTGGGCGATGATCGCAATGTTTCTGATATCTTCTCGTTTGATCTTCATAATCTATCCTCTTTCTTCATCTATAACTGTCCTCTCACCGATCATTTCCCGACCCGTTTTGCACAGTCATCTTACATTGTATACACTACATTTCCTAATTTTTGCGTTACCGACTCAAAATTATAGCATTCATGAAATCAAATTGCAATATATAATCTTTCAAAATTCGGGGCATATCTGCCTTTTCTGTGTGTTTTTTTCTGTCCAATCAGCAGTTAGTTTTCTTTTACCTGCTTTGAATGACAGAAAAACCGTTTATACCGGCTTGTTGAGGCAGTCCGGAACCAATCGGGTACTCACTTAAAAATGTACTTCCTGCCTAAGCAGACTACCGCACTGTCCAGCCGCTAGAACAGAATTACTTCCTTATTAAATGTGCCGTACCACACCTCATCGCCCTTCTCGATCTTCGCGCCGCCGCTGGTCCCCTCGGTGATCTTCTTTTCCAGACCGTCGTACTCCGCTACCGGGACGAGAACGGAAAACTCCACTTTATCGGTATACACGCTGTCCAGTACCGTCATGTTCTCCTGCCCTAAAATATACTGGATCTTTCCCACGCCCGTGTAGTCTGTCACGATCTTCATCTCGAAGGCACGCTTCTTCTCAACGATCTCCGAAGCCGCAAGTCCCTCCTTCACCGCACCGGAATAGGCCCGGACGAGGCCGCCGGTTCCAAGCAGGGTTCCGCCGAAATATCTCGTCACCACCACGCAGACGTTGTGGACATCCTCTCCCAAAAGCACGTCAAGCATCGGCCGTCCCGCCGTCTGAGCCGGTTCCCCGTCATCGCTGCATCTCGTGAGTTCGTGGTTCATGCCGATGGTAAAGGCCTGGCAGTTGTGGCGGGCATCCCAGTATTTTTTCTTGATCTCGGCGATGAACGCCGCTGCCTCCTCCTCGGACTCCACCGGTTTCAGATTCGCGATAAAACGGGATTTCTTCACCTCGATCTCCGCCGTACCGCCCTTATATAAAATTTTTACACTATCAAGAGCCATGTTTTTCTCCTTCTCATCCCACCCCAAATTGCTGTTCCTCCCGTATATTTTTCCATCATTTCCGGTTCCCGGGCAGTCTCAGGCAGGCAGTCCTCATAATTCCGCATTGCGGAAAGTTATCCGGAACATTCATACTTT
>CAVFLH010000224.1:0-3787 GCA_963622995.1 uncultured Eubacteriales bacterium | reverse complement strand
CTGTAGGAATGTGCGGATCTCGCGAAGTTCCATGGCGGACTCCTTTCTGTTCTATAAAAATTTGTAAATAATTTATTTAAAACGTTCAATTTTACTTTTGATAGTTCCTATGATACGCTAAAGACATGGAAATTGCAAGAAAATAGCAGGAGTGACTGTGAATTTTCTGGATGTGAGAGTGCGAGTCATGAACGACGGGCGGAAAGAGTGATCAGGTCAGGCAGAAAAGACCGGGGAAAGGACGGGATACGATGGAGAAAAACGATATCAGATATAAAGCATATGTGAGTATTCTGGAAGAGGAGCTGAAGCCGGCGATGGGGTGCACGGAGCCGATCGCCATCGCGTACTGCGCGGCTGTTGCGAGGGAGGTCCTTGGCGGGCTCCCGGAGAAGGTGAAGGTCGGCGCCAGCGGCAGCATGATCAAGAACGTGAAATCCGTTATCGTCCCGAACACGGATCACTTAAAGGGAATCCCGGCGGCAGCAGCGGCAGGAATTGTTGCCGGGGATCCGAAGAAGGAACTTGAGGTCATCGCCTCCGTCACAAAGGATCAGATCGCGGCGATGAAGGAATTTCTGGAGACGACGCCGGTGGAGGTGGAACACATCGATAACGGCATCACCTTCGACATCGTTGTGACACTGACAAAGGGCGCTGACACCAGCATGGTCCGCATCGCGAACTATCACACAAATGTGGTACATATTGAAAAGAACGGCGAGGTCCTCAAGGATATTCCGGTGAACGGAGAGGAGGAGGAAGGTCTCACGGACCGTTCTCTGCTTGACATGGAACATATCTGGGACTTTATCCATACGGTGGATGTGGATGATATCAGGGAAGTTTTGGAGCGCCAGAAGAATTACAATATGGCCATCGCCGAGGAGGGAATGCGCGGCCAGTACGGTTCCAATATCGGCGCGCTTCTTCTGGACATGAACGGAAATGATGTCCGCACCCGGGCGAGAGCCATGGCGGCGGCGGGATCCGACGCGAGAATGAATGGCTGCGAGCTTCCTGTTATTATCAACTCCGGCAGCGGAAACCAGGGAATCACGGCGTCTGTTCCGGTTATCGTATACGCAAAGGAGCTGGGCGTGGACGAGGACACCATGTACCGGGCGATGGCGCTCTCGGACCTCACGACGATCCACCAGAAGACGCCGATTGGAAGACTTTCCGCCTACTGCGGCGCGGTCAGCGCGGGCGCGGGTTCCGGAGCTGGAATCGCGTATCTCTCCGGCGCGTCCTACGATGAGGTGGTCCACACCGTGATCAACGCGGTGGCTATCATCTCCGGCATGGTCTGTGACGGCGCGAAGGCGTCCTGCGCGGCGAAGATCGCCGAGGCGGTGGACGCTGGAATCATTGGTTATTACATGGCGAAGCGCGACCAGAACTTCAACGACGGAGACGGAATCGTGACCTCCGGAATCGAGACGACGATCCGCAATGTGGGACGGCTCGCGAAAGAGGGAATGAAGGAGACGAATGATGAGATCATCAGCATTATGATCGGGAGCTGATGAGATCCCCCGTTTATTAAAATATTGATATTTGTTGAGTGCTGTCCTGTGGGGCGGCACTCCGTTTTTTCTGTGAGAAATAACCTTAGCTTGATAAAGAATAACAAAGAAGTGGAAAGAAATAGCAAAAAATGATACATTATATACAAGAAAAACGGGAGGGAAAAGCATGAGCTATGATATCAATCTGAAACATCTGGAATACTTCATCAAGGTGGCGAGACTTGGTTCCATCAACAAGGCGGCCCAGATGCTCTATGTTTCCCAGTCCCATCTTGGAAAGATCATTCATGATTTAGAGGAGACCGTGGGGGCGCCGCTCTTAAACAGGAGCCGCCAGGGCGTGACGCTGACGCCGGAGGGAAGTGAATTCCTGGAGCGGTCGGTGCGGATCTTAAAGGAAATGGAAGGAATGCACCTGCGGCCGTTAAAGGAGATGGAGAAGACGGAGCCGCTGGCGGTGTCCATGACGAAGTTTTCCCATGTGATGGAGAGCTTTATCACGATCGTGAGACGGTATCAGGATCAGCCGGAATTTACCCACCGCCTGTATGAGGGGCAGATGGAAGAAGTCGTGGAGGACGTGCTTTCCGGGCGGACAGACATCGGAATCTTCCATTTCGACAGCCAGAGACATGAGGAGATCCAGGCGATGGCGGCGGCGAAGGGCCTGACATACCGGTTTCTCTCCTATGTGGAGCCGCAGATCGTGATCTCAAAGGATCATCCGCTCGTCCGCGAGAAGAAGCCGATGACGAGGGAGAATCTTGCAAATTACGGATTTATCCGCTATATGGGGCTGTATGACGATATTCTCTCCAGTATTCTCGGACCCAACGAGGACGGGGAAAGTACGGGAAAGAAGAAGGAAATTTATGTGACGGGGCGGGCAACGCTCATGAACCTGATTTCCCAGACGGATTTTTACAGCATCGGGATCCATGACTTCGATAAGCAGTTATCGGATTTCAGAGCGGTCTCTGTGCCGATTCCGGGCTGCGAGGTAGAGCTGGAATTCGGGTATGTGACGCTTGCGGATGTGCCGATCTCCGGGATCGGGGAAGAATTTTTGAAGGAAGTAAGGGAGCGGCTTGAGAGGGGACAGGACGCTTAAAATAAAGGAAAAGCACGGAAAAGTGCGGACTGAAGTTTCCTGCGGCATATGGAAAACGCGGTAGCAGGAGTGCGAGGTCATAGAGGAAAGGGGTAAACAAAAATTATGTTTCAGGAGCTGATCAGTGAGGCGCTGGAAGCGGGACGCCCGTATATCAGAGAGGGGGAGGTTGCGACCTATATTCCGGAACTCGGAAGAGCGGACAAGAATAAGCTCGGAATCAGCATATTCTGTCGGGATGGAAGCCGGTTCTCCTGCGGGGACACGAAGGACCGGTTCAGCATCCAGAGTATCTCGAAGGTCATCAGCCTTGCGGTGGCTCTTGAGGTCTGCGGGTTTGACATGGTGTTTGAGAATGTGGGGATGGAGCCGTCGGGTGACGCATTCAACTCCCTGATAAAGCTTGAGGGATCCAACAGCCATCCATACAATCCGATGATCAATTCCGGAGCGATTGCCGTGGCGAGCTTTATCGAGCCGAAGGTATCATTTGAGGAGATGCTGGAGCTTGCGAGATGTTTCTGCCAGGATAGCGGAATCGTTCTGGACGAGAAGGTCTATCATTCGGAAATGTCCAACGTGGCGAGAAACCGTGCCATCGCATATCTCCTGGAGAGCAAGGGCGTGATCAAGGGAAATGTGGAGGAAGCGCTGGATTTCTATGTGAAGATGTGCTCGCTGAGCGTGACGGCGGAGAGCCTGGCAAGTCTGGGACTTCTGCTCGCGAACGACGGAGTGGATCCATCTGGAAAACGGCTGTTAAATTCCGATACGGTGAGAGTCGTGAAGACGATCATGCTGACCTGCGGCATGTATGACGGGTCCGGAGAGTTCGCGGTCCGCGTGGGAATTCCTTCTAAGAGCGGCGTCGGCGGCGGACTGCTGTCTGTTGTTGATGGAAAGATGGGAATCGGAATCTATGGTCCGTCCCTGGACGCGAAGGGAAACAGCATTGCGGGGAGAAAGATCCTGCAGTTTCTTTCCTCTCAGATGAAGCTGCATATTTTTGCGAAGAAGGATTGAAATGAAAGTATGAAAGTGGTACGGGGACCCAGGGGGAAATGGGTGGACGGAAACTTTCTTCTTTAGGGAAGCGCTGATTTAATCATTGTTTCTGGTGAAAGTCATGCACCATTCTGGTATA
>CAVFLH010000223.1:0-3802 GCA_963622995.1 uncultured Eubacteriales bacterium | reverse complement strand
ATTATAGCCCACATCCAGTATTTTTTCAAATTAAACTTTATGTTATGAGAAACTTTCCTAATGACATTTGTCTGTAGAGCCTGCCACCAGCAGCTATTCCTGTCTTTCCAGTAATTTTTTATACGTCATATTCATCCCGATTGCCCCAAGCGGAGCCGTGATCAAAATCGCGAGGACCGCCACCGACAACACGATCTGACCGCAGGCAAGTCCCATGGCCATCGGAACGGAGCCGATCGCCGCCTGTACCGTCGCTTTCGGCAGATACACAACCACCGTGAATAGTCTTTCCTTCTTATTTAACGCCGTTCCCGTCATGCACAGGAGAACGCCAACAGCGCAGAACACCAGCGCCAGCAGGATCATCACAACAGCCGCGGCCCTGGCAGGATCATCGGCGCGCAGAGCAGATATCCACAGATCTCAAAACTCGCCGGTACAAAAGACATAATGAGCGCCATCTGCCGAAGTTCCGACGAGATCGACAGGATCTTATCATCCAGAAGCCCCAAAACATGCGGTCCCAGGATAATTCCCGTAAACAGCATGCCGATAATACACGGCAGGCGCAGCTGTCCGCAGATCGCTGCGGCAGAAAGGCCTACCAGAAAGATCAGTGCAAGTGATGTTAACATAATTTTCTCCTTTTTCCGCAAAAAACGATTTTCTCGTTTTCTGCTTTTATTTTTTCAACATTCTCATTCCTTTTAAAACCAACTTTCCGCTTTAAATTTGCTTCGTTCATAGATTGCCTTCTCTGTCTTATCCATCTCAGCCCCATAAAAAAAGAGCTGATACCTCTGCGACTCAAACTCTTCGGAACGCACGTCAAAAAACGCCGTACCGGACAGCCCGTCATCACAGAAGTCATCAGCTCATAATAAGCGGTTCTGGTTTCCCAGGGGAGAACTTCATTCCCGTCGGAGATTATACGATATTTTTCTTCGGATGTAAATCACTATTTACAGAATCTCCCCGTATCTACCCAGGAAGCTTTTCATTCTCTCATTGTCCGAGGAGAATACTTTCTCCGGCGTTCCCTCTTCCACGATCACTCCGCCTTCCATGAAAATCACACGGTGGGAGATATCTCGCGCGAAGGCCATCTCATGGGTAACGATCACCATGGCGATATTCAAGTCCGCCAGGGAACGAATCACCTTTAACACCTCGGCTGTCAGCTCCGGGTCCAGAGCGGATGTCGGTTCATCGAAGAACAGGATCTTCGGGTTCAGCGCCAGGGCTCTCGCAATCGCCACGCGCTGGCACTGTCCGCCGGATAACTGGCACGGATAATAATCCTCTTTGTCTGCCAGCCCCATCTTCTTTAACAGCTCTCTCGCTTCCTTATATACCGTCTCCTTGTCGCGCTTCTGCACATGGATCGGCGCGTCCACGATATTTTTTAATACAGAATAGTGCGGAAACAGGTTGAAATTCTGGAACACGAGGCCATACTGGCTCCGGATCTCCTTCATATCTTTCTTATCCGCATAGACCACATGTCCGTCCTTATCCGTCCATGCCGCCTTTTTCCCGAGATATACGATCTCGCCGCCATCCATCTTCTCAAGCATCGTCGCACACCTGAGCAGCGTCGATTTACCGGATCCGGACGGTCCGATGATGGATACGATCTCTCCCTCGCCGATGCTGATGGAGATGTCCTTCAGCACGGACAGGTCCTCAAATGATTTTTCTACATGATTTAACTCTAACAGATTCATGCTCCACAGACCTCCAATCCTACCGGTAATAATCCAGTTTTTTCTCGATCCACTCCATAACGACAGCCACAATGAGGTTGAACACATAGTAGAAGATTCCGGCTGCCACAAACGGGATCATGTTTGTCTGGGATGCCGCCAACGCCTTCGCGATCGTGAACATCTCGGCAACACTCAGGGTGAATGACAGGGACGTATCCTTTACAAGCGTGATGACCTCATTCGTGATCGACGGCAGGATGCGCTTAATAACCTGGGGCAGGATGATCTTGAAGAATGTCTGCGCCTTGTTGTAACCTAAGATCTGCGCCGCCTCATACTGGCCCACCGGCATCGACTGAATGCCGCTGCGGTAGATCTCCGCGAAATATGCCGCGTAGTTGATCACAAATCCGATAAATGTCGCAGTCAGACGGTAGCCGCTGCCGACTTTAATGTGAAACAGATAGTATGGTCCGAAATAAACGACCATCAGCTGCAGCATTAACGGGGTTCCGCGCATGATGGAGATATAAAATTTTACGATCATGCTGATCACGCGATTTTTCGACATGCGTCCGAACGCCACAACGAGTCCAAGCGGAAGAGAAAACAGCAGTGTGATCACGAAGATCTGCGTGCTGATCAGCATGCCGCCGGCAAGCTGTGCGACCATCTGCCCGATTGTCATTTTACCCATACGATCTTTACCTGCTTTCCTTCTTAATTCGCGGTCTCTACATTCGCAAGCCGCTGCATTGGCAGGAATTCCTGCCTTCTTTCAGTTCAAAATTCTGGCAGAGCAGCTGTCTTCGACTTTCCAACTGCCTGACAACACAAATTACGGGAACTGTTATTCGGTTCCCGTAATCTGAATCCTGCATTTATTTTAGCTGATATGGAAATGTCTGTCAAACGGCATTTCACGATTCCGCAATATTCTTACGGATCCGTCACGATCTTACTTTCCGATCGTTGTAACATCCTCACCAAACCACGCGTCGGAGATCTTTGCTAATGTGCCGTCTGTTGCCATCTCCTCTAATGTTGCCTGAACTTTGTCTCTTAACTCCGTGTTGCCTTTCTTGAAGCCAACGCCGTACTCTTCCTCGGAAAGGGCATCATCAAGGATCTTGAAGTCCGCGTTTCTCTGCTTGATCTGGTATGCCGCAACGATCGTGTCCATTGCAACCGCGTCAACGGCACCCTGCTCGAGATCCATGAAGGCGGTGTTGTAATCCGGTGTTGTTAAAAGCTGTCCGAATGTGTTTGCGAGATCCTGGTCCTCTCTTAATGCAGCCTCTGCGGAGGAATCTGCCTGTACTTCTACGACCTTTCCTGCGAGGTCAGCCTGGCTGTTGATATCGGAATCGTTTGCTACAACAAATACCTGCTTGTTTGCCATGTACGGTGTTGTCCATGTGTAGTCATCCTCACGGCCAGTCATTGTAAAGCCGTTCCAGATGCAGTCGATATTGCCGGACTCAAGCTCCATATCCTTGGAGTCCCATGCGATCGGCTGTGCCTTGTACTCGAGGCCAAGACGGCTTGCAACCTCTTTTGCGAGATCAAGGTCGAAACCAGTAAACTCACCGTCATCACCAACGAATCCCATCGGCGGGAAATCCTGGTCGAAACCGACGATCAGTGTGCCGCCTGCGGCTTCTGCTGCTGTTGTGTCTGCTGCTGTATCTGCCGCTGTTGTATCTTCTTTTGCCTCAGCGGATGTCTCCGCCGCTGCTGTTGTCTCTGTATTTGCTCCGCCGCATGCTGCGAGGGAAAGTACCATTGCGGATGCCATAACTGCGCTTAATAATCTCTTCTTCATCATAATTGTCCTCCTCTTATCTGCCTGTCTAGGATCAGGCTGTTTCAATCATGTCTTTGTCATATTCTAAAACCGGGTGTCGCGTTTTTCTGTCCGATTTTATTTCTCTGTTTTCATCGTGTTATCATGTTACCATACTAAAGTGTTTTTGTAAAGCGCTTTTTTAATGAATTTTGGAAAAGATTGCTGTATAATCTTCTCTATATAGAAGGAAGTCCGCTGCTACCCATTTTCGTGCTATACTGTGAACTTCCTAAAAGATGTCCCC
>CAVFLH010000222.1:0-3820 GCA_963622995.1 uncultured Eubacteriales bacterium | reverse complement strand
ATTATAGACTATTTGCTGAAAATTTGCAACCATTATTTCTAAATTTCGAAAAAACTTCAAACAAAAGCAGAATGTACTTCCAACACCTGCAGAATCTGCCACCAGCAAATCCTTACGAATGCCCGGGAGCAAAAACAGGACATGAAAACCTTCGGATCTCCCGAAAACTTTCATGTCCTGTTCATTCACGCTTTTTTCTTCCTGTCTTATACTACCTGTCGATCTTCTCCATGATCGTCGACATGTCCGAATAGAGGGCATCGCGGCTGTCCGCATGCATTACAACGGATGCGTACTCTTTTCCGTCCGCGTCCTTCTCCCCCATGATCAGGCAGTAGCCCGCCGCCTGGGTGGTTCCGGTCTTTCCGCCGAATACAGAGAGACCTTCCGGCATCTCCTTCTTTCCGAGCATGTAATAGTTGCTGACGCTCCAGGACGCCGTCTTATCCGATCCGTCCGCTCCTTTGTAGGACGCCGTGTACGTCTTTGTCTCGATAATATCCCGGAACTTCTCATACTTTAACGCCTCATGGAACATCAGGTAGAGGTCATATGCCGTCATATAGTGGTCCTCATTCGTCAGACCGTTGGCATTGGCGAAATGTGTTCCCGTGGCACCGATCCGCGCCGCCTCCTCGTTCATCATCTTCACGAAGCCCTCAATAGAGCCGCCCATGTGGACCGCGATGGCGTTCGCCGCGTCGTTTCCAGACGGGATCAGAAGGCCGTAGAGGAGCTGCTCCAGCGTCAGCTTGTCTCCAGGAACGACTCCCGCCATGGAGGAACCGCTCTCCGTGATCACCGACTCCTGGGAAACCGTCACCACATCATCAAGATTTCCATATTTTAAAGCGATAAGCGCTGTCATGACCTTTGTCGTGCTGGCAGGATTTCTCCGTTCAAAGACATCCTGCGCAAATACAGCATTTCCGCCGTCTAACGGAAACACTCCGGCAGACTCCGCTGTGAGCGTCCCATCCGCGTCTGTCCCATCTGTCACCACCGCCAGATCCGCCGCAAATCCGTCCGCCGTCCGTCCGCTTCCGGAGGAGGCAAACGTCTCGATCCTCTGATCCAGGGCATAGGAGGCTCCCGCATCCGCAAACTTCGCACAGCCAGCCGTGCCAAGAAGCAGGCAGAGTCCCACGATTCCCGGAATCCATCTTCTTTTCTTACTCATTACTTATACATCTCACGCCATTCCAGATCGCCGCGGTCTAAGGCCTTGATCAGGAGTTCTGCCGTTGCAAGGTTTGTAGCCAGCGGAACATTGTGGATATCGCAGAGTCTCACAGCCTTGTTGACATCCGGCTCATGGGACTTCGGGGACAGGGGATCTCTCAAGAAGATCACGAGGTCCATATCATTGTTCTCGATCTGTGCTCCCATCTGCTGCTCCCCGCCAAGATGACCCGGCAGGAATTTATGGATATTTAAGTTTGTGACTTCCTCGATGAGTTTGCCGGTGGTTCCGGTCGCATAGAGGTTATGTTTGCTTAAGATTCCTTTGTACGCGATACAGAAGTTCTGCATCAGTTTCTTTTTGGAATCATGCGCGATCAATCCAACATTCATAACAATACCTCCTAGAATTCTAGTTTATTTTGCTGCAGTCCGACGTTCAAGAGAACGCCTATGCCGATATAAAGACTTACCAGAGAACTTACACCATAACTGATAAACGGAAGCGGAAGTCCGGTGTTCGGGAAAATTCCGGTGGCGACCGCAATGTTTGTAAATGCCTGGAATCCAACGAGAGCAGCCATTCCCGTACAGAGAAGCTTTCCGGTCAGGTCTCTCGTTCTCCCTGCCATTCGCAGGCATTCAAATACAAAGAGAAGGTACAGGACCAACACAAGCATGCAGCCCACAAAGCCCATCTCCTCGCCGATCACGGCGAAAATAAAATCGGTGTGTTCCTCCGATAAGAAATTTCCGTTTTTTACGGAAATGGCCGTCTCATTGAGGAGGCCCTTTCCATACAGCATTCCCGATCCGATGGCCATCTTTGAGTTATCCTGCTGGACATTTAAGTCCGCATACTTTCCAGGATTGATGAAGGCGAGGATTCGGTTTACCTGGTATCCTGTCAGGAACGGCACAGCGCCCCTCTCAGCGAGAAATACCGTGAGGGCCAGCCCCGGGATCCCGACGGCCGCAGCGCCGACGATCCATTTGTAGCTGAGTCCCGTGACAAAGATCAGGCATACGATGATAAACACGATAACGATACTCGTGGACAGATCCGGCTGCTTCATAATTAAGAGCAGCGGAATCGCAGCAAACGCTCCGACAATAATTAATGTGCGGAGATTGTTGATCTTCTCCTGGTTTCGCTGCAGAAACCAGGAGAAGAAAATAATCAGACCGATCTTAACAAATTCCGACGGCTGGAATCGTCCGATAACAGGAAGTGTGATCCAGCGTCTCGCACCGGTTCCGGCTCCTCCGAGCTGTCCCGCGACGATGATCGCGAGAAGGATCGCCACACATCCAAGATAGATCACGCCGGTGCAGCGCATCAATTTGTGGTAATCCGTCAGAGCAAGGAAAGTCATGAGCACCAGTCCACCGAAAAGACCGATCAACTGGCGGTTGATATAGCTCCTGTCTCCATTTACCGCGCTATTGATCACGAGAAGCCCGATGACATTGAGCGCCAGGGCGTAGAACAGCAGGCGGAAATTGAAGTTTTTAAATTTGTATTCTGAAAACATGTATTAAAATGTCCCCTTAACTAGCAGTTCCCGAACCGGGATGCTGGCATACAGGACAGGGAGCTTCTCTCCTGCCCTTTTGTGGTCCATATGAATCACCTTGATCTCCAGCTGCTCCGGATCGATCATCATATATCTTGATATGACTTTTATCATGTCGTTTTTTAACATTTCCAGGATCTCCGGTGTACATCCGGCCCGGTCTGCGATCAGCAGAAATTCAAGCCGTTTTTTCGCGATGCTTCCGGAATTTCTCCCTGTCAGGATATGGAACAGCCTCTTCTTCATTTATGCCCGTTTTAAGAGGCCGCTAAACATATGGAAGAATCCTTTGTTTTTCTCAAGTCCCATAAGCGGCACCTCCTGACCAAGTATCCGTTTACAGATGTTAAGATAAGCCTGTCCGGCAAAGGAATTCATTCCCACCAGAGGTTCCCCCTGGTTCGTGGAGATCACGATTTCCTCATCGTCCGTGATCGCACCGAGGATCGGGATTCCGAGGATATCCGTCACATCCTCCATGGACATCATATCCCCGCGCCGGACCATATCCATCCGGATCCGGTTTACGATGAGATCCATCTTTGAGATCTCCTCCGCCTCTAAAAGACCGATGATCCGGTCCGCGTCGCGGATCGCCGACACCTCGGGAGTCGTCACCACAAAGGCCCGGTCCGCTCCGGCGATGGCGTTCTTAAATCCCTGCTCGATTCCGGCAGGACAGTCTAACAGTACATAATCAAACTCTTCTCTCAGATCGTCCACCAGCTTTCGCATCTGGCCGGGAGTCACGGAAGACTTGTCCCTGGTCTGGGCGGACGGAAGTAAAAACAGGTTTGGATATCTTTTGTCTTTTATCAGTGCCTGCTTCAGACGGCAGTTTCCCTCCACGACGTCCACAAGATTGTAGACGATGCGGTTCTCCAGTCCCATCACCACGTCGAGGTTTCTCAGACCGATATCTGTATCGATCAGAATTACTTTCTCCCCAAGCATGGCAAGTCCTGTACCAACATTCGCTGAGGTCGTCGTCTTGCCAACACCCCCTTTTCCGGATGTAACAACAATGACTTCACTCATAAGAATATCCTCCTGTATTCAGT
>CAVFLH010000221.1:0-3822 GCA_963622995.1 uncultured Eubacteriales bacterium | reverse complement strand
CTCTGGGTGACCAGTTAAAGGACAAGCTTGGTGAAGGCGTGATCGTTTTAGCATCGGTTCAGGGAGAAAAGGTAAACCTGATGGTAACCGCAACCGACGAGGCTCAGAAAAAGGGTGCTCATGCAGGCAATCTGGTCAAGGCCATCGCCGGCTTAGTTGGCGGCGGCGGCGGCGGACGTCCGAACATGGCACAGGCAGGCGGAAAAAATCCTGCAGGTGTGGATGCAGCCTTAGAAAAAGCCTACGAAACCGCAGCAGAACAGATTCACTAATAAAAAATAAAAAAAACTGTTGACGAATCGAGATTTTATGCTATAATCATACCAGTGCTATAAAATACCCAAACAGTTGTATTATGCACAAGTACACAACTGGAGGGAGGTTAGGTGTGAGCTATGTCAAACGTAATCGTTAAAGATAACGAAAGCCTGGACAGCGCTTTACGCAGATTCAAAAGAAACTGCGCAAAGGCAGGTATTCAGCAGGAGATTCGTAAAAGAGAGCATTACGAGAAGCCGAGCGTAAGACGTAAAAAGAAGTCTGAAGCGGCAAGAAAGCGCAAGTACAACTAATAAGCGTACAGGGGCTGTTCCTTTGGGGATGGCTCCTTTTTCTTTTTGTACATCTGGTTCCCGGAGAAAAACCGGTTGCGGGATAAAGATGGGCATATTATACTAAGGGAGAACCGCAGATCGTACTGTAAAAAATATATAACAGCATTCTGCGAAAATAATTGTCCGCTGTATATGAAAAATGAGACGGTGTACAGGTAAAATGACGAAAATATATTGCATCAGAGGAAGGAAACTATCATGGAAAAGAAAATCGAAAGTCTGATCAGAGAACATAAAATTATCGCGATCTTACGAGGCGTGCCGTCCGAGAAGATCGTTGACGTTGCAAAGGCATTATATGACGGCGGCATCCGCCTTTTAGAGATCACATTCAACCAGAAATCCGAGACAAAGCTCATCGACACCCCGAATGCCATCCGTGCGGTCCGCGAAGCACTGGGAGACAAGATGGTGATCGGAGCAGGAACCGTGATGTCTGTGGAGGAAGTTCACGCGGCGAAAGAAGCGGGCGCGTCCTTCGCGCTTGCCCCGAATGTGGATGAGACTGTAATTAAAGAGATCGTAGCCTGCGGCATGGAGGCAATTCCGGGCGCTATGACTCCGTCTGAGATCGCTGACTCCTACCGTTACGGCGCATCCGTCGTAAAACTGTTCCCGGCAGGAAACCTCGGCCTTTCCTACTGCAAGGCTGTCATGGCACCGATCAACCACATTCCGATGATCGCGGTCGGCGGTGTGGACGACAAGAACCTTCCGGACTTCTTAAAAGCTGGATTTATCGGCCTTGGAATTGGTTCCAGTCTTACAAACAAGAAGATGATCGAAGAGGGCAGATGCGATGAGTTAAAGGCCTTGGCTGAGACTTATGTAAAGGCAGCTGAGAATTAATATCCGCAAACTTGCGGCAACTGCAGTCCCCAGAATGGCTGGGAAAGCAGCCATGAATGACAATCATAGAAAAGAAGAGGATAGTTACCATGAAAAACTATACCATCACCATCGACACAGGTACCACGAACACCCGTGTGTTCTTATTCAACGAAAAAAATGAGCCGGTATCATCCGCAAAGTCTGAAATCGGTGTCCGAATCACCGCCATCGACGGCAGCAATAACCGCTTAAAGGCGGCGATCAAGGGATGTCTTGAGGACGTCATAAAGCAGGCCGGCATCACATACGACGATGTTAAGATCGTCGCTGCCGCCGGAATGATCACCTCCAACGTGGGCCTCACGGAGATCCCCCACGTGGTTGCCCCGGCATCCGCAGAGGAACTGGCGAAGGCGGCAAAGAGCTTCCTGATCGAGGATGTGTGCCCGCTCCCGATCCTCTTTATCCCGGGCGTGAAAAACCGCGACGGAAAGCTGGATCTTGCCACATTTGAGTCTATGGACATGATGCGCGGCGAGGAAGTGGAGACCGTTGCCGTGATCGAGAGTCTTCCAAAGGGAGAGCAGTACCTTCTCGTCCTTCCTGGCTCCCACACGAAGTTCGTCTCCGTGGACCGCGACGGAAAGATCACCGGCTGCCTCACGACGATCACAGGAGAACTCCTCTCCGTTATCACAAACGATACCCTGATCGCGGACGCGGTAGGACATTCCTTCGCCTCCGAGGAGACATACGCGAAAGAATATGTTCTTGCAGGATACGAGACCGCGAAGAAGACAGGAATCGGTCGTGCATGTTTCTCCGCAAGGATCTTAAATACCTTCGCGGAGCCGGACAAGACGAAGATCGCAAGCTATGTTCTCGGCGCTGTCTTACAGAACGATATGGAGGCGGTAAAGAACAGCAGCGCGTTAAAATGCGATGCCGATACGACAGTTGTGATCTACGGAAAGAATCCGCTACGGGAAGCCCTGATGGATCTCTTCGCGAAGGAGAATTTCTTCAAACACGTGACGGAATTCGTCCCGAAGGACTCCACCCCGACATCTGCCAAGGGAGCCCTGCATATTGTATCTCTGGCAGAACAATTTAAGTAAAATTACGAAAACTCAGACAGAATTTACACCGGTTTTATCAATCTATCGCACGGCTTAGCGCGCTCTAAGCGCCGGACTGGTTGACGGTAAGGGCTGGTCTTCCTACAAGAACATTTCCGTAGAGAACCGTTCCAGCGGCGGCGGAGCGACCGGTATGCTTGCAGGCGCGAATGCCACAGCAGACGGAACGACCGTTACCATGATCACCGTAGAACTCGCGACACTTGAGGCTATGGGTACAAACGCAGGACTTACATATTCCATGTTCAAGCCGATCATGATGGTAAACAGCGCATGCTCCGCGATCACAGTAAACGCGAAGGATGACCGCTTCAACACGATCGAAGACTTTATCAACTACGCGAAAGAGAATGAGGTCTCCATGGGCAACTCCGGTAACGGCGCGATCTGGCACTTTGCAGCAGCTGGTCTCGCGAAAGAGACAGGCGCGAAGTTCAAACACGTTGCTTACGACGGAGCGCAGGAGCGATCACAGATCTTCTCGGTGAGCACATCGACGCAGTCGCAGTTTCCTATGCTGAGGTTGCAAACTATGTTGAGTCCGGCGATTTAAAAGTCCTTGCAGTCATGAACGACAAACGTCTCGATGCGATCCCGGATGTTCCGACATGTAAAGAAGCTGGTTACAATGTAGTTCTTGGTACATGGAGAGGTCTCGGCGTTCCGGCAAGCACACCGGATGATGTCGTAGAGCAGCTCTACCAGATCTTCTCTGAGGCTGCACAGTCCGACGCGTTCGTTGATTTCATGAACAAGTCTAACAACGTGATCGACATCATGGACGGAGCAAGCTTCGAGGACAGAATCATCGCTGACCTTGACACATATAAGACTCTTGTAACAGACCTCGGATTAAAGATCCAGTAAAAATCAAAACGGGAGCCGCGGTCCAGACTGTGGTTCCCGGCTTCAAAAATCTGCCGCCGGAAGTTCTTTTCGGATATAGGGCAGTTAAAAAACGATACTAGGAAGAATTGAGGTCCTTGTTATGAGAAAAGGAAATATTATTGCGGGTATTGTCTGCGCGGCAGTTGCCCTCTATGTCATCGTGACATGTCTCGGCTATCCGAGAGCAGCGGCTTACGGCACAGGGGTTCCGGGTCCGGGACTCTGGCCGGGCATCATCGCGGTGCTTCTTCTCATCTGTTCCATCGGCGTGATCGTCGGAACCCTGATGATGAAGAAAGAAGATCTCCCGGAGCTTCCGATGTGGACACCGGGAACAAAGCGCGTGTACA
>CAVFLH010000220.1:1456-3859 GCA_963622995.1 uncultured Eubacteriales bacterium | reverse complement strand
TTCCTACAGATCGCCCAGAAACAGAGTTTTTCCAAGGCCGCCGAGGCCTTAGGCTATTCCCAGGCCGCCGTCACGGTCCAGATCAAGCAGCTGGAGGAGGAGCTGGGCATCCACCTCTTCGATCGTCTCGGAAAGAAAACAGTCCTGACCCACCACGGTGAGATCTTCTACCGCTACGCCGTGACGATCTTAGGCACCGTCGCCGACGCAAAGAACGCCGTCTCCGCCTCCACAGAGCTCTCCGGCGTCCTCACCATCGGTACCATCGAGTCCATCTGCGAGTCCATCTTCCCGGACCTCTTAAAAGAGTTCCACAAACGCTACCCGAACGTCTCCGTGAGCATCGTCCTGGACTCACCTGACGTTCTCTTGGACCGCATGAACAAGAACTCCATCGACCTGGTCTATCTCCTTGACCAGCCCATCGATGACAAGCGTTTCATAAAGGTTCTGGAAGCACCGGAAAATATCTCCTTTGTCGCTTCCTCTGTCCACCCGCTGGCAAAATCCGGTCCCGCGGACCTCTCCTCGGTCATCAGCCACCCGTTCCTTCTGACCGAAAAAAATGCCAGCTACCGGTTCGTTCTCGACCGGTACCTGGCATCTCTCGGAAAGGAGATCAAGCCTTTCCTGGAAATTGGAAACACAGAATTCATTATTAACATGTTAAAGCAGAACGCCGGGATCTCGTTCCTCCCGGAATTTGCTGTAAAACACGAGGTGGAATCCGGCATTCTCTCGATCCTGCCGGTAAACGATTTTCACATGGAGTTATACCGTCAGGTCCTCTACCACAAGGACAAGTGGCACACCGGCGAGATGGACGCCTTCATTGAGCTTGCGAAGGAGACATTCCAGACTTCGCCCGCTTCAGACGAGCTCCCTCAAGCATGACGAGGACGGTTAACATAATAAGCATCGCCGCGCTGGTCCCGATGGTCAGCCTGTAATCCCCTGTTATGTCATAGAATGTCCCAAACCACATGTTGAACGGAGCGCCGAGAAGTGTTCCCACCATGGTGGAGTAGGCGTATGCCGTGCTGTAGGTCTCTCCTTTCCAGAAGATCCTGCAGAACAATGGCATCATGACAGAAGACAATGGCAGTGTCACACCGAAGAACAGGGATCCCGCCATCACGGTCTTCGGAGAGCCGAGGAACAGCAGTACATGTCCGAAGAACGCCAGCGCAATGGAAAATTCGAAGGTCTTTATGATTCCAAGGCTGTCGCTGACCTTTCCGAGGATCAGCTTGCTGGACATGTTTCCGAGAAGGGATAAACTCGTCATCATGGCGGCCGCCTGCAGGGTCAGCCCCGCCGCGATGCCGCATGGCGTCAGGAACGCGTTTAAGTACGCACATGCCGCGCTGGTCCAGTATGCCGCCATGGCAATGTAGAATTCAGGCTGACGGAGCAGTTCCTTTAAGGTGATGGAACTCTCGCCAGAAGCTTTGACTGCTTCTGCCGCTTTTTCGGTCTCTTCCGCTCCATATGGAAGAAGTCCCATCTGCCCCGGCTTGTATCTGAGAACGAACAGGGATACCGGGAGTACCAGCACGATGCTTGCGATTCCCACTGCGATATAGCTCGCCCGCCATCCAAAAGCCGGGATTGCCATTCCGAGGCAGCTGCTTCCGATCATGCCGATGAGTCCGGAAAAGGCTGCGGAGATTCCCACCGCCGTCCCGGTCTTTTTCTTAAACCAGTTTCCCAGGATGATCGGCGCCGGGATCATGCAGACAAAAGCGGAGGCGATTCCCTGGATCACTCCCGTCACATGCCACTGCCAGAGTTCATGGTACGTTCCCATGAGCGCCGTGCAGCCGCCGTAGATCACAGCCGCGATGCTGATCACGACCCGCACATCAAATTTCCGGAAGCTCTTCGCCACAAAGGGCAGCGCCAGCGCTGAACTGATCGAGTAGAGCATCCGGTACATCGTGAGTTTTCCGAGTTCAAATCCAAGATCCTTGCATACCGGGGAGTAAAACACACCGGCACAGTTGTTGATGAGTCCCAGTGTTGCCCCCTGCATGATGCAGCAGCCCGCAAGGATGAACCATGCGTAGTGCAGCTTACTTTTCTTTTGTTCCATATGATTATCTGCCTTTCCCCAGCTTTTTCTTCTCCGCATACCATCTATGCCGCCTGCCCCGGCAGCTTCTTACAGATCCTTAGCATCCTGATTTTTCGATCGCTAATTTTCTTTAAAACTTGATTTTGGCTTTCAAAAACTGCCTAATAAATATGCGGAATATTCTATATTCCTTAAGGTTATATTGTAGCATTATTTCGCCCATTTTCCCACATTTTTTTCACTTTTTTGTCATAAAGAACTTGCAGGATAAATCGTAAGAACTTATAATAGAGTACACGGTAACTGTTCAGTGTATCGAAACAGTA
>CAVFLH010000220.1:0-1446 GCA_963622995.1 uncultured Eubacteriales bacterium | reverse complement strand
GTACCGCAGTAAAAAAGTATTACCGCCTTACCCCGGCGGCAAAAAATACAGTGCCGGTCAAACGGCAGAATGGAGGAGTTTCCAATGGCAAAGAAAGATATCGACTGGTCCAATATCGGATTCGGTTACATGAAAACTGACTACAGATACGTATCCAACTTCAAAGATGGTTCCTGGGATGAGGGTACTCTTACAACAGATGATATGATCACCTTAAACGAGTGCGCATGCGTATTCCAGTATGCACAGACATGTTTCGAGGGATTAAAGGCATATACAACAGAGAACGGTCACATCGTGATCTTCCGTCCGGACTTAAACGCAGAGCGTATGATGAACTCCGCAGCAAGACTTGAGATGCCGCAGTTCCCGAAGGAGCGCTTCGTTGACGCCGTTACAAAGCTGGTTGAGGCAAACGCAGACTTCGTTCCGCCGTACGGTTCCGGCGCAACCCTTTACATCCGTCCTTACATGTTCGGTACAAACCCGGTAATCGGTGTTAAACCGGCATCCGAGTACCAGTTCCGTGCTTTCTGTACACCGGTTGGCCCGTACTTCAAGGGTGGCGCTAAGCCGATCACGATCCGTGTCACAGACTTCGACCGTGCAGCACCTCACGGAACAGGTCATGTAAAAGCTGGTTTAAACTACGCTATGAGCTTACATGCAATCGTTGACGCTCACAAACAGGGCTACGATGAGAACATGTACCTCGACGCAGCTACAAGAACATATGTTGAGGAGACAGGCGGAGCAAACTTCATCTTCGTTACAAAAGACGGCACAGTCGTAACACCGAAGTCTGACTCTATTCTTCCGTCCATCACCCGTCGTTCCATCCTTTACGTTGCTGAGCACTATCTCGGTTTAAAGGCTGAGGAGCGTCCGGTTCCGTTCTCCGAGGTTAAAGACTTCGCTGAGTGCGGTCTCTGCGGTACCGCTGCTGTTATCTCTCCGGTCGGCAAGATCGTAGACCACGGCAACGAGATCTGCTTCCCGAGCGGAATGGAGAAGATGGGTCCGGTTATCCAGAAACTCTACGACACATTAACAGGCATCCAGATGGGTCACATCGAGGCACCGGAAGGATGGATCCATGTAATCAAATAATTCACCTTGTGAATAACATCGGAGCAGGATTCCTTTGGGAGTCCTGCTTTTTTGTTGCCATGCATCCGGAGAAGCTGCCGGTAACGTGTTCTGTAAATTTATAATTCTTTTATACTGGACTCCCTTGCTTTTCCAGGATCCGCATGTTAAGATACATCTAAGCAAGGTTTCTAATGAATTCTATTATCTAATATCGTCTAAGCCGGATTCGGCATCTGAAGACTCTTTGCTAAAACACCCAAATGAACTGGCAGGGAGTCGTGAGGATCACTTTCCTGCCTAATATCAGGAAAGGAAGGTCTGGTATGAAACAACAGAATAATTATGCTTATGATA
>CAVFLH010000219.1:0-3905 GCA_963622995.1 uncultured Eubacteriales bacterium | reverse complement strand
GAACAAGCGCCCCGGCAGGGGTATTGAAATAAGGAGTGGTTTAACATGGCAAAAAGTGGAAGTCTTTCAATCAACAGTGAGAATATATTCCCGATCATCAAAAAATGGCTGTATTCCGATCACGATATCTTCTACCGTGAGTTGGTCAGCAACGGCTGTGACGCCATCACAAAATTAAAGAAACTGTCCCTGATGGGCGAGTACGAGACACCGGACGATGAGACATATAAGGTCCAGGTTACCGTAAATCCGAAGGAAAAGACCATCAAGATCGAAGATAACGGTCTTGGAATGACAGAGGAAGAGGTCGATGAGTATATCAACCAGATCGCATTCTCCGGCGCACAGGACTTCTTAAACAAGTACAAAGATAAAGCGAACGAGGACCAGATCATCGGTCACTTCGGACTTGGATTCTACTCCGCGTTCATGGTAGCCGACAAGGTAACCATCGATACCTTATCCTACAAGAAGGACGCAAAGCCGGTTCACTGGGAGTCTGAGGGCGGCACCGAGTTCGACATGAAAGAGGGCACAAAGGAAGGTCACGGAACCGTGATCACCCTGTATCTGAACGAGGACAGCGCAGAGTTCGCAAACGAGTACCGCGCAAGAGAGATCCTCGACAAGTACTGCGCATTCATGCCGGTTGAGATCTACTTAAACGATGAGACCGCAGAGCCGCAGTACGACACGATCGAGAAGGACGAGCTCACCGATAAAGATACAATTATCGAGACCATTGTAGAGCCTGCGAAGACAGAGGAGAAGGAAAAAGAGGACGGCACAAAGGAGACGGTTGAAGTTTCCCCGGCGAAAGAGAAATATAAGATCGCGAGACGCCCGGTTGCCGTAAACGATACGAACCCGCTCTGGAACAAGCATCCGAACGAGTGCACAGACGAGGAGTACAAGGAGTTCTACCGCAAGGTATTCCAGGACTTCAAGGAGCCGTTATTCTGGATCCACCTGAACATGGACTACCCGTTCAACTTAAAGGGTATCCTCTACTTCCCGAAGATCAACATGGAGTATGAGAGCATCGAAGGTAAGATCAAGCTCTACAACAATCAGGTATTCATCGCCGACAACATCAAGGAAGTCATTCCGGAATTCCTGATGCTATTAAAGGGTGTCATTGACTGCCCGGATCTTCCGTTAAACGTATCCAGAAGCGCTCTCCAGAACGATGGATTCGTCAAGAAGATTTCCGATTACATCACAAAGAAGGTTGCGGACAAGTTGTCCGGCATGTGCAAGACAGACCGCGAGAACTACGAAAAATACTGGGATGATATCAATCCGTTCATCAAATTCGGCTGCTTAAAGGATGAGAAGTTCGACGAGAAGATGAAAGATTACATTCTCTATAAGAACCTGGACGGCAAGTACCTGACTCTGGCTGACTGCCTGGAGGAGAATAAAGAGAAACACGAGAACAAGATCTTCTATGTAACTGACGAGAAAGAGCAGAGCCAGTACATCAACATGTTCAAGGAAGCAGGAATCGACGCTGTGATCCTTCCGAACCCGATCGATTCCCCGTTCATGCAGCATGTGGAGCAGAAGAATGAGGGTTTAAAGTTCCTGCGCATCGATGCGGATGTCAACGAGACATTCAAGGATGCAGAGGAGACCGACGAGGCCGCAAAGGAGCAGGAAAAGAAGGACGCTGAGACTCTGGCGGAAGTCTTCAAGAAAGCCATCGGAAACGATAAGCTGAATGTCAAGGTCGAGAAGCTGAAAAATGAAGGTCTCGCTTCCATGATCACTGTCTCTGAGGAGAGTCGCAGAATGCAGGATATGATGAAGATGTACAGCATGTACGGCGGCGGTTCCGACATGTTCCCGGCAGAGGAGACACTGGTCCTTAACGCAAACAATGGCCTTGTGAAGTACGTTTTAAACAACAAGGACGGCGAGAAGACACCGATGCTCTGCGAGCAGCTCTATGACCTTGCGAAACTTGCTCACGGAAGTCTTTCACCGGAGCGTATGACAAAGTTCATTGCGAGAAGCAGTGAGATCATGAAGGAAGAATATGGTGCTTAAACGAAGAGATTTTCTGATCACGTTTACAATTTTAAGCCTTGCCATGTGCGCCTGCTCAGGTTTTCAATACCTGGGCAGCGCTTTCTATGGCCTGGCCTGGCACTGGATCCATAGCCTGGAGGGCGGCGGGGGACGTCTGCTCTCCGGGCTTTTCTCGTCCCCGTGGACCGGTGTTCTGGTGCAGTATGTGTTCTGCATTGGAGTTCCGTTCTTGCTTGTGATTCCGATGACATGGGTCCTCAGGACAGACCGGAGACCGGCACAGACGCTCCCGGCGGAGGTGTGGATGTCGGCCTTATTCATGTGCCTGGGACTGGGGTATATCTTTAATTTCCTCGGAATCTTTCTTGATGTGTTCTTTTCCATGTTTACAGGAGTGCCGGCGACGGATATGAATCCGGTGATGGATGCGCTGGATGACCTGACGCCGGGGATGGTGATTTATACCTGCCTGATCGCCCCGTTTATGGAAGAATTTATTTTCCGGGGAGTCCTCTTAAAGAAGGCGAGACGATTCGGGGACAGGACAGCGGTGGTGTTCTGTGCGGTCATGTTCGGACTGATGCACGGGAACCTGAACCAGTTCCTGTACGCGGTGGTGATCGGACTGATCCTGGGATATGTGGCGGTGCGGACGAACAGGATCTTCTACAACGTGCTGCTTCACATGGCGGTGAATTCCTTCTCCATGATGCTGGCACTGGTGGAGAGTGGGCTGAATGCTTTGGAAATGGATGTGATGGCGGCGAGTTTCTCTGCCATGAGCTTTGTGCTGGTGCTGCTTCTTGTCGTGGCCGGAATCTACTTTTTCTTCCGGGACGGACGGAGGTACTGGTGGCAGATGGGACGGCAGAACGGGTGGCCGACACCGTATAAGAAGTATGTGTATCTGAATCCGGGATTTATTTTGTATGTGATCATATTTGGAATTGAGATGCTGTCTTATATTATATAGATGAGACAGCGGACATAGACTGGGCGACTTTCGCATGACAATTGCGATTGCCTCCCTGAAATGTGCGTGATAGACGGAATTATCCGGCAGAATGTACTGCAGGCAGTGGACACGCTGCCGCGATAACGCAGTGTATTCTGCCGGATTTTCTGTCTGAAACGCTTGAAATGGGGGCCTGGTCTTGGTATAGTAGTGGGAGATGCCCGGGCAGTCTGACAGAGGAAAAATATCTGGTATGCTCTTTAGAAGAGGCAGAAGAATATGCGGCGGGCGGCGGAATGAAAGTTAAGAGGAGACAACATGCAGAGAATCGCGAAATTTGAAAAAGTAAGCTTTGAGCAGTTTAAAAAAGACTGGCAGGGGGAACACCCGCAGGATACAGAAGATGTAATTAAGGAGATCTACGACGGAATCAAACCTCCGAAGCGCGCCACAGCAGGCTCCGCCGGATATGATTTCTTCGCGCCGGCAGCGTTCACGCTGAAAGCCGGAGAGATGACGAAGATCCTCACAGGAATCCGTGTCCGCATCGACGACGGCTGGGTATTAAAGCTCTATCCGAGAAGCGGACTTGGATTTAAGTTCCGTCTGCAGTTGAACAATACCGTCGGAATCATCGACAGCGACTACTACGGATCCGACAACGAGGGCCATATCCAGGTGAAGCTCACAAACGACAGCCGCGAGGGAAAGACCGTGGAAGTGGAAGCCGGAACCGGTTTCTCCCAGGGAATCTTTGTGGAGTATGGAATTACGGTGGATGATGAGGCTGATGAAGTCAGAAACGGTGGATTCGGAAGCACGACACGCGCGTAAAATGTGGAAAAAATGGAAAGAGTTCCCAAGGCCAGAGTGTGTTGAAGTTGAAAATGAGGTCCATGAAAAGACTTCACAAAGC
>CAVFLH010000218.1:0-3920 GCA_963622995.1 uncultured Eubacteriales bacterium | reverse complement strand
AGGTTTCGCTAATATTTTAAATAGTAAATAGGAAAAAAAGATAGAGAAGAGCCTGTAAAACCAGAGTTTACAAGGTAATACAGGCTGAATCGAGATAGATACACGATAAAAAGAGTAGAGCTGACCTGCGGAAAGGATAGAGGTATGGGACGTATTATTGCAATTACAAATCAAAAGGGCGGTGTCGGAAAGACGACTACGGCTATCAATTTGTCGGCCTGCCTGGCTGAAGCAGGACAGAGAGTGCTGACTGTGGACTTTGATCCGCAGGGAAACACGACAAGCGGACTTGGATTGGAAAAAGGAAATATTGACAATACTGTATACGAACTGCTGATGGGGGAGTGCACCGTAGAAGAGTGCATCAATCCCAGCGTCCAGGAGCGCCTGGATGTGATGCCGTCGGATGTTGATCTGGCGGGAGCGGAGATCGAGCTTCTCGATATGGAAGAGAAGGAGAGCATTCTTAAGAAGAATCTGGAACTGTTAAACGGAAAGTACGATTTTATCATTATCGACTGTCCGCCGTCCCTGAATCTTCTTACGATCAACGCCCTGACCGTGGCCAATACGGTACTTGTCCCGATTCAATGTGAATATTACGCACTGGAAGGATTAAGCCAGGTGTTAAAAACAGTAAATCTTGTTCAGAAAAAGCTGAATCCGGCACTGGAAGTAGAGGGCGTTGTGTTTACGATGTACGATTCCAGAACGAATCTGTCTCTGGAAGTCGTAGAGAATGTAAAAGAGCACCTGAATGAAAATATTTACAAGACAATTATTCCGAGAAACGTCAGACTGGCTGAGGCACCGAGCTACGGTATGCCGATCAACCTCTATGACAGCCGGTCATCAGGAGCAGAGAGCTACAGACTTTTAGCAGCGGAAGTCATCAGCAGAGGAGAAGAATTATAATGGCGAAGCGTGGATTAGGGAAAGGTTTAGGTGCGTTCTTCGGGGAAGAAGTTACAACTACGAAAGAGAACGCTGCGGAAAAAGTAAGCAGAAGTGAGAGAAAAGAGCACCTGATGGCAAATCAGGGAGCTGTTAAAAATACAGAAAAGAATGGAACTGGGACAAAGAGTGACAGCGGAAAAGCAGCGAAGACAGCAGGAAATACGGCTGTAAACACTGCCGCATCTAAAAAGAATAATTCCCAGATTGGCGGTAATTCTGAGCCGATCGTCGTAGAAAAAGTGGTTGAGAAGATCGTTGAGAAACCGGTAGAAAAGATCGTTGAGAAAATTGTTGAGAAGCCAGTAGAAAAAATTGTCGAGAAGATCGTCGAAAAACCGGTTGAGAAAGTGGTAGAAAAACCAGTTGAAAAAATCGTAGAAAAGCCGGTAGAGCAGACGTTAAAACTCAATCTGATCGAGCCAAACAGCGAGCAGCCGCGTAAGAATTTCGACGAGGAAAGCCTTCAGGAACTGGCGGATTCTATTAAGCAGTATGGAATTTTGCAGCCGCTGATCGTCCAGAAAAAGGGCAGTCACTACGAGATCATCGCCGGTGAGCGCCGCTGGCGCGCGGCAAAGCTTGCGGGGATCACGGATGTTCCGGTGCTGATCCGCGAGTATGACAAGCAGCAGACGATGGAGATCGCACTGATCGAGAACGTTCAGCGTGCGGACTTAAACCCGATCGAGGAAGCACAGGCATTCCAGCAGCTGATTCAGGAGTTCCATCTGACACAGGAAGAGATCGCAAACCGCGTGTCAAAGAACCGCGCGACGATCACAAACAGCATGCGTCTTCTGAAGCTTGACATCCGGGTACAGGATATGCTGGCGGACGGAAAGATCTCCAGCGGACATGCGAGAGCACTTCTTGGACTTGAAGAGGGCGAGCGCCAGTATCAGGTTGCGGTGAAGATCATCGAGGAGAAATTAAGCGTCCGAGACGTGGAAAAACTCGTGAAGATGATGAATCGCCCGCAAAAGGAAAAGAAACCGGAAAAGGGACCGGATATCGATCTGATCTACCGCCAGGTGGAGGACAAATTAAAGTCCATCATGGGCACAAAGGTTGTCATCAACCAGAAAGATAAAAATAAGGGAAGAATCGAGATCGAGTATTACTCCCAGGAAGAGTTGGAGCGCTTAATCGAACTCATGGAATCCTTAAGAGCATAAAGAACCTCAATATAGCACAGAAAAAGCTATTCGGAAATACAGGCGAGGCAGCCGAAAAAAACGCGAAAAATGAAAGCTATATGAAACAGAAGCCAGCGAATAGAAAAAATAAACTAAAATCACTAACAGCACAGACACAAACGGAAGGACAGAAAACAGAATATGGAAAACAGTATGTTGTACAATCTTCCCATCGATCCAATGGTGCTGATCATCGGATTTTCGATCCTGTCATTGGTATTATTGATCGTGGTGATCATTTGTATTGTGAAGTTCAATAAACTGTACCGCAGATACGATATTTTCATGCGCGGAAAAGACGCGGAGACACTGGAAGATACGATCATGGACATGATGGATGAGATGGAGGAGCTGCAGGCGAAAGACCGGGCAAGCAAGGACGCGATGAAACAGCTGTCCAAGCAGATCAAGTCCTCATTCCAGAAATTCGGATACGTCAAGTACAATGCGTTCAAGGGCATGGGCGGCAACTTAAGCTTTGTTATCGCGATGTTGGACAACAATAACAGCGGTTTCGTACTGGATGTCGTTCACAGCCGCGAGGGCTGCTACATCTACTTAAAAGAGGTAGAGGAAGGCGCAACGGAAGTTCTCCTCGGCGGAGAAGAGCAGGAAGCGCTGGAACAGGCACTTGGCTATGTAAAGCGCCCGACCATGGATGAGCGCCTCGCGATGAAGGAAAAGGCCGTAAACAGCAAGAAAAAAGAGCCAAAAGGCGGCTCCGGTGAGCAGGATATCGAGGTTCCGAGCAGCGAACGGAAGAAGAGCGAGCGCATGAAAGAACTGAGAAAACGCCAGGCAGAGCGCCGAGAGGACGACGAAGAGCGTGTAAAACAGTATGCGGACGCATACGATGTGGAAGAGGTTGAGATCGAGACAGACAACATCGAGGATTTCGATGCGCTGCCGGATGATTTCAACGGCGAGGATAAAGGAGATTATTGATCCATATGCATAAATTTTTACGTGCAGCTGGTTTCAGCATGTATACAAAGAAAAAGGATATCGAAAAGCTTCTGGATCTGCTGGAACGGCAGCCGTCGATGACGAAGTGCGTCCAGGTCGACGAGGAGAGCAACGTGTGCGAAATGCGCGCGGAAGTCGCCCCGGGACTTGGAATCTCTATCGTCGGAGAGCTGAACGAAGAGGGAAATTTCGAGCGGGAGTTCTACTTCCCGTACCTGGAGAGCAATGTCGTCGGCTCCACGGAAGAGTGTTCCGTCCAGAGACACACGGAGAAAGAGACCTACTCCGGCATGGTAGATGAGAATAAAGTCGGCATCACGCTGATCTTTTACATCCAGAATTTCCTGGAATTCCGGGAGAAAATGCTGGATAAAGAGCACCATTCAAGGATCGGATCTGTCTGCTTTTCCGGCATGTCCATCGGCGGAAAGGTCCTTCTTCCAATCAAGAAGAGCCAGAAACAGATCCAGAAGGCGAAAGTTTCCGCGAAGGAACGCAACAGCCTGATTGAGGCTGCGAAAAACGGGGACGAGGACGCTATGGAGACCCTGACCATCGAGGACATTGACCTCTACTCCCAGATCTCCAGAAGAGCCATGAAGGAAGATCTTTACTCCATCATCGACTCCTGCTTCATGCCATGCGGCGTGGAGTGCGACCAGTATTCCGTCATCGGAGAAATCAAAGAAGTTGAAAAAATCCGAAATATTTATACAAAAGAAGAAATTTATCGCATGAAGATCGAGAGCCACGACCTGGAATTCATGGTGTGCATCAACAGCAAGGACCTCTTAGGAGAAC
>CAVFLH010000217.1:0-4086 GCA_963622995.1 uncultured Eubacteriales bacterium | reverse complement strand
GTCTTAGATAGGAATGGAGAAAGATTTGTTATGGAATACAGAGAAAAAAAGTTTAAGAGTGCCGGGGAGAATGGAAAGAAGAACTGGAAAAAAGAGAACGCTGGCAGAAGCTATGGAAAGCAGGAAAACGGCGGCGAAAAGAGACCGCGATATGTCGATGAAAAATTAGAAAAGAAGTATGGCGGAGCCTGGAATCATACAGAAGAAAAAAACGCGAACGCAGGTGATAAAAAGAAGGCGGTATCCGCAGTGAAACGCCAGGATGACCGTAAAGCAGCACATGTTCTGGGAAAAAATGCATCTGTCCAGGCAGAAGCGAAAACAGAGCGGAAAAAATCCCTCTGTCCACATTTCAAGACCTGTGGCGGATGTCAGTATCTGGACATGCCATATGAGAAGCAGTTAGAGCACAAAAAGAAAGAAGTTTCCGCTCTTCTCCGTCCATTCTGCAAGGTCGAGGGGATCATCGGCATGGATGACCCATTCCATTACCGGAACAAGGTCCATGCGGTCATGGCCCGTGACCGGAAAGGTCATATCATCTCTGGCGTATACAAAGAGGGAACCCACACGGTCCTCCCTGTGGAGACATGTCTGATCGAGAACAAAAAGGCGGACGAGATCATCGGAACGATCCGGGAACTTCTCCCGTCCTTCAAGATGAAGGTGTTCGATGAGGACACTGGATACGGCTTCCTGCGCCATGTCCTGGTGCGCACTGCCCATGCCACAGGGGAAATCATGGTGGTCCTGATCACCGCGTCCCCGGTATTTCCGTCGAAGAACAACTTCGTGAAAGCGCTCCGCAAGGTTCACCCGGAGATCACCACCGTGGTGCAGAACGTAAATGGCCGCGATACCAGCATGGTCCTCGGGGAGAAGGAACATGTGCTCTACGGACCTGGATTTATCGTGGATGTCCTCTGCGGCAAGAAATTCCGGATCTCCTCAAAATCCTTCTACCAGATCAACCCGGTCCAGACGGAGAAGCTCTATAACCTGGCGATCGAGGCAGCAGGACTCACCGGAAAAGAGACTGTCGTTGACGCCTACTGCGGAATCGGAACCATCGGAATCGTCGCAGCGTCCGCCGCCAAAGAAGTTATCGGTGTCGAACTAAACAAAGATGCCGTCCGTGATGCCGTCACAAACGCGAAGGTAAACGGCGAGAAAAACATCCGCTTCTACAACAACGATGCCGGCAAATTCATGGTCCAGATGGCCTCCCAGAACGCCCACGCCGACGTAGTCTTCATGGACCCGCCGAGAAGCGGCAGCACCGAAGAATTCATGGACGCCGTATCCATCCTGAACCCGGACCGCGTGGTCTATGTGTCCTGCAACCCGGAGACGCTGGCGAGAGATCTGGCGCATTTTAAGAAGAAAGGGTATAGGGCGGAGAAAGCCTGGGCTGTGGACCAGTTTCCGGTCACCAGCCATGTGGAGACTATTTGCCGCTTAACCCGCATAAAATAAGGCCTTTCGGGCATTTTAAACGCCCGAAAAGTGCCATTTGACTACGATTTGACAACGCTTTTTTGAGATGTTGTCAAGTGTTCGCCGCTTTTTCGAAAATAGCAACGCTTTCGTTTGCCATTTTCTCGGTGGCGTGAGTGTAGATCTGTAAAGTGGTGCTGATATCAGAATGTCCCAGTCTGGCCTGGACATCTTTGACGTTGGCACCATTTTCTATCAGCATGGTAGCATGAGTGTGTCGGAGAGAATGGAAATTAAATTCCATATGCAGTTCGTGATGAATGATCCGTGCACAGAATTTGAAGGAATCACTGCTGACGTATTCTCCGTTTTCACGTACGCATATCATATCAACGCGCGGCAAAGTACAGGGAATATTTCGTTCGACCGGGATGATACGGTAAATGGTATCCCCCTTCTCATCTTTTTCAGCTTTCATATAGTGTTCTGTATAATATTCCCCATAGATCAGACGATTCTTTTTCTGAGTATTCAAAGCATATTTCAGTGCTGCATAAAGCGTATCACCGAATTTAATTGTTCGGACTGATGACTCTGTCTTTGGAGTACTGAAGTACCAGGCTGACTTTTCTTCTTTTTTTCCCTTTTCCTTCAGAACCTTCCGGACATCGACGCCATAGTTACGCTTTACAATATTGTGCCGGACTGAAAGAGTGCGATTTTTAAAGTCAATATCGTCCCAGGTTAATGCGAAGACCTCACCAATTCGAAGCCCGGTATAGTACCCGATCATCAATGGAAGATGAAACTGGCTTTCCTGTGGAAAACGCTCCAGGATCTTGTTGAAATCTTCCGGGCGAATGATCACGCGGTTGCTGGATCGTTTTTCAAATTTAGGGATCCGTACCCTGGAGCATGGATTCTCGCGTACAAATTTCATCGGTTCGATTGCGTACTCATAGGCGCCAGACAGGACTGAGAGGATACCCGTTATGGTAGCCTGTGCCATCCCGTATACCTTCAGCTTATCAATATAGTCCTGGATCGTAGCAGTGGCCAACGACTTCAGACGATATTGACCAAAGTGTGGCTTGAGATGATTCTCAATAATCTGCAGGTATCCGAGCTGGGTAGTGTATTTGAGATTCATTTTGCAATAATGGTCGAGCCAGTAATCCAGAAAATCAGCAACACTGATATCTGAAGGGGTAAAGGACTGGCCGGATGCATTATACTCACTGAGAGCAAGAGCTCCAGCGGCTAAAGCTTCTGCCTTAGTCCGAAATCCTCCTTTGGATATAGATTTTCGTTTGCCGTCGATCGGAGCTGCCTCGAAGCTGTATTGCCATGTCGATCCACGTTTTCTTGTTCGTAATTGTCCCATATATCATTCTCCTTCCTACTTTTGGGTACAAAAAATACACCCCTTGCAGGGTGCTCGGAAAAATGATATAATTCACGTGCAGAGTTGATTATATCTTTCCGGAGCATCCGGCGAGAGAAATCTATGAAAATCCCGCTTAGTGTGCCAACACTGGGCGGGTTTTTCAATTTAATTAACTTGAATGGTTATTACCATTCGGCAAAGACAAAATCCGTCATATCAACGTAATTTTTAGCAATATCTTTGAATTCTTCTTTTGTAACTTTTCCCTCCAGCATATATGGAGAAAGTTGTCCGTCATAGGGATCGCGGCCGAAATAGAAGATAACCGCGCGATCCGGAGATATAACGCCACCCTGACAAGGATTTTCGGACCACCCTTGGTTAATCAGGGTTTGCGAATAGTTCCTCAGGATCTTCCATTCTTCGTGCTTAAGCAGTTCTCTCTTAGGCGAAAATAGTTCGTATTTATCTGCTTCTTCTCGGCATTTCCTGTAAGCTTTTAAGAAAATTAAATCACCCATAGCAACCTCCATTCTATAGTCATTCTATCGCCGCCAGATGCGGCTTGCATTTGACAAATTATTTCCAACCCTGTATAATATACTTAACAAGACAGCCAGTAAGGGAGGTTAAGGCTCCCCGCCCTGGCGAAAGATCATTACTAAAAAATAGTCGTCAGCTTTGCTAGGGCAGGACGGCTATTTTTTATGGGTATAGGTAAGGATTGCTACGATCAATGCTGCCACAGATACGATAAGCTGTAATTCCTCATATGTACTCATAAGGCATCCCTCCCTTCAAGACTCAGGGCGGGAAAGCCGCGGCCGCTCTACTGGCTGCCCGGGTAAGTATATTATTTTCAAGGTCCGGTGTATTTGACAAATTAGTTTCAAACCTGTATAATATACTTAACAAGAGAACCGAAAGCTGGGTGAAGTCCAGCCGCCGGCGAGAGTAATTTGCTAAAAGTAGCGCCTTATCTTACCAGGACAGGGGCGCTACTTTTTGTGTTTGCTGAGAGTAAAAACAAGAGTAACGATTGAACAGATCATGCTCACAAAGGCGAACAAATCGCTGTATGTAACCATGCACACCAGCTCCTTTCTAAAAAGTCCGGAAGCTGGAGTATCGCCCCTTCGGTTCCCCGGGTAAGTATATTATTTTCAAGGTCCGTTAATTTGATGTGAAAAATTCTTTATTCTTCAGCAGCTCCTCGGCATATCCGGTCAGACGGGCCAGCTGGCCGATCGTCAGATCGGGAT
>CAVFLH010000216.1:0-4092 GCA_963622995.1 uncultured Eubacteriales bacterium | reverse complement strand
TAATTCATGTATTATTCCAGAATTTTGCGGCAGCTTGTGCTATAATAAACAAAGATGAGTCGAGGAAGATCCTGCGGCTCTGTTTTAAACGATTGAGCTTAAGGAGGAACTTATGGATTACGAAAAACTGAAAAAGAACTTTGAAAAACATCGTTTCCATACATCATATTTCGAGACGAAAGAAGAAGCGGCAGCTTATCTCAGCGAACAGATCAAGGGTGAGACCGTTGGCTTCGGCGGCTCTATGACTGCAAAGGAAATGAATCTCTTCGATATTCTGGGAAAAAATAATGAGGTGATCTGGCACTGGGTACAGGGACCGGAGGCAAGAATCAGAGCAAAGAAAGAATCTACGGTATACATATTGAGCGCCAATGCGGCTGCTGAGACAGGTCAGATCATCAATATCGATGGAACAGGAAACCGCCTTTCTGAAAGCCTGTTTGGACCTAAACGTGTATATTATGTGATCGGAAGGAATAAGATCGCGCCGGATCTCACCTCAGCTATGGAACGCGCAAGAAATATTGCCTGTCCGCCGAATGCTGTGCGGTTCAATAAGAAGACTCCTTGTGTTGTCTCAGAAGAAACGAGATGCTATGACTGCAACAGTCCGGAGCGGATCTGCAATGCGATCCTGATCTTAGAGCGTCCGTGTACCGGAATGGAAGTTGAGATGGTCTTTATCAACGAGGATCTTGGATATTAAAGGAGAGACACATGAATATTCTGTTTTTTCTGACACCAAAGAGTGATGTGGCATTTATTTATTCCGACGCAAACCTCAGGGAGGCCATCGACCTGATGGAGGCGCACGGCTATTCCGCCCTGCCGATCATCACAAAACAGGGAAGATACGCGGGAACGCTGACGGAAGGTGATCTGCTCTGGTATATGAAGAACCATATGAACCAGAGCTTAAAGGATATGGAGCTGATCTCCGTCATGGAGGTAAAGCGCCGCCAGGACAACAGCCCGGTAAACGCCGGAGCGAAGATGGAAGATTTGCTGGACAAGGCGATGCAGCAGAACTTTGTTCCGGTTCTCGATGACAATAAATCCTTTATCGGAATTATCACGAGACGCGATATTATGAAGTATTTTTCTGGCTCCTATAAAAAGGGCGGAAACGCATAAGGTGCTGTTTTTGGTGTCCCGATTGCTCCTTTGCAGAATGCAATGCCGCATAAATTTATGTCATCTTCTTCCAGCATCATTTTCCCCCGACTGGTTATACTGATACCATCCCAGAAAAAGGTGGTGAGAAACAATGATGAATCAGGAGAAGAACGACAGCATCCAGTGCTCGATCCATAACTGTGTGCATCATGCGGAAAATGTGGATTACTGCACACTGGACCGCATTCATGTGGGGACACATGAGTTAAATCCGACAAAGAAGGAATGTACAGACTGTGATTCCTTCCAGTGCAAGATGTCCTGATAAGGGGGCGGCAGGTTCTGCAGATGTAAAAAGGTTTCTCAAAAAAGAAGAGATTCAGATCAGGTCTGGCTGATTAAGCTGGGGATGATTCTGGATCTCTTTTTTGGACATTCCCGCCTCTTTCCTCATATGATAAAGAAAAGAGGTTAAATCCATGAGAGATATCACATTATGTCACCCAAAACTCCAGACATTGGCTGTAAAGCCGGTTGAGGAATGCGCAAAACAGGGACTGCAGATCAAGATCGGTGGAACCCGAATACAAAGCAAGTCGATGCGGCCAACGGTTCCGGCGACTGGTATTATTTCCAGGAAGACGGGGACCTGCAGGGGGCGTGCTGGCACGGTCGGGAGAATGGGGCGATGGAGATTTGGTATATTGAAATACATTTTTGCATATGTTATAATGCCGTTAGGCAAAAGGATAAAGTGTTCCATTCGAACAACTAGCAAAAACCCCAAGGAGTCGCGATCCTTGGGGTTTTTATTCCGTTTTTGCATTCAAACACCTCCTTTCTGTACCAGTCTAGGAGGCGGTAACATTAGTATTATATCATGCAGTTTTTCTTTCTTCTATGGTGTCTGGTTTAATTATTGTAAAAAATCACTTCTTTTCATCCGTCATATCCACTCCCGCATGGATCAGCCTCTCAGTCGCTGCTAGACCCCGGATCAGAAACTCCGGCACATGATATCCGCACTCCACGAGATTCTCCAGAATACTGCGAATCTCATTGACAAGCAGCGAGGTCAGCGTAAACCAGCCAAGCAGCACCAAGAATCCCAGATCGATCCCCATGAGGTCTTTCCCGAGATGAATAAACACCGCCGGAATCAAAAACGCAATCGCAATAATGATCCAGTATCCGACTTTCTTAAGGATCCCGTGAAATCCCATCCGGCTGTTTTCCTTCCCAAGCTTTCTCGACTTACACCACCCGGTGAGCCAGTCTAAAATATTGCAGAGCAGGTACCCCGCAAAAACATACCAGTACGTCCCGAATATCATGGTCAGGATCATGATAATGGATCCCGCAATTGTGTTGTATCGGTCTATAAATATTTTTGTCATTACTGTCCATTCCTTGCCGTCACCGGAGCTGGATCAAAGCTTGGATTGAATGCGTAGAAGTTTCTGGAGTCCAGTTTATCCTGGAGACCGCGGAGGGCTTCGCCGAAGCGCTGGAAGTGGACGATCTCGCGCTTTCTTAAGAAGCGGATCGGCTCGCAGACATCGGGATCTGTCACGACGCGAAGGATGTTGTCGTAGGTACTGCGGGCTTTCTGCTCCGCGGCGAGGTCCTCGAAGAGGTCTGTGATCGGATCACCTTTTGACTGGAACTCGCAGGCATTAAAGGGCACACCGCCAGCCGCCTGGGGCCAGATTCCTGTGGTGTGGTCGATATAGTACGGACCAAAACCTTGTGCAACCAGCTCATCGGCTGTGAGATTTCTCGTGAGCTGATGGACGATCGCCGCGACGATCTCAAGATGCGCCAGTTCTTCTGTGCCAATGTCTGTCAGAACTGCTTTCTGCTCACCGTATGGCATGGAATAGCGCTGGGAGAGGTAGCGCATGGACGCCCCCATTTCGCCGTCGGGTCCACCATACTGGCTCATGATAAACTGCGCCATCTTCGCGTTCGGTTCCTTAATATTTACCGGAAACTGCAGTCTTTTTTCGTAGACCCACATCTCAACATCCTCCTTCCCACGGCCATTTTTCAGTTACCCAGTCCCAGGACGAGGACGTGACATCGGTGTATCTCAACGGTCCAAACTGGCTCTCGTAGGCGGACATCGCCTGGTCACGCATGTCGCGGACTGCTTTGTAATAACGAAGCGAATCCTGATTTTCTGGATGAGTGTCCAAAAACAGGACCACGTCATCCATCGCAAATCCTGCTTCCATGATCTGGCGCATCAGCGTCTCTTTATCCTGAGTGACCATGCGCCCGGCCCCCTGACAAGTACTGCATGCGGGCATCACATTCTGGGCCGACAGGCGGGAATCACGCACGGGTTCTGCCGGCATTCCCGGCATCATGCTGCATCGATACATTTCCATCATCTTCTGCACCTCCCCATAGCAAACGGAAGATCCAGGGACGGGAAGATCGTGCCCCGGACAAAACCTCTGGCTAATGGATATGTGGTTCCCCACATCTGCATCGGAACGTATCCCATTCCTATCGGAAATCTTGGATCATTGCCGTCAAAACAGGAGTTGGACACCGGACGCATAACAGGCCCTGGACCGGAAATATCGGACGGAATTCTGCCGCAGCCGCAGGACGGAGCCATAGTGGTATCCGGCAGATCAGAATTTCTACAATTCATATGCGGATGTCTCCTTTATTTGTTCTGATATTAGGGTATGCGGGAAGAGTAAAATGGGATTCTGGTGGGGAAAGGTAAAATGAGAAAAGAAAATTTAAAGAAAGGATAGCGGTCTTGTGGGGAATGCCTGCAGGGGACACTGTTAGGTTCTTATGGATATGAAATAAAAAAGAATACGCTTTGATATATTTTTGCGCCGAACGTGGTTATGTTGAAACAAAAAAAGAAGCTGTATGGAATTCCATACAGCTTCATGACCTGTCCGGGAATCGAACCCGGGTTTACGCCGTGAGAGGGCGTCGTCTTGA
>CAVFLH010000215.1:0-4160 GCA_963622995.1 uncultured Eubacteriales bacterium | reverse complement strand
AGTTACAACCACCACTTCAAGTGGTGGTTTAATATTAGCCCTCCTAAGGGCTATAATACTGCTCGCCCCAAAGGGCGGTATCGCAAGCGCTGTTACTGGCTCCGCTATAAAGCGGTACTACTAGAATCTTCTCTTCTCGATTCTTCTGCTTGCTCTCTTATGTACTTCTGAACGGCTTCCTCTGTTATATTGCCGATTGTCTCTACATAGTATCCTCTTGCCCAAAATGCTTTATCCCACTTACTTTGCAACTCTGGGTGCCTGTCGTAAATCATTAATGTACTTTTTCCCTTTAAATATCCCATAAAATCTGAGATACTTTCTTTCGGTGGAATTGCTACGCTTAAATGCACATGATCTATGCATACTGCTCCTGCTATGATTTCCACTTTACGGTACTTACATAATGTACTTATGATTTCCTTCACATCTGTTCTTATTTTTCCATACAGTATCTTTTTCCTGTATTTCGGTATAAATACTATGTGGTACTGGCATTTCCATCGGGTATGTGATAAACTTCTATTGTCCATTTGGACCGCCTCCTTTGATTTTGAGTTTGGCTTGCGACACCATTCTCATCATATCACAGGAGGCTTTATTTTGTTATCCTCACCGTCTCCACTTATTCCATTCTCCCCAGCATAGCTGGGGGATTAGACTTTTCATTTACAGTAACAGACATTCCAAAAGCTGTGTGACCTTCCGACAGCAGTTTCTGGTTTTCTTCTTCTGGATGCACGGTGACGCAAAAATGCCGCCAGCCCGCTTTTCAGCGTTCCCTGGCGGCATATACCTTTTTTACTTCTCCGGCATCGCTGCCATATTCTCCTGAACCTGTCTGACGATTTTATTTACCCTCGTAAATAATCGCAGAATCCACATCATATTTCTCCAGCTTATCTCTTCCCTTTAATCCTGCAAGTTCCATCACAAAGCAGATCTTAACAACCTCACCGCCAAGCTCCTCAACAAGCTTTGCGATCGCCTCTACGGTACCGCCTGTCGCAATCAGATCATCGATGATCACGACCTTCTGGCCCGGCTTGATGGAATCTTTGTGGAGCTCAATGGTTCCTGTGCCGTACTCTAAGGCATACTCCATAGAAACAGTCTCTCTCGGAAGCTTTCCCGGTTTTCTCGCCGGAACAAAAGCTTTTCCCTTTGCGTAAGCGACCGGCGTTCCAAAAATAAATCCTCTGGACTCCGCTCCAACGACCACATCGAAATCTACGTCCTTTACCATCTCAAGGAGAGAATCGATCGCCAGCTTCAATCCGTCCGGATCCTGTAAAATTGAGGTGATGTCACGGAAAATAATTCCCGGCTCCGGAAAATCCGGGATACTTACTACATAATCTTCTAGCTTTTTCATAACGTTTCTGGTTCCTTTCTTTTCGTTCCAAGACTATTATTATTTTATCACATGTGTATTTTTCTGGCAACCATGAGAAAAAGCCAAAACCTTAGTTGAACACCTACTTATTTTGTAGTATAATCGGAACAGTTCCAGATTCCGCATGATGAGCGGAATCTTTGTTTGTATTCTATAGAAAGTCCAGTATTCTGATCTCTCATATCATGTCAGGATACTGTTGAATTGGTGAAACAGTCATGAAAATATCTACAAAAGGCCGTTATGCCCTGCGCATGGTCATCGACCTGGCCGAACACATCGATGATGGATTTATCTCTTTAAAAGACATCGCCGCCCGCCAGGGTCTCTCAAAAAAATATCTGGAGCAGATCGTTCCCCTCTTAAATAAGACAGGAATGCTCTCCACCACCCGCGGCTACCAGGGCGGATATAAGCTCGCGAAAGCTCCGTCGGAATGCACTGTCGGCGAGATCTTACAGACCACCGAGGGCAGCCTCGCCCCGGTCTCCTGTCTCGAACACACCCCGAATCCCTGCGAGCGCTGTGATGCCTGCGACACACTCCCTGTCTGGGAAGGCTTAAACCGCGTCATCATGGACTACCTGGACGGCATTACGATCCAGACGATCCTGGACCAGAAACACGAGCTGGAGGAAAAGCACCGCCTGGCCGCGGAGCAGATCTTAAACAGCGTGAAGGGACCGTGCCAGTCGTAATTTTTCAAGCAAAAAAGCTTCGTAATAGACTTTATAGTCTTACGAGGCTTTTTATGTTTTTATCCCAAAACGTAAATTGTCGTAAAAAAATGCTCAGTACAAAATTCCAAAACCACGCGTCTTTTCACCCTCTGCATCCACAGTATTTATCACTGGCATTTTCCTTGCAAACACATGGTAATGGTAATAACAACAGAACAGAGGTCACGCACATTTCTGCGCAATAACCTCTGTCCTGTACTCGTTCGTCAATTGAGGGGGTATTTATCAATATAGGGAGGAATTATTCCTGTAATGTCTTAAATGCCTCGTCCAGATCCTCGATGATATCGTCGATGTTCTCTGTACCGATGGAGAGACGGATCGTGTTCTGCTTGATTCCCTGGTCTGCTAACTCCTCATCGTTTAACTGGGAGTGAGTTGTGGAAGCCGGGTGGATCGCGAGGGACTTCACGTCAGCGACGTTTGCAAGTAAGGAGAAGAGTTCAAGGTTGTCGATGAACTTCTTCGCAGCCTCTGCGCCGCCCTTGATCTCGAAGGTGAAGATGGAACCGCCGCCGTTCGGGAAGTACTTCTTGTAGAGTCTCTGCTGCTCCGGATCATCAGATACGGACGGATGGTTTACTTTCTCTACCAGCGGATGGTTGTTTAAGTACTCAACGACCTTCAGTGCGTTCTGTACATGGCGCTCTACGCGGAGAGACAGTGTCTCGAGGCCCTGTAAGAAGATGAATGCGTGGAACGGGGAGATCGTTGCTCCTGTGTCACGGAGTAAGATCGCGCGGATCTTTGTAACGAATGCTGCCTTTCCTGCTGCCTTTACGAAGCTTACGCCGTGGTAGCTCGGGTTCGGCTCAACTAAGGACGGGAATTTTCCGCTTGCTTCCCAGTCGAAGTTGCCGCTGTCGATGATCACACCGCCGATGGTGGTTCCATGACCGCCGATGAATTTTGTTGCGGAGTGGAATACGATATCTGCGCCGTACTCGATCGGTCTTACAAGGTACGGAGTTGCGAATGTGTTGTCGACAACAAGCGGAATCTTATGTGCATGGGCGATGGAAGCCAGCTTCTCGATGTCAACGACATCGGAGTTCGGGTTTCCAAGTGTCTCAACATGGATCGCTTTTGTGTTCTCCTGGATCGCGTTTTCAACTTCCTCGTAGTTGAACGGGTCAACGAATGTTGCTGTCACGCCGTACTCCGGAAGTGTGTGTGCTAAAAGGTTGTATGTTCCGCCGTAGATGTTCTTTGCCGCAACGATGTGGTCACCTGCATGTGCAAGGTTCTGGAATACATATGTTGCTGCTGCCGCGCCGGAGGCAACTGCCAGTGCTGCAACGCCGCCCTCTAATGCTGCGATTCTCTTCTCAAATACATCCTCGGTCGGGTTTGTAAGTCTTCCGTAGATGTTACCTGCGTCTGTAAGTCCGAAACGTGCTGCCGCATGCTCGCAGTTTCTGAATACATAGGAAGATGTCTGGTAGATCGGAACTGCTCTCGCGTCTGTCACCGGATCCGGCTGCTCCTGTCCTACATGAAGCTGTAATGTCTCAAATTTGAAGTTTCTCTCTGCTCTTGTTTTCTTTGCCATAGTGATTTTCCTCCTCTTATCTCGGATCGGGACGTCGCGTGTGGTTCCCGAAAAATTTCTTGTTTTCATTTACCAACCACCCTATCTGGTTGCAAGGTAATAGTACCATATGTTGGAAAATCTGTCTAATTGGATGTACTCAGGGCTTGCTATAGGTTTTTCCTATTACTATATTTTATGAATCAAACATAAATGCATGCACATAGCTGAAAATATCCTTTAAAATATTTTCCATAGCCTCAAGCAAGTAGTATTTATTAACAAAGAACTTTTCTTTTTTGCAAGTTTATGTACTACTAATATTTTTTTTCGTCGTTTCTACTCTCTTCCACTCGATATTAACAACCTCCTTAATTCTGTCAACTGGATGAACAATCGTTAAACCACTATTCTCTTCCTGAATCATACGTGCCCGTCCAGTTTGCTGACTATATAAGGTCTCCTGATATGGTATATATTCACTTAATATACC
>CAVFLH010000214.1:3734-4252 GCA_963622995.1 uncultured Eubacteriales bacterium | reverse complement strand
CTACCTGAGAGGACGTATCGGTAAGGCTGCAAAGGTTAAAGAATTAGTAAAATAATTCATAACTGTACAGAGAGTCAGTAGATCAAAGGGGCAATGAAAATTGTCCCTTTGTTTTTAATATGAAAGCGCTGTCAAGCGGATGACCAGACTGCGTGCCTGCACGCAAGGATGGGCAGACATTTGAGAGCCAAGGAGGTCCCCTTCATGGATTTTTTTGAGGAAAAGGAACCGAACAGACTTCACCGGGTCACGGAATGGGCGGTCGACTGCGCAGTCATGGTTGCCCTTGCGTGTTATCTTGTGTTTTGTTTTGGAAGCAGGGTTGAGATGAACGGAAGTTCCATGAAGCCCGTGCTTGAGTCCGGAGACGTGGTATTGATGAACCGCCTGTCCTACGATATCGGAAAACCGAACCGGTTTGATGTCGCTGTGTTTGAGCGGGAGGGGCAGCAGCCTGGAATCAAGCGGATCATCGGACTTCCGGGGGAGACGGTCCAGATCAAAAACGGGTCCGTCTA
>CAVFLH010000214.1:2986-3724 GCA_963622995.1 uncultured Eubacteriales bacterium | reverse complement strand
CGGTGACGCGACGATCGCCGGGGCGGCCGAATATCCGGTGGAGCTCGGGGAGGATGAATATTTTCTTCTGGGCGATAACCGGGAATCAAGTGAAGACAGCCGGTTTTCCGGCATTGGAAATATAAAACGGGAAAATCTCATCGGACGCGTCTGGCTGCGGTTTCAGCCATTTTCCAGACTTGGTTTCGTCCGGTAGCAGGAAAGGACGGAGACAATTACTATGAATATACAGTGGTATCCAGGCCATATGACAAAGGCGAAACGCGCCATGAAAGAGGACGTGAAACTTGTAGACCTCGTGATCGAGCTCGTGGACGCGCGAGCACCGTTAGCCAGCCGCAACCCTGATATTGACAGCCTTGCAGCAGGAAAAGGCCGTGTGATCCTTTTAAATAAGGCGGATCTCGCCTCTGAGAAGGCGAACGCCGCATGGATTGCCTATTTTGAGGGGCAGGGTTTCCAGGTCATGAAGATCGACGCGAGAGCAAAGGCAACCTTAAAGCAGCTGAATGCTCTGATCCAGGAGGCGTGTCGGGAGAAGATCGAGCGCGACAGAAGACGCGGCATCTTAAACCGTCCGGTGCGCGCCATGGTGGTGGGGATCCCGAATGTGGGAAAATCCACCTTCATCAACAGCTTTGCCGGAAAGGCGGCTGCGAAGACCGGAAATAAGCCTGGCGTCACAAAGGGAAACCAGTGGATCCGCTTAAACAAGCAGGTGGAGCTTCTCGACACCCC
>CAVFLH010000214.1:917-2976 GCA_963622995.1 uncultured Eubacteriales bacterium | reverse complement strand
GGCCGAAATTTGAGGACCAGAGAGTGGGACTCTTACTGGCATTCTTAGGTTCCATCAACGACGAGATTCTGGAAAAAGATGAGCTGGCTTCCGAACTTGCGGATTATCTTAAGGATATCACTCCGGGACTCTTAAAGGACCGCTATGGAATCGAGGAAGAGGGAAAGAAGCAGTATGAGCTTCTCGATGAGATCGCGACAGCCCGCGCGTGCCTGACGAAGGGCGGAGTGAATGATCTCACGAAGGCGGCGAGACTGCTTCTCGATGAATTCCGGGGCGGAAAGCTTGGAAGGATCACGCTGGAAATGCCGGAAATGAAAGAAAAAGCGGAATAATATAGAAAACTTTGAAAATAACGGTGCGCGGCTGTCCCTTGAAATGGGCCAGACGATGATCGTCAGGGCGAAATTAAGGGAATCGTTCACGTATATAGATAGAAAACAGCTGCGCAAGTAAGGAGCGAGGAGAAGATATGGCAAGACGGGTGCTGACGGGAAAAAAACTGGAGAAGGAGCTGGAACGCCTCTCTCTTATGCGGGAGTTCGAGAGACAGTATGAGGACTGCGCGTTCATCTGCGGAATCGATGAGGCGGGACGCGGACCTCTCGCGGGACCGGTGGCAGCCGGCGCGGCGATCCTGCCGAAGGACTGCCAGATCCTTTATCTGAACGACTCAAAGAAGCTCTCCGAGAGCCGCAGGGAGGAACTCTTCTTGGAGATCAAGGAGAAAGCTGTCGCCTGGTCCGTGGGAATCGTGGGTCCGGAGCGGATCGATGAGATCAACATCTTACAGGCGACCTACGAGGCGATGCGGCAGGCGATCGCAAAGCTCGATCCGTCACCGCAGGTCCTCTTAAATGACGCGGTGACGGTCCCGGGTGTTGCGATTCACCAGGTGCCGATCATCAAGGGCGACGCGAAGAGCGTTTCTATTGCGGCGGCCAGCATCCTCGCGAAGGTGACCAGGGACCATATGATGGAGGAGTACGATAAGGAATATCCGGAGTATGGATTCGCAAAGCATAAAGGGTACGGAACTCCGGCGCATATCGCGGCGCTCAAGGAGTTTGGACCGACACCGATCCACAGACGGACATTTATTACAAAATTTGTGTAAATTGGCAGGATCGCGGATCCGGTGTAAAGAGAGAATAAAAACGTTCATACGGCTGTAAGAGATGAACTGTATGGACTGCATTGTCATAAATCGGGGGAAGAGTGTGACAAAGAATAATCGGGCAACAGGCAGCATCTATGAAGAAAAGATTGCTGCCTTTTTAAAACAGAACGGATTTGTGATCTTAGAGAGAAATTACCGCTGCAAGCAGGGCGAGATCGATATTATCGCGAAAGACGGAAAATATTTCGTGTTTATCGAGGTGAAATTCCGCGCCAGCGGCTCAGCGGGCTTTTCGCTGGAAGCAATCGACCACAGAAAGGCCATGCGGATCCGGAATGCGGCGGTGTATTATCTGTTTTCCCATCACCTTTCGGAGGAGACACCGTGCCGGTTTGACGCGGCGGGGATCGATGGGGATGAGATCACGTATATCAAAAATGCATTTTAAAGGAATGAGATATCTCGGAAAGGGGAAAATTTATGGATCAGTGGATCAGAAAAACAGATGCGGCGGATCATATGAGGGAAGTGACGAAAAAAGGTGTCACGTACCTGACATTCCCGGCTCTTGACGCCACGGGAACCGTCACTCACGCGTTCTCCACGAGAATGGGCGGCGTCAGCAAGGGCTGGTATTCGACCATGAATTTTTCCTTTACCCGCGGCGATAACCGGGAACATGTGCTGGAGAACTACAGAAGAATGGCGGAAGCTCTCGGCGTGGACCGGGAAAAGATGGTTTTGACCTGGCAGACTCACACGACAAATATCCGCGTTGTCTCCGAGGATGATCTTGGAAAAGGCGTTGTGAAGGACCGGGACTACCGGGATATCGACGGACTTCTGACGAACATGCCGGGCGTGACGCTTGTGACGTTTTTTGCGGACTGTGTTCCGTTATATTTTGTGGACCCGAAACACCGCGCCATCGGCCTCGCA
>CAVFLH010000214.1:0-907 GCA_963622995.1 uncultured Eubacteriales bacterium | reverse complement strand
CGCACACTCCGGCTGGAGAGGAACCGTGAACCGCATGGGTGAGAAGATGGTGCATGCCATGAAGCGGGAATACGGAAGCTCACCGGAAGACCTGATCTGCTGCGTGGGACCGAGTATCTGCAGCGACTGCTATGAGGTCGGGGAAGATGTGGCGGACAATTTCCGTGACACGTTTTCAAAAGAGGATTGTGAGCACATTGTCCTTCCGTCTAAGAGCGGCGTGATCGGAAAGAGACAGCTGGATCTCTGGGAGGCGAATCGCCGGATCCTGTTGGAAGCCGGAGTCCCGGAGAAAAATATTTCCGTCACGGATATCTGCACGAAGTGCAACCCGGATAAGCTGTTCTCCCACAGGGCGATGGGAGAGAAACGAGGAAATCTGTGCGCGTTTCTTGCGCTTAAAGAAGAGACATTATCAGAATAAACTCTTTTTAATAGTAAGTTTGTTTTAACTTGTTTCTGTGATAAAAGAATTCGCTTTTTGTTTGACAGTTTTATCAGGATTTCTCGTTGACAAAAAATACGATGTATACGGATAGGCCCCATTTTTTCGTAAAAAATGACATTTGACACAAAACCTTCCAGTGTATTATTTTTCAGGACGCTCATACTAGGAACGTACCATCAAACATGCCCGATGCGAAAGCAGGAAAGGCATTACACTAAAAGGAGGCGTATCTTATGTCTAACACAAGCAGTTCTTCTAACCGTGTAGTAGTTCCGGAAGCAAAGGAAGCGATGGACAAATTCAAAATGGAGATCGCAGGTGAACTCGGAGTGCCGCTCACAAACGGCTACAACGGCAACCTGACTTCTTACCAGAACGGCAGCGTCGGCGGCTATATGGTCAAGAAGATGATCGAGGAGCAGGAAAAGAAGATGGCAGGTAAATAAAGCCTGAACATCC
>CAVFLH010000213.1:0-4290 GCA_963622995.1 uncultured Eubacteriales bacterium | reverse complement strand
GCAAGTGTCTGTACCCGATATGAAAATGGGGCAGGGCGCAATTTGAGGATGGAAAGAAGGTAAAGAACAAGATTTTCCTTGAAAAACAGGCTTTTTTCATGAAAAGCCTTGCAAAAAATGATGTTCTTTAATAGAATAAGAAGGACTTTGATATCTGCCCAGGAGGATGTAGACATCTGAAGACAGTTACCGTTTTGATTTTGCCCGGACGCAGATCCGAGGCAGGCTGCTTGTGCCAGGCGTGGGGGATATGCGCTAAGGCGCATTTCACAGGTACCCCTTGTCAGTTAAAAGGAGATTTAGAAAATGATTAGTGCAAATAATGTGACACTCCGTGTCGGTAAAAAAGCTTTATTTGAAGATGTAAACATTAAATTCACAGAAGGAAACTGTTATGGTCTGATTGGTGCCAACGGTGCCGGAAAGTCCACATTCTTAAAGATTTTATCCGGTCAGCTGGAGCCGACAAACGGTGAGGTTGCGATCACTCCGGGCCAGCGTCTTTCCTTCTTACAGCAGGACCACTTTAAATACGACGAGTACACAGTTCTCGACACCGTTATCATGGGAAACAAGCGCCTTTATGACATCATGAAGGAAAAAGACGCGATCTACATGAAGGAAGAGTTCACAGACGAGGACGGAATCAAGGCAGCAGAGCTCGAGGGCGAGTTCGCAACCATGAACGGATGGGAAGCTGAGTCCGACGCTGAGAACCTGTTAAACGGCCTTGGTATCGAGACAGACCTCCACTACAAAATGATGAAGGACCTTCTCGGACCGCAGAAGGTTAAAGTTCTCCTCGCACAGGCATTATTCGGAAACCCGGATATCCTGCTCCTCGACGAGCCGACGAACCACTTAGACCTCGACGCGATCGCATGGCTTGAGGAGTTCTTGATCAACTTCGAGAATACCGTTATCGTGGTATCCCATGACCGTTACTTCTTAAACAAGGTCTGCACACAGATCGCCGACATCGACTACGGAAAGATCCAGCTCTATGCCGGAAACTACGATTTCTGGTTCGAGTCCAGCCAGTTAATGATCAAGCAGATGAAGGAAGCAAACAGAAAGAAAGAGGAGAAGATCAAAGAGTTACAGGAATTCATCCAGAGATTCTCCGCCAACGCTTCCAAGTCCAAGCAGGCGACATCCAGAAAACGTGCCTTAGAGAAGATCGAGCTTGATGAGATCCGTCCGTCCAGCAGAAAATACCCGTACATCGACTTCCGTCCGGCCCGCGAGATCGGAAACGAAGTTCTCTCCGTTGAGGGACTCACAAAGACCATCGACGGCGTAAAGGTTCTCGACAATATCACCTTCACACTTGGAAGAGAAGACAAGGTTGCTCTTGTTGGACCGAACGAGCTTGCGAAGACCACACTCTTTAAGATCCTCTCCGGCGAGATGGAGCCGGATTCCGGAAGCTACAAGTGGGGTCTCACAACGACTCAGGCGTACTTCCCGAAGGACAACAGTGCGGAGTTCGACAACGATGACACGATCGTAGACTGGCTGACCCAGTATTCCCCGGAAAAGGATGTTACTTATGTCCGCGGATTCCTCGGAAGAATGCTGTTTGCTGGTGAAGACGGCGTGAAGAAGGTAAAAGTTCTCTCCGGTGGTGAGAAGGTGCGCTGCATGCTGTCCAAGATGATGATCTCCGGCGCGAACGTGCTGATGTTCGATGAGCCGACTGACCATCTGGACATGGAGTCCATCACAGCCCTGAACAACGGAATGAAGAAGTTCCCGGGCGTGATCATCTTCTCCTCCCGTGACCATCAGGTCGTTGAGACAACCGCAAACCGTATCATGGAGATCATCAACGGCCAGCTGATCGATAAGATCACAACCTACGACGAGTACCTTGAGAGCGATGAGATGGCTAGAAAGAGATTCACATATACTCTTACTGAGAGTGAAGAGAATGATGACTAATTCTGCCGCTTGAATTGAGATAGAAAATGGCAGTGTAAACTGCCTGTAGAAATAAAAAACAGAGCATATATTCGACCATACAATATGTAAAACATAGAGTTGGAAAGAGTATAGGCTCTGTTTTTGCGTATTTACACGAAGCAGCATTTGGCTTGGAGTCAGTTGTTGCGGAAACTGAACGGAATGGCTGAATCTGCCGCTGGTTGAGTTTTATGAACTCTGGAGTGTTGGTGCTGGCGGGACCAGCTAGTTTGTCCCGGCTTTCGCCAGGATCTTCTTCATCGAAGTCACATACACGATCGCCGAGGCGATCGGTCCAAGAATATCGGACACCGGCTCCGCATAGAACGCCGCCTCCGCCCCGAACATCGCGGGAAGCAGGAACAGGGAGACGAAGTATAACCCCTTTCGGAAGAAGGAGAGCGGCAGGGCGACCTGTACCTGACCGAGACCTGTAAAGCCGTCTACGATCTCATACTGGAACGCCAGCGGGATGATTGCCAGGGTGAAAATCCGGATCGCCCGGAGTGCTTCTGCGGCAACCGTCGGGTCCGATGTAAAGAGGCGGACAAACAGGCCGCCGACGGTGCGGGCGAGGACGAAGAGCAGCGCGGTGTACGCCGCCGCCAGGATAAAGATGTACTTCTGGGCGCCTTTCACGCGGTCGGTCTTTCTGGCGCCAAAGTTGTAGGCGAGGACCGCCTGGGTTCCGCTTGTGATGCCGCCGAGAGGCATGGTGACCACTAGCATAAAGCTCTGGGCGATGGTGGCGCAGGTGATCAAAAGGTCACCCCGCTCAGGACCGCCGTATTTCTGCAGGATCGCGTTCATGGTGATGATCATGACATTGTCCATGGCGATGATGATAAACGGGGTGAACCCGATTGTGAGAACCCTGCGGATCAGCCGCCAGTCATAACCGCCAAAGGTGATGCGCACCGGCACGGTCTTTCCGAAAAGCGTCTTCAGGACGAAGGCGCAGCTTGCCATCTGGGAGAGGACTGTCGCTGTTGCGGCACCGGAGACACCCATATGGAATCCGAAGATAAACACCGGATCCAGGGCGATATTCAATACCGCTCCGATAATGACGGAATACATGCCGGTCTTCGCGAATCCCTGACAGATGATAAACTGGTTCATGCCCGTGGACATCAGGGCGAACACGGTTCCGGTCAGGTAGACCGAAAAATAGGCGTTCGCGTAGGGCAGTGTGGTGTCACTGGCACCGAAATACCGTAGCATCGGGATGCGGATCGGGTAGATGCAGGCCACCATGAGGATGGAACACACCGCCAGCATGAGGAAACAGTTGGCGAGGATCCGCTCGGCGGCCTTTTTATCTCCCTGCCCCATCTTCATGCTCATAAGTGGGGCACCGCCGATCCCCACGAGGAACGCGACGGAGCCGACCATTGTCACAACGGGACCGCAGACACCGGCCCCCGCCAGCGCCATATCGCCGATCCCCGGGATATTTCCGATATACATGCGGTCTACAATGCTGTAAAGAACGCTGACAAACTGTGCCAGCATACTGGGTACTGCGATTCGGATGACAAGCTTCTTTATGTCATCGCGGCCGAGATCATTTTCTGAAGCCATAATTTTCTCCTGTGTGAAATCCGTAGCCAGTTTAGTGGCTGCGGAGAATATTTTGGGGTAAACCCTTAGCTAGTATATCACTTTTGCAGAATAAAAGCACCTGAAAAATAAATGTAAACCACTACAATAAAATAAGTTGACAAACCGGAAAAACATGAGTATGATAAGAAAAGAGTTGGTTAGAAACGATGAATGTTTGGGAGGAAAATAGACATGAAAAAGACAGCAGCAAAACACGGCATGTCCACTGCACAGATGACGGTGACGGCCCTTATGACAGCGATCACCTGTATCCTGGCACCGATGGCACTTCCGATTCCGGTAAGCCCGGTACCGATCAGTTTAACAAACCTTGTGATCTTCTTTATGGCATATATTCTCGGAATGAAGCTTTCCGTAGCGAGCTACGTTTTATACCTGCTTCTCGGAATGGTAGGACTTCCGGTATTCTCCGGATTTACCGGCGGTGTCGGCAAACTTCTCGGACCGACCGGCGGCTATCTTATCGGCTTTATCTTCTTAGCAGCGATCGCAGGCTTCTTCGTTGAGAAGTTCCCGGCAAAGATCTACATGCATGTGATCGGTATGATCATTGGCATGGCAGTCTGCTACGCGTTCGGAACCGCATGGCTCGCAGGACAGCTCGGAATGAGCTTCACGGCAGGACTCGGAGTCGGCGTTATCCCGTATCTCCCGGGAGACACCGCAAAGATCATCATCGCGATCATCGCAGGCCCGCAG
>CAVFLH010000212.1:0-4321 GCA_963622995.1 uncultured Eubacteriales bacterium | reverse complement strand
AAGCTCTTCTGCTCACAGCGCGTTACATCTATAACGCCATAACAACTTAAATCTTCAGTGACCACTTACTAAGATCCCAAACCTTCGACACCAGCCCCTCATAGAATTCCGGCTCGTGGCAGATGAGGAGGACTGCTCCTTTGTACTCCTGGAGCGCTCTCTTAAGCTCATCCTTCGCGTCCACATCCAGATGGTTTGTCGGCTCGTCCAGGAGAAGGATGTTTGTCTCCCGGTTCATGAGCTTGCAGAGGCGGACCTTCGCCTGTTCACCGCCGGAGAGGACGCGGACCTGGCTCTCGATGTTCTTTGTGGTGAGACCACATTTTGCCAGGGCGGAGCGCACCTCGTACTGGGTGTAGGACGGGAATTCCTTCCAGATCTCCTCGATACAGGTCGTCGTATTTCCCGGTGCCATCTCCTGCTCGAAGTAGCCCGGGAACTGGTAATCGCCGACCTCAACACTTCCGGAGATCGCCGGGATCAGACCCTGGATACTCTTTAAGAACGTGGTCTTTCCGATACCGTTGGCACCGATGACCGCGATCTTCTCGCCGCGCTCCATGAGGAAGTTAAGCGGCTTGGAAAGCGGCTCATCGTAACCGATCACGAGATCCTTCGTCTCAAAGATCAGCTTTCCGGTAGCGCGGGCATTCAGGAAATGGAACTCCGGCTTCGGCTTCTCCTTCGCGAGCTCGATGACCTCCATCTTGTCTAACTTCTTCTGTCTCGACATTGCCATGTTTCTCGTCGCAACGCGGGCCTTGTTTCTCGCGACAAAGTCCTGGAGCTTCGCGATCTCCGCCTGCTGGCGGTTGTAAGCCGCCTCTAACTGGCTCTTCTTCATCTCGTAGACTTCCATGAACCGGTCATAGTCTCCCACATAACGGTCAAGCTTCTGGTTTTCCATATGATAGATCAGGTTCACAACGCTGTTTAAGAACGGAATATCGTGGGAGATCAGGATAAAGGCGTTCTCGTAGTCCTGAAGATACCGCTTCAACCACTCGATATGCTGCACATCCAGGTAGTTTGTCGGCTCGTCTAAGAGCAGGATATCCGGCTTCTCAAGGAGAAGTTTTCCGAGAAGTACCTTCGTTCTCTGTCCGCCGGAGAGCTCGTCAACATCCTTGTCAAGGCCGATCTCGTCGAGACCAAAGGCGCGTCCGATCTCCTCCACCTTGGAGTCGATAATATAGAAGTCATGCGCCATCAAAAGGTCCTGGATCGTTCCCAGCTCCTCCATCATGGCATTCATTTCATCCTCAGAGGCGTCTCCCATCTTCGCACAGATGTCGTTCATCTTCTCCTCCATCTCAAAGAGGAAGGAAAAGGCGCTCTTTAACACATCACGGATCGTCATGCCCTTTTCAAGCACCGTGTGCTGGTCTAAATAGCCCACGCGGACATTCTTCGACCACTCGACCTTTCCCTCATCCGGCATCATCTTTCCGGTGATGATATTCATAAATGTGGACTTTCCCTCACCGTTCGCTCCGATGAGACCGATATGTTCCCCCTTTAACAGGCGGAAAGAAACGTCCGTAAAGATAGCCCGGTCTCCGAAACCATGGCTCAGGTGTTCTACATTTAAAATACTCATAAAACTTCTTTTATTCCGGCTTTCCCTAAATCTCAGCCGTTTTCCCTTTCTCCTGGAATCCCCAGGTAAGCTTTCCTATTTTTCAAAAATTTGTTTTCTCACTGTCACAGAGGTAATGCACATTCTTGTGTTTCTGCGTTTTCCTCTTCCATATACTACACGAATAATGTCATGATCGGAATCGTGATCAGTGAAAACAGTGTGTTTGTAAGCAGGCATTTCGACGCATACACCGGATCTGATCCATATTTTTCCGCCAGAAGCGCCGTCGTACTTCCCGCAGGCATCGCTGTAAGGATCACCGCGCATCCTGTCATGATCGGATCCGCATTTAACAGGCGCATGATAAAGAGCGCCAGAAACGGCAGCGCCACAAGACGCATAAACGCCAGATACACGGTACTCCAGTCCTTAAAGGACGCCAGCGTCAGCTCCGTCATCATCGTTCCGATCAGAACCATAGAGAGCGGAGTCGTACAGTTTCCAAGTCCTGTGATCGACTTTGCGAGAAATTCCGGAAGCGTAAAGTCCGCAAAGCTTCTGAAAAGTCCGATAAAGATCACGATCACGCATGGATTCATCATGACCTTCTTAAACGCCGCCTTTTTATCCGCCTCCGCCGTGAAGATCGACACTCCCGCCGTCCACATAAAGATACGGTTTGGGATAATAAAGATCGACGCTAAGAACATTCCCTCCTCGCCGAGCACCGCCCTCACGATCGGCAGACCTAAGAATGCCGCGTTGTTGACAAGCGTCGCGTACTGTAAGACAGATTTTTTCTCCTTCGGATACATGTTGTAGACAAATTTTCCGCCGAGCCATGCCGCGAAGCAGATAAAAAACGCCACTCCGAGGCACAGGGCCGCCTGCTTCAACATGTCCACCGTGATATGCATGCTGAAGGAGTTAAAGATCATACAGGGCAGCGTGATCCTGAGGACGAAATCCGTGAGTTTTCCCTGCATCTTTTTCTCAATAATTCCACGCTTTCTGCAGTAAAATCCCACCGCCATATAGACGAGCAGGATCGCCTGGGTCGAAAGCATCTTCATAAAATTTTCCATACTGTTCCCTTATTTCCAAATACGCACGGTCCGAAAAAAGGCTGTGCAGAGAACAGCGTTTCCGCCGCCTGCACAGCCTTCTGCTGCCCTTTCGGGATTAAAATTATTCGTCTACACTGTAGTTCGGAGCCTCTTTTGTGATATGGATATCATGCGGATGGCTCTCACGGAGTGCGGCTGCGGAGATCTTCACGAAATGGCTGTTGTCCTGAAGCTCTTTGATGTTGTGAGCGCCACAGTAGCCCATGCCGGCACGAAGACCGCCGAGCATCTGGAATACGGTATCCTCAACAAATCCCTTGTAAGCGACACGTCCCTCAACACCTTCCGGAACAAGCTTCTTAGCGTTTGTCTGGAAGTAACGGTCCTTACTGCCGTTCTCCATAGCGGAAATGGATCCCATTCCACGGTAAACCTTGTATTTTCTTCCCTGGTAAAGTTCGAAGTCTCCCGGGCTCTCGTCGCATCCAGCGAACATGGATCCCATCATGCAGACATTACCGCCGGCTGCGAGAGCCTTTGTAACATCTCCGGAATACTTGATACCGCCATCGGCGATAATCGGAATACCATACTCTTTTGCAACTGCGTAGCAGTCCATAACAGCAGTGATCTGCGGAACACCGATACCTGCAACGACACGTGTTGTACAGATAGATCCCGGTCCGATACCGACCTTGACAGCGTCAACGCCAGCCTCGATCAGGGCTCTTGTAGCCTCACCTGTTGCAACGTTACCTGCGATTACCTGAAGATCCGGGAATTTCTCCTTGATCATCTTTACGCAATGGATAACATTTGCGGAGTGGCCGTGTGCGGAGTCGAGAACGACTACATCGACCTTTGCGTTTACAAGCGCTTCTGTTCTCTCAAGAACGTTTGCTGTGATTCCGATTGCGGCACCGCAGAGAAGTCTGCCGTGGTCATCCTTTGCGGAATTCGGGTACTTGATCTGTTTCTCGATATCTTTGATCGTGATAAGTCCTTTTAAGTTGAAGTTGTCATCGACGATCGGAAGCTTCTCAACTCTTGCCTTTGCAAGGATGCGCTTTGCTTCCTCCATAGTTACGCCTTCTTTAGCTGTAACCAGGTGATCGGAAGTCATGCACTCTTTGATCTTCTTGGAGTAATCCTCCTCGAATTTCAGGTCACGGTTTGTGATGATTCCGACAAGCTTTTTACCCTCAGTGATCGGAACACCGGAAATGCGGAATTTCGCCATCAGCTCATCTGCATCTTTTAATGTATGTTCCGGGGACAAATAAAATGGGTCTGTGATAACTCCGTTTTCAGAACGTTTTACCTTATCTACCTCTTCAGCCTGCGCTTCGATCGACATGTTTTTGTGAATGATACCGATTCCGCCCTGTCTCGCCATAGCGATCGCCATGCGGTGCTCGGTTACAGTGTCCATGCCGGCACTCATAAATGGAATATTGAGCTTGACTTTCTTTGTCAGGTGTGTTGAAACATCGACCTGATTGGGTATTACTTCGGAATATGCAGGTACGAGGAGCACATCATCAAATGTAATGCCTTCACCAATGATTTTACCCATTTTATGGTTCCCTCTCTTTCTTCTGTTTTATTATTTTTAAAAAAAATATAACTAAAAGCTGTCATTGCGTCAGTTCCAGTTATTACAGTAGAGTAT
>CAVFLH010000211.1:3665-4346 GCA_963622995.1 uncultured Eubacteriales bacterium | reverse complement strand
GTAGCTCTGCGGATGGTTGCAGACTGGACATACCTGCGGTGCCTTTGTTCCGATCACGATATGTCCGCAGTTGCGGCACTCCCATACCTTTACTTCGCTCTTCTCGAATACGGAAGCTGTCTCAACGTTCTTAAGAAGGGCACGGTAACGCTCCTCGTGGTGCTTCTCGATCTCGCCTACCATACGGAACTTAGCTGCGAGAGCATGGAAACCTTCCTCATCGGCGGTCTTCGCGAAATCCTCATACATATCGGTCCACTCGTAGTTCTCTCCTGCTGCGGCTGCCGCAAGGTTTGCAGCGGTATCGCCGATTCCCTCTAACTCCTTGAACCACATCTTAGCGTGCTCTTTCTCGTTGTCAGCTGTCTTTAAGAATAAGGCCGCGATCTGCTCGTATCCCTCTTTCTTTGCTACGGATGCAAAGTAAGTATATTTGTTTCTCGCCTGGGATTCACCGGAGAATGCTGCCTCAAGGTTCTTTTCTGTTTTTGTTCCTGCGTATTTACTCATAATTGGGCTCCTTTCTGGTTCTTGTTTCTTATTATTTTCGTTTTCTCTGCAGAACTATTCTTTCCGCTTTTTTACATTTTTGCTGTTTCTTCTGCCTGTTGTTTTCATTGTTGTATGTTGTTCTGTCTATGGTTTTATTCTAGCACACTTTATTCCAAATGTCAATAATAG
>CAVFLH010000211.1:0-3655 GCA_963622995.1 uncultured Eubacteriales bacterium | reverse complement strand
ACTTATCGCTGTTGCAGTCTCCAGAAAATTATTTTTTCTTTTTCTCAGTTTAAAACATTTTTCCGGACCTGACAAGTGAATTCCATATACGCTCATTATAATATCTGCGATAGCCTCTACATAGTCCCTACATTTTCACGCATCCGCCAGCACTCTCCTCTGTCAGCGGCTTCTTTCAAATACACACAGCAAAAAAAGACTGGGAATCCACCAATTCTCAATGGATCCTCAGTCTCTTTTATATGTCTCTTTTTATTCTTAGTCTGCAAACAGCGGTGTAGAGAGATATCTGTCACCAGTATCCGGAAGCAGCGCCACGATAGTCTTTCCCGCATTCTCCGGTCTCTTCGCAAGCTCAAGCGCTGCCCAGATCGCCGCGCCGGAGGAAATTCCCACGAGAACGCCCTCTTTCTTTCCAACTAATTTTCCTGCCGCAAACGCGTCATCGTTCTCTACCGCGATAACCTCATCATAGATCTTCGTGTCAAGAACATCCGGAACAAATCCAGCTCCGATTCCCTGGATCTTGTGGGATCCCGCCTTGCCCTGGCTCAGTACCGGGGAGCTTGCCGGTTCCACCGCAACGACCTTCACGTCCGGGTTCTGCTTTTTTAAATATCTGCCTGTTCCGGTGATGGTTCCGCCGGTGCCGACACCTGCGACAAAAATATCGACCTTGCCGTCCGTATCTTCCCAGATCTCCGGACCTGTAGTTCTCTCATGAACCTCCGGGTTCGCCGGGTTCACAAACTGTCCCGGAATAAAACTTCCCGGAATCTCCTTTGCGAGCTCCTCCGCCTTCGCGATCGCGCCCTTCATTCCCTTCGCGCCCTCTGTGAGCACAAGCTCCGCGCCGTAGGCCTTCATGAGCTGGCGTCTCTCCACGCTCATAGTCTCAGGCATAACAATAATGATCCGGTATCCACGGGCCGCCGCAACAGACGCCAGACCGATTCCTGTATTTCCGGAAGTCGGCTCAATGATCGTAGAACCAGCCTTCAAAATCCCCTTCGCCTCAGCGTCATCGATCATCGCCTTCGCAATTCTGTCCTTCACAGAACCAGCCGGGTTGAAATATTCCAGCTTCGCAAGGATCTTCGCGTTAAGTCCCTCGGATTTTTCAATATGTGTAAGCTCTAAGATCGGAGTCTTTCCGATGAGCTGATCTGCGGATGTATATATGTTTGCCATGAGTTATTACCTACCTTTCATATATGTTAATAGGATTATATGACGGTGAACTGCATTTGTCAAGCCCTATTTATTTCACTTGTATTTCCCTTAAACCTTGTATTATAATAGGAATAATGTTAAACTTACATTACGACAAAAACAATATTGATCGCACACAGCATCATGGGAGGATATACATTATGATGGTTTCAACAAAAGGCCGCTACGCACTCCGCGTCCTGATCGATCTCGCGGAACACCAGACCGACGGCTATATTCCATTAAAAGATACAGCAGCAAGACAGGAGATCTCCGAAAAATACCTGGAGGGCATCATCAAAGTCCTCGTAAAAGCCAGACTCTTAGAAGGCGTCCGCGGCAAAGGCGGCGGCTACCGCCTCACAAAAGCACCTGAACAGTACACAGTAGGCAGCATCCTTCGCCTCACCGAAAACTCCATGGCACCAGTAGCCTGCCTCGAACCCGACAGCGCCGACTGCCCCAGAATGGGAAGCTGCAAAACCCTCCCCCTCTGGCAGGGTCTCGACAAAGTCATCAACGAATACCTCGACGGCATCACCATCGCCGACCTCATGCAAAACGGCCAGCCTGGAGATGACTACGTAATTTAGCAATAATAAAAAACAGGAAGAAACTATCACACACAAATAGTTCTTCCTGTTTTTATTTCAATGCCAGCGTATCTTCCCACTCATCATCCCGAATCCATTCATCATCGGGCGGGAGCTCCCCTATTCTTACAGCCTGTTCACCGCCCTTAGCATTCTTCCGCAAGCTTAGAGGAACCGCCCGGGAAATACCCAGCGTCTGGGACTGGAAGCAGACCGACGGCGTCCCCCTCGTGAACACATAACTAAAGGGCAGCCTAACCGACTGCCCTTCATCATTCTATATCTAATTCCAAAAATCGACTTTTTCCTTCAGTCCAATCTTCTCCGCCTTAAACACCGGATCCTTTCCATCCCTCTTCTGCTCCGCATAATCCTCCAAACACCGAAGCACCGGCTTCAGAAGAATAAAGATCACCGGCACATTAATCAGCGCCATAAATCCCATCAGCACATCCGCCGTATCCCAGACAATACCAAGCTTCATCGTAGCGCCAACACAAACAACGATCGCCGCAACGATCTTCATGCCCCACTTCGCCCCATTAGACGGAGTCATACTGCAAAGATACGCAAGTCCAGTCTCCGCATAATAGAAGTTTCCAAGCAGAGTCGTAAACGCAAACAGAAACAGTGAAACCGTGATAAACACAATGCCAAACTTACCCAGCGTGCTGTTCATAGCCGCCTGCACATAAGCCATACCAGCCATATCCGCATCCGGCTCCACACCAGAGCAGAGAAGCAGCATTGCAGTTGCCGTACAGATCATGCATGTATCAAGGAAAACAGAAAGCACCTGAACAAGTCCCTGCTTAACCGGATGAGAAACACCCGCGGAACCAGCCGCACACGCAGCCGCGCCGACACCTGCCTCATTGGAGAAAAGACCTCTCTTGATACCAAGCATAACAGCAGAACCTGTAAATCCGCCGAAGATCGCCTTCACATCAAACGCATTCTTAAAAATAGCCGCAAACACACCCGGAAGCAGGTTGATATGTGTCACGATCACAAACACTGCAACCGCAATGTAGAAAAATCCCATAAACGGAACGACCTTCTCTGTGATGCCAGCGATCTGCTTTCCGCCGCCGCTGATGCAGATGAAGAACAGGAGCCCAAGAACAGCTCCGATGATCCACTTCGCGAGGTTCTCATGTTCCGCATAACCCGGAACGACTCTGAGTGCGTCCGCGATATTGAAGGACGCAACCAGGTTGAATCCAACCATGTAAGTTAAGATCATGAACACCGCGAACAGGATTCCGAGCCAGTGCTTTCCGATGGCCTGGTCAATATAGTAGGACGGGCCGCCGTAGCATCCGCCGTCATCAGAGCGGCGCTTGTAGATCTGCGCCAGAGTTCCCTCAACAAACGCTGTGGACATTCCCAGAAGCGCTGTGAGCCACATCCAGAACAGGGATCCCACGCCGCCGATACAGATCGCGGTGGATACGCCTGCAATGTTTCCGGTTCCCACACGGGATGCCGTCGAAACCATGAGCGCCTGGAACGACGAGATCGCCTTGTCATCCTCACTCGGCGTGAGAACGACTCTCAGCGACTCCTTCAAGTAGCGGAACTGAACAAACTTCGTGCGGACCGTAAAGTAGATTCCGCCTGCAACAAGTAAGATGATCAGGATGTATGTGTAAAGATAGTTACTGAGATTCCCGATCAGTGCTCCATACAAATCGTACATGTGTTGTTACCCCTCTTTTTTTCTTTTTTGTTACCCCAAAATTTTACTGTAAGTTACCCTTATTTACAATCTTTTTCTCGAAAAAATACCTCCCTCTCTTAATATTTCTCTAAGGAAGCGCTGATTAATTGGCCATATTCCTCTCACC
>CAVFLH010000210.1:0-4350 GCA_963622995.1 uncultured Eubacteriales bacterium | reverse complement strand
GCGATATATTCCGGCGACTCAGCCCAAAGACCATTTTCTGTGTCATATCGATTCCTCCCAATAAATTTCAGATATTTAAACTTTATTCCCCCGCACTCTCCAACAACTGCCCGATCTTAGAAACAAACAGATCAAACGCAACATCGTTCTTTCCGCTGTTAATAACAATATCAGCGAGAGCTCTCGTTGGCTCTACATACATATAATGCATGGGTTTTACGGTGGTAAGATACTGGGTGATGATTCCTTTCAGGTCGCGGCCGCGTTCTTCTACGTCGCGGACGATGCGGCGGAGGATGCGCTCGTCTGCGAGAAGCAGGATGCCCTCGACGAGGATGATCGGTCTCGGCTCGATCTTGATGATCTCGTTGGAGCGGTTGTGCTGGCTGTAGTCGTAGACCGGGCACTCGATGGTCTTTCCGGCTTTCAGCTCCTTTAAGTGCTCCACTAAAAGATCCGTCTCCAGGGAATCCGGATGGTCATAGTTGACCTTCACACGCTGCTCAAACGGGATTCCGTCCTGTCTGCGGTAATAGTTGTCGTGGTAGATCACGACAACATCATCCCCAAAGTACTGCTTGATCCTGTTCGTAAATGTCGATTTTCCAGAGCCGGAACCTCCGGCAATTCCGATAATAATACTTTCCATATCGATTACCTCGTAAGTCCGAATTCTTCCGGCATAAATCTCGGGCAGATATTCTCTGTCGTGCAGATCACCGTTGCCGCAAGTCTTGTGCCGATTCCGCAGGCCTCCTTAAGCGTCTTGCCGTAGGTAAGTCCGATGCAGACGCCGGAGAAGAACGCGTCCCCGGCTCCCGTCGTGTCCACGATATCTACCTTGCGTCCCGGATAAATTCCGGTGTGCCCATCCGAATCAACAAAGACAGCTCCGTCTCCTCCCATGGTGACCACCATGCGGGAGATCTGGGCGGAACGGATCCGGTCCGGAAGAATTTCCGCTAACTCCGTCGGAGTCATATGGTCATAGTCTTCCGAGAACAGGATGCCCGCCTCCTGCTGGTTGCAGACAAAGCATGCGGTTCTGCGGATAAAATCTCTTCTCTCCACAGCGATCGTCATGTTGGACACGAGCGCGTAGACCTCTTTGTGATACTTCTCCGCATACATAAAAGTCTTCTTCACGATCTCTTTGTCCGTATCGATCTCGATGGCGATGCTGTCCGCATCCTTAAAGATCTCATCCCCGTGCTCATCTAATATCTGCTCGATGGGCTTGTGGTCCGGTCTCTTTGAGATGGACGCAACCACATCTCCCTCATGGTCAAAGACCGCCAGCCATGTTCCCATGCCGTCCTTGACCTTCTTCATGTACTTCGTCTCGACCTTATGGCGCTTCAGCTTCTGGATCACATCGTCGCCCATGGCGTTGTCATCCACCGCGCTGATAAATGTCGGCTTCAGCTCGATATTCGCGATGTTCTCCGCCACGTTTCTCGCAACGCCGCCGTGGATCTGGACCACAGTTCCGGCGTTTCTTCCCTGCGGAATATAAGGGGACAGGGAATACCCCTTAATATCGATAAACACATCTCCGATTACTACAATTCCCATTGCAATTCTCCTTTATCTCTGACCCTTATCATAAGGAATACCTTCCGCCTTCGGCGCTCTCGACTTTTTGGAAGAAACGGCAAGCGCCAGAAGCGAAATAATGTACGGAAGCATCTTGTAGAATGTTCCCGGAATATTTAAAGCCACCAGGAAATCAAATCCTGAGTACACGTTGGACAGCGCACGGAACAGTCCGAAGATCACCGCTGTCAGGGCGATCAGGTTCGGCTTCCACTGTCCGAAGATCAGCACACCGATGTAGCGCATCTTGTATACATTGATTCCCACGGAATCCGCCGCCTGTGGATGTTCACCGCAGGCCATGAGCCGGAGTCCCAGCTTCGTATGATACAGCACAATGTTTGCCGCGATCAAAAGCACGATCGTAATGATCATAAACCAGTTTACCTCAAAACCGGCGATCTTTACAATAGAAAATGCCTTTTTCTGATCAATATACTGGATAGCGGACGGGTTGTTTGTGCGGAGCGGCAGTGTGTAAGTCGTTCCGGACTCTTTTACCGCTGTGAGAACGGTATTTACCGCGTAAAGGCTGATCCAGTTCAACATGATGCAGGCAATGACCTCATTCACGTTTAAGTAGGCCTTCAGCGCACCTGCCGCAGCGCCGAGAACAGCACCGCCGAATACAGCCAACAGGATGCACACCCACCACGGCGCGTTGATTTGCATTTCTTCTCTCCTCCGCTTTTTTCTTTATTTTATCCTGTAAAAATGCACACTTTACCCAGTATAAAAGGGATTTACAAAAATGTAAATGACTTTTGCGGCGAAATCGCCCGAATATGCGCAAAAAACAGAGCCCGATGAAAATCTCCGTTTTCACCTGACTCCGCTTCCTGTTTTTTCCCGCTACAATTTTCTTTTTCCGGCGATGACACGGCACCGTTTCCTGCAGAATGCCATTCCATAAAACAGGATATCATGCCGTTCATCATTTCTCAGATATTCCTCATACCTGCGGTCCTTGATCTGTACGATTGCATTTTCACACGCCTTGTCCAGACCAGTAACTTCCCGCGAGTACTTCAATTCAATAACGATTCCCGCGTCAGGGTCCTCTGTCTCAACGATGATATCCGCGAATCCGTCTCCGGCCTCCACATTGGACTTTACAAGCCAGTCCGAGTTTCCCGCCAAAAGTCCTACCAGAAGCGTATGGTAGGAGTTCTCCTTTTCCTCATTCCGAGCCTTTGTGTCGAAGACGCTGATCGAGCTGTTAAGTGTTCTGTTCAGGTACTTTTCAACCGCTTCCGTATCTCCTTTTGCGATAGCCTTCCAGAAAGCTGTCAGCTGCTCTGTATTGCTTAAGACCGTATTTTTGAACCATTCCTGTATCTGCAGCTTATAGACCTCCCGGACTTCCCGGTTCGGGATCACCAGGCGGTACGCGCCCTGCTCCGTCATTCCTATCTGGGTCAGATAACCCGTCGTAAATAAAACGCTCCACAGATTGTCGATACTGCTGTCGATCTCATCGTAAGTCAGCTCAAGGCGGATAAACTTCTCGATCGGTTCCCCATTGATCAGTCTCTCGATCTCGTCCCTGGTCGTCTTATTTGCTTTATCGATAAATCGTTTTACAAGGTCATTTCCACTGGTATTCAGCCAATATGACTGCGGTCTCGCGTCCGGCTGCCCGTTCAGCCTGTCCACATGGTTGATCACATCCCATGGGCAGTAGATATCCGCATCGCCGAAATGGTATCCGTCATACCACTCTTTCGTCTCCTGAAGATGGGACTCATAGTGGTATGTCTCCAGCATTTTCTTTACTTCTTCTTCTGTAAAGCCGAACTGTTCATCAAATCTGGAATCTGTGATGGACAGGACTTTGAAATTGTTTAATCCTGTAAAAATACTCTCCTTCGAGACGCGGAGACACCCCGTGAGGACGGCAAACTGCAGGAAATCATTCGTCTTTAAGGCATCCCCGAACATCGCCCGGATCAGGGAAACCATTTCCCGGTAATATCCGTGCTGGTACGCCTTATCCAGAGGTACATCGTACTCGTCGATCAGGATGATCGTCTTTTGTCCATAATGGCGGTACAGAAGTTCCGACAGGGTCTGCAGCGCGGCTTCCAGCGTATCCTCATCCATTTCGTATCTGCCGTTCTGCATCCGGATCAGGGAACGGTACCGCTCTTTCTCGTTCGATGTCAGCTTCCCGCTGTCCCCAAGGAACTGGAACCGTTCTGCCTCTCTTCCGATAAGCTGGATAAACCTGGACCTTGCCCGCTCAAATGTGGGGCCGTCCACACCTTTCAGAGAGAGAAAGATCACAGGAAATTTTCCCATATATACCTCGCAGAGATCTTTCCTCTCCGAGATATACAGGCCCTCAAATAAACTCTTATCTGTCCCGATCTCAAAAAAGTTCCGGAGCATGCTCATATTCAGTGTCTTGCCGAAGCGGCGCGGGCGCGTAAAGAGATTTACCTCCCCCCAGCTCTCAAGGAGCTGCTCGATCAGCTTCGTCTTATCTACATAGTAAAATCCATCCCTGCGGATCTTCCCAAAATCATCCACACCGACTGGAAGTTTTAATAATGACACCACAAGTCACCTCCGCTCCTTTTCTTTTGATTTTATCATTCACCATTCCAGATAGCAATATAAAAAGAAAGCGGGGAACCTTCTTTCAAACAAACAAACTTTTTATGAACATTCTTTTATTTTAAGCTATCCTCGTCTGGCACTTTACAACTGTTTACCATTCTGCAATCACACTAACACGGATGCCTTTTTCTC
>CAVFLH010000209.1:1016-4362 GCA_963622995.1 uncultured Eubacteriales bacterium | reverse complement strand
CACACGGTTCATACCCGTGGTGTCGAGAGTTCAAATCTCCCTTCCGCTACTATGGCGGAATAGCTCAGTTGGCTAGAGCACACGGTTCATACCCGTGGTGTCGAGAGTTCAAATCTCCCTTCCGCTACGATCATGGATCCCGGGAATTTGAAAAAGTTCCTGGGATTTTTTGAACTTTCGGTGAACCGTGAATTTTTCAGAATGATGTCTGTCAGAATATGGGATGGCATTGCATAGTTTAGAAAAAATTTAGCCTTTTTTTAACGGTTTTGTGCTATACTATAGTCTATATTGCAGGAGCAGAGAACACGCCGGATCGGTCCGGCCTGAGGCTGCCTTCCTGCACGCAGAATTCTGAACATATAAGATTCGGAGGACGTTATGTATCAGTTTATCGTAAATCCCAGCGCCGGTGCCGGAAGAGGGTACCGGATCTGGAAACGACTGGAACATCAGCTGGAAATGAACAGCCAGGAATACCGCGTCTTTTTTACGGAGCACCAGGGGGACGCTGCGGAGATCGCAAAGGTGCTGACAGCGGAGAAGGATGAGGCGAAGGTGATCGTAATCGTCGGGGGAGAAGGTACCTATAACGAGGTATTGAATGGAGTCTCCTTCCGGGGACTTCTGACCTTCGGCTATGTCCCAGCGGGATTCCGGAATGCCCTTTCCAAGGGATTCCAGTCCTTCTGGAAGGTGGACCGCCAGGCGAGACGGATCCTGCACCCGAAATATTACCGGATGCTGGACTATGGTGTGATCACTTTCGGAAACGAGGAGATCGTGAGCAGAAGATTCGCCGGACGATGCGGGATCGGCCTGGACGCGGCGATTTGCCACAATCTGCTCTGCTGCCCGGTGAGAAACCAGATGACGAGACTTCGCCTGACAAAAATACTGAGATTTGCGCTCGGATTAAAACAGCTTTTCCTTGCAAAACCCACAAAAGGATATATTTTGCTTGACGGGACGCAGAAAGTGGAGTTTAATCATATATATTTCATCACGTTTATGATCCGCCGGGAAGATAAGAAGAAACGGAAGAACGGCGATTCGTTAAATGATGATGGAAAGATGACCGTTTACGTTGGAAACAGCGCGAGAAAGACGAAGATGATTCCGATCCTCAAGGATCTTGTGATGGGTGTCCGGAGGAAAGAACGGGGGATCCGCGTCTTCGAGTGCAGTGAGGCGGAGATCCATCTTGTGAGGCCCCTCGCGGTCCATGTGGACGGTGAGAGCTGTATGTGCCAGGAAAATCTGGCGGTGCGCTGTATCCCGAAGCGGATGCGCGTGATCGGCTCATAGGTAAATTAGGAGGAGATTCAATGAGAATCGGACAGGGATATGATGTACATCGTCTCGTAGAAGGAAGAAAGCTGATCATCGGCGGCGTGGATATCCCCTATGAAAAAGGACTTCTTGGTCATTCTGACGCGGATGTCCTTCTTCATGCTGTGATGGACGCACTTCTGGGGGCTGCGGCCCTCGGTGATATCGGCCAGCACTTCCCGGATTCGGACGAGAGATATAAAGGAATTTCCAGTATGGAACTCTTAAAGGAAGTCGGAAAAATCCTGCAGGAGAACGGATATATGATCGAGAATATCGATTCCACCGTGATTGCCCAGAGACCAAAGCTTCTGCTGTACCGCCCGCAGATGGCGGAAAATATCGCGGCGGCTCTCGGAATCGAGAAGAATCAGGTGAGCGTCAAGGCAACGACGGAAGAGGGTCTCGGATTTACGGGAACCGGAGAGGGGATTTCCGCCCAGGCCATCGCCCTTTTAAGTTCGGTGGCAGATTACGCGCCGGAGGACCGCGTGGGAATTATTTCCGGCGGATGTGGGGGCTGTTCGGGCTGTAGACAACAGTAAATAAAGACAGCGATTCGGACAGAAAGATATATGAAGGAGCTTAAGTTATGAAGATCTACAATACACTCACAAAGAGAAAAGAAGAGTTTGTTCCGGTGGAGCCGGGAAAAGTAAAAATGTACGTGTGCGGACCGACCGTCTACAACTTTATCCATATCGGAAACGCGAGACCGATGATCGTATTTGATACGGTGAGACGGTACTTTGAGTATAAAGGATACGATGTAAACTATGTATCCAACTTCACAGATGTCGATGACAAGATCATCAAAAAAGCCATCGAGGAGGGCGTTGATGCCGAGACGATCTCCAAGCGCTACATCGCAGAGTGCAAGAAGGACATGGAAGGCATGAACATCGAGCCGGCAACAAAGAACCCGCTTGCGACAGAAGAGATCTGCGGCATGTTAAACATGATCAGCACCCTGATCGAGAAAGGCTATGCTTACGTGGCAGCAGACGGAACTGTTTACTACAGCGTCCGCAAATTTAAAGATTACGGAAAACTTTCCCACAAGAACCTGGATGATCTTCAGTCTGGATTCCGTGAGATCAAGGTAACCGGCGAGGAGGGCAAGCAGGACCCGAACGACTTCGTTCTCTGGAAACCGAAAAAAGAGGGTGAGCCGTACTGGGAGTCCCCGTGGTGCGAGGGCCGTCCGGGCTGGCACATTGAGTGCTCCGTTATGGCAAAGAGATACCTCGGCGATGAGATCGATATCCATGCAGGCGGTGAGGACCTGATCTTTCCGCACCATGAGAATGAGATCGCCCAGAGTGAGGCGGCAAACGGAAAGCCCTTTGCGAAATACTGGATGCACAACGCATTCTTAAATATCGACAACAAGAAAATGTCCAAATCTCTCGGAAACTTCTTTACAGTCCGTGAGATCAGCGAGAAATATGACCTTCAGGTTCTTCGCTTCTTTATGCTGAGCGCCCACTACAGAAGCCCGTTAAACTTCAGCGCGGACTTAATGGAAGCGTCCAAGAACGGACTTGAGAGAATCCTCACAGGTATAGAAAAACTCCGTGAGATGGAGGCAAAGGTATCCGGCGACGCGATGACAGCGGAGGAGCAGGAGAACCAGAAGAAGGCAATGGAGTTTGTCGCAAAATACGAGGCAGTGATGGATGATGACTTCAACACTGCGGACGCGATCTCCACGATCTTCGAACTCATCAAGCTCTCCAACTCTACAGTTACTGAGACGAGTACAAAAGCGTATGTTTCCTGGATGAAGAATGAGATCCAGAGACTCTGCGATGTTATGGGAATCATCACGGAGAAGAAGGCGGAAGTCCTTGACTCCGAGATCGAGGACCTGATCGCCCAGAGACAGGCAGCGAGAAAGGCAAAGAACTTTGCTCTTGCCGATGAGATCAGAGGAAAACTTCTCGACATGGGAATCGTCCTCGAGGATACAAGAGAGGGCGTAAAATGGAAGAGAGCTTAGTCCTTTTAAAGG
>CAVFLH010000209.1:0-1006 GCA_963622995.1 uncultured Eubacteriales bacterium | reverse complement strand
CGCCAGCCAGTATTCCCCGCTTGTCCTGGCTTACCTCGGCGATGCGGCCTACGAGATCCTGATCCGCACTATCGTGGTCAGCGAGGGAAATATGCAGGTGAATAAGCTTCACAAGAAGTCTTCAGCTCTTGTGAAGGCTGCCGCCCAGGCGGAATTCCTGATGGCCATCGAGGATGACCTGACAGACGAGGAACATGCGGTTTACAAGCGCGGAAGAAACGCGAAGTCCTTCTCTATGGCGAAGAACGCCACGATGAAGGACTACCGGATGGCGACGGGATTTGAGGCCCTGATGGGTTATCTCTACCTGTCCGGAAGAACGGAGCGCATGATGGATCTTGTGGCCCTGGCGATGACAAAGACCGGAAAGACAGAGTCCGGCGATACGGAAAAACAGAAAGAGGAGAACTCCGATGAGATATGAAGAACTGACGATTGAGGGACGAAATGCTGTTTTGGAGGCGTTCCGCTCCGGAAAGACCATCGACCGCCTGTTTGTCCTTGACGGATGCCAGGACGGACCGGTGCGCACGATCGTGAGAGAGGCGAAAAAGCACGACACGATCGTAAACTTTGTCCCGAAGGAACGTCTGGACTCTATGTCCGAGACGGGACACCATCAGGGCGTGATGGCCTACGCCGCCGCTTACGAGTACGCAGAGGTGGAAGATATCTTAAAGATCGCGGAAGAGAAGGGCGAGCCGCCGTTTTTATTCCTGCTTGACGGAATCGAGGATCCCCACAACCTGGGCGCGATCATCCGTACCGCGAACCTTGCGGGCGCTCACGGAGTGATCATTCCGAAACGCCGCGCGGTAGGTCTGACAGCCACCGTTGCGAGAACCTCCGCCGGTGCGTTGAACTATACGCCGGTCGCGAAGGTCACAAATATGGCTGCGACCATCGAGGATTTAAAGAAACGCGGAATCTGGTTCGTCTGCGCCGACATGGGCGGAGAGAGTATGTACCGCTTGAACCTCACCGGACCGATCGGCCTCGTGATCGG
>CAVFLH010000208.1:0-4378 GCA_963622995.1 uncultured Eubacteriales bacterium | reverse complement strand
AGTAAATACAGTAAAAAAACAGAAAATGATTCTGAGTCTTAGGAAGGAAGTGAGGGGAACCGTTGAGCAGGAAATACTTTATGGGAGTTGACCAGGGCACGACCGGAACAACGGTACTCCTGCTGGATGAAAGCTGGAATCTGGCTGCTTCATCGCACAAGGAACACAAGCAGTATTATCCGCAGCCGGGATGGGTGGAGCATGATCCGAAAGAGATCCTGGAGCAGATAAAAGAAGCGGCAGAAGAAGTGATGGAAAAGGCCCATGTGACCGCGGAACAGGTGGAGTGCATGGGAATTGACAATCAGGGAGAGACCATAGTTGTCTGGGATAAAGTGACAGGGGAGCCGCTTTATCCGGCAATCGTCTGGCAGGACCGAAGGACTGCGACGTGGATCGAGGAGCTGGAGGAAGAGATCCGGTTCATGATCCGCCAGAAGACAGGACTTCACGCGGATGCGTATTTTGGAGCGACAAAGATCAAATGGATCCTTGACAATGTGGAAGGCGCGAAGGAAGTGGCGATGGAAGGAAGACTGATGGCAGGACCAACGGATTCCTGGTTTATCTGGAACCTGACGGACAGGAAAGTCTTCGCAACCGATTATTCAACGGCATCGCGGACCGCGCTCTTCAATATCCATACAAATGAATGGGATCATGAGCTGTTAGAACTTCTGGAGATTCCGAAGAGCATTCTCCCGGAGATCCGGAACAGCACAGAAAAGTATGGATATGCCACACTTCGCGGCTGTGACGGAAAAGAGGGAAAGATCCTGATCTCCGGAAACATGGTAGACCAGCAGGCAGCATTATTCGGACAGGCCTGTCTGAGCGAAGGAATGGTAAAAACGACATACGGAACCGGTTGCTTTATGCTGATGAACACAGGAAAGACACCGGTCTATTCAAACACAGGACTTCTGACATGTGTCGGATGGAAAATGCACGGAAAAGATATGGTATTCGCCCTGGACGGCGGTATCTACGTTGCGGGATCCGTTATCACATGGATGAAAGATAAGCTGCACCTGATCTCCAGCGCAAAGGAGACGGGAGATCTCGCGGAATCGGTTCCTGACACCGCAGGCGTCTGTTTTGTGCCGGCACTCACCGGACTTGCGGCACCGTACTGGGATCCATACGCGAGGGGAATGCTGATCGGAATCACACCGGGAACCGAGCGGGCACATGTGGTTCGGGCGGCACTGGAGAGCATCGCCTACCAGGTGAGAGATATTTTAGACCTGATGGAGACGGATTCCGGCATCAAGATCCGCGCGATGCGTGTGGACGGAGGCATTACGGCAAATGAATTCCTGATGCAGTTCCAGGCGGACATTCTTGGAATTCCGGTGGATGTCCCGGAGATCGCCGAGACAACGGCATTGGGAGTCGCCTATATGGCGGCATATGGATCCGGCTTATTTAAGGACCTTGACGAGATCGAGGCGAACTGGAAACTCAAAAAACGCTACTATCCGAAGATGAGCGAGAAAGAGCGGGAAAAGAAGATGCGGATGTGGCATCGGGCAGTCGCCAGGGCAAAGGAATGGGTCGAGGAAGAAGAGACAGACGGACCGGAATTGACGGGAGAATTTGATTAAGATAAAGGTGAAGGAGAGGAAATATGAAAACAGATGTGGTAATTATTGGTGCAGGTGCAGTCGGATGTGCGATCGCCCGCGAATTATCCAGATACCAGCTGGGTGTAACTGTAGTAGAAAAAAATGAGGATGTGGGCGGAGACGCGTCGAAGTCCAACAGCGCCATCATCCACACAGGATACGACGCATCACCGGGAACACTGGAATCCCAGCTTGTCGTAGCGGCAAACCCGATGTACGATCAGCTCACAAAAGATCTGGATATCCCGTTCAAGAGAGTCGGAGCGATCCTTCCGGCGATCACGGAAGAGCAGTATGAAAAGCTTCCGGAGATCAAGCACAAAGCATTCATGAACCGTGTCTATGATGTTCAGTATAAGACAGCGGAAGAGCTTCTCGAGATGGAGCCGAACTTAAACCCGGAGGTCAAAGGCGGACTCTACATCCCGAGAGAGAGCATCATCGATCCGTTTATCCTTGTACAGGCACTCGCTGAGAACGCAAACGCGAACGGCGTTCACTTCCTGTTAAACACAAAGGTAACAGATATCAAGGTAAAAGACGGAGCTGTAAGCGAGGTCGTAACCACAGGTGAGACCATCGAGACAAAATATGTCATCAATGCGGCTGCCCTCTGCTGTGACGAGATCGCTGCAATGGTAGGAAAGGCAGATTACAAGGTCGTTGCGAGAAGAGGACAGTTCTATATCCTCGATAAGAATACAAGCTGCAAGGTAAAAGAGATCGTACTTCCGATCCCGACAAAGATCACAAAAGGTAAATTAATGTGTCCGACGATCCACGGAAACATGCTTGTGGGACCGACCGCCGAGGATCTCGACAACAAGACAGATAAATCCGTTACAAAAGAAGGTCTCGACAGCATCTTAAAGGATGTAAAGAACCTGATCCCGAACGTCAATGTCCGCGACAGCATCACCCAGTACAGCGGCCTGCGTCCGAACAGAAATCCGGAAGGACTTCATGTGGATACATACGATGACTTAAAGGGCTACATCAACCTGTCCGGTGTCCGCTCCACAGGTCTTACACTTTCCGTAGCGATGGGCGTTTATATCGCAGACGTCATGAGAGAGATCGGAGCTCCGATGGTATTTAAGGAGAACTTCATCTCCACAAGAAAAGGAATCGTCCGTTTCCATGAGCTGAGCCGTGAGGAGCAGGATGAGATCGTAAAAGAGAATCCGACATACGGAAGAGTCATCTGCCGCTGCGAGACGATCACAGAGGGCGAGATCCTGGATGCGATCCACAGACCGTTGGGCGCAAGAAGCGTAGACGCTGTAAAGCGCCGCGTAAGAGCAGGAATGGGACGCTGTCAAGGCGGTTTCTGCGGACCGAAGGTCATCGAAATTTTAGCAAGAGAACTGGGTATTCCGGTTGAAGAAGTCAATAAAAACAATGCGGGTTCCTATATGGTTGCCGGGAAAACGAGATAGGGGAGGATACTATGTACGAGATTCAGACTGATGTGGTAATTGTAGGAGGAGGCCCGGCAGGCTTATCTACCGCTGTGGCAGCAAAAAAAGAAGGAGCGGAGAAAGTCCTGATCATCGAGAGAGATGAGAAACTGGGTGGAATCTTACAGCAGTGTATCCATCCGGGATTCGGACTTACCTATTTCCATAAAGAACTGACAGGACCGGAGTATGCGGGACATTTTAAAGAGGAAGCGCTGGCACTCGGCGCGGAAGTCCTGTTAAATTCCATGGTACTGGAAGTAATTCCGGAGGAGAGCGCAGTGATCTGTGTAAACTCTGAGTACGGAATGACAAAGGTAAAAGCGGGAAGTATCGTTCTTGCCATGGGATGCCGCGAGAGAACACGCGCGGGCATCATGATTCCGGGAACAAGACCGGCGGGCGTTTATACAGCAGGAGCTGCGCAGCGTCTTGTAAACCGTCAGAACGCCTTAGTAGGAAAGAACATCGTTATCCTCGGTTCCGGTGATATCGGAATGATCATGGCGAGAAGAATGACCTTAGAGGGTGCGCATGTTATTGCTGTTGTAGAACTAATGGATTTCCTCGCAGGCCTGACAAGAAATAAAGTTCAGTGTCTTGATGATTTCGGAATCCCGTTAAAGCTTTCCCACACTGTTACAAGAATCGTCGGAAACGAGAGAGTGGAAGGCGTCTATATCGCACAGGTCGATAAGGAGAAGAAACCGATCCCGGAGACAGAAGAATTTATTCCGTGCGACACATTGCTACTGTCTGTCGGACTGATCCCGGAGAACGAGTTAAGCCGCGGCGCGGACGTAAAGATCTCCCGCATCACAAACGGACCGGAAGTAAACCAGTACATGCAGACATCCTATGATAACGTATTTGCATGCGGAAATGTTGTCCATGTAAATGACCTTGTTGACAACGTAACCGTAGAGAGTATGAACGCAGGTACATCCGCAGCCCGCTACGCGATGCATAAGCTTTCGGAGGCAAAACGCGAGGTTCCGTCTGTGACAGGCGAGAATGTCCGCTATCTCTGCCCGCAACGCGTAAAGATCGGTGAGGAGAATGAGACTGTCCGCCTGTTCTTCCGTGTCCTTCATCCGGAACTGGATGTTGTGATCCGTGTAAAGAGCGGAGACAAGGTGTTTTCCGAGAAGAAGGCAAAACGCGTAAATCCTGGTGAGATGTGTCATGTGGAAGTAAAAACCGCGGATATCACCGGAGACGACGTAACGGTAGAAGTAGTGAAATAGGAAGGATGGAGACAAGATGGAGAAAGAGATTATCTGTACTGTC
>CAVFLH010000207.1:0-4381 GCA_963622995.1 uncultured Eubacteriales bacterium | reverse complement strand
ATATAAGAGATAAGAGTACATAAACACCTGCCTGACGGCGGGTGTTTATGTCTTATGAGAAAAAGAAAAATTTAAAAACAAATAAAATGTCAAGCAAAAACACTTGACAACCATCTTCGTTTATAGTATGATATCGCAGGTGACCTGATATGGAAAAAATTGTAGCACAGGGTCTTCTGTATGATTTCTATGGAGTGCTCTTAACGGAGCACCAGCGGCGTGTATATGAAGATGTGGTATTTAATGACATGTCCCTCAGCGAGATCGCCGAAGAACAGGGAATCAGCAGACAGGGCGTGCATGACCTGGTGAAGCGCTGTGACAAGATTCTTTCCGGATACGAGGAAAAACTGAAGCTTGTCGAGAAATTCAACCAGACAAAGAAAATGGTAGAAGAGATTAAGGAACTGGCTGGTCAATATAAAAAGGACGGCGACCGATCCCTGATCGACAGGATCGAGGCGATTTCCGAGGAGATCGGGAAGCTGTAAGCCAGAGGGAGAGTTTTCATGGCATTTGAAAGTTTAGCCGATAAATTACAGAATGTCTTTAAAAACTTAAGAGGCAAAGGAAGACTGACAGAGGCGGATGTAAAAGCTGCCCTGAAGGAAGTCAAGATGGCTCTCCTGGAAGCCGATGTAAGTTTTAAAGTTGTTAAACAGTTTATCAGTTCTGTACAGGAGAGAGCGATCGGACAGGATGTCTTAGAGAGCCTGACTCCGGGACAGATGGTAATAAAAATTGTAAACGAGGAACTCGTAAAACTCATGGGTTCCGAGACCACAGAGATCGCCTTAAAGCCCCAGAATGAGATCACAGTTATCATGATGATCGGTCTTCAGGGTGCAGGTAAAACGACGACTACGGCAAAGCTTGCCGGAAAGTTCAAGGCGAAAGGCAGAAAGCCGCTCCTTGCGGCCTGCGACGTTTACCGCCCGGCTGCGATCAAGCAGTTGCAGGTAAACGGTGAGAAAGTCGGAGTTCCGGTCTTCACGATGGGTGATAACCAGAATCCGGTGAATATCGCGAAAGCCGCTGTGGAACATGCCAAAAAAGAGGGCATGAATCTTGTATTCCTCGATACGGCAGGACGTCTTCAGATCGATGAGTCCATGATGGATGAGCTCGTCAATATTAAGGAAGCCGTCGAAGTCGACCAGACGATCCTCGTCGTCGACGCAATGACCGGTCAGGACGCAGTGAATGTTGCCGGAAGCTTCAATGATAAGATCGGCGTTGACGGCGTGATCTTGACAAAGCTTGACGGTGATACGAGAGGCGGTGCGGCGTTATCCATTCGTGCCGTAACGGGAAAACCGATCCTCTACGTCGGTATGGGCGAGAAGCTCTCCGACCTGGAACAGTTTTATCCGGACCGCATGGCTTCAAGAATCCTCGGAATGGGTGATATCCTTTCCCTGATCGAGAAAGCCGAGTTTGAGGTGAGCGAAGAGAAGGCAAAAGAGATGAGCCAGAAACTTCGCAAGGCAGAATTTGATTTTAACGATTTCCTGGATCAGATGCGCCAGATCAAAAAGATGGGCGGCATGAACAGCATCTTAAGCATGATGCCGGGCATGGCACAGATGAAGGGAAATGTTGAAATAGACGAGAAATCCATGGATAAAGTGGAGGCGATCATTCTCTCCATGACGAAGGAAGAGCGGGCGAACCCGTCACTCTTAAATCCGTCGAGAAAACAGAGGATCGCGAAGGGTGCCGGAGTAGATATTGCCGAGGTGAACCGGATCGTCAAACAGTTTGAACAGTCGAAAAAGCTTATGAAACAGCTTCCTGGAATGATGGGAGGCGGAAAGCGGAAAGGGCTTGGCGGACTGGGCGGCATGCTTGGAAAGATGAAATTACCTTTCTAAATACCGCAGATTATGATAAGAAGGCAAATGCGATTCCCGCATGGCTGATAAACGAAAAAACCAAGGAGGTGAAATTGTCATGGCAGTTAAGATGAGATTAAGAAGAATGGGTCAGAAGAAGGCTCCTTTCTATAGAATTATCGTTGCAGATTCCCGTTCCCCGAGAGACGGTCGCTTCATCGAAGAGGTTGGTTACTACGATCCGAACACAGAGCCGAGCACCATCAAATTCGACGAGGAAGCAGCTAAGAAGTGGTTAGGAACAGGCGCTCAGCCGACTGAGACTGTTGCTAAGCTCTTAAAGGCAGCCGGTATCCAGTAATCGAGGTGGATTCAATGAAGGAATTGGTAGAAGTTATCGCCAAAGCGCTGGTTGATAATCCAGATGAAGTCGTAGTTACGGAATCTGAAAAAGAAGAAGAGATCGTCATTGAGCTTAAAGTTGCCCCGACCGATATGGGAAAGGTGATCGGAAAGCAGGGAAGGATCGCGAAAGCCATCCGCTCCGTTGTGAAGGCGGCTTCTTCCAAGATGGATAAGAAAGTGATTGTTGAAATTCAGTAATCGTGAGGGACTGTGGACAGGATTTTTTCCGGCTGCAGTCCCCTTTCTGTTATTAAGGAGACAGTTATGGAAAAATATCTTCGCGTAGGCGTCATTACCTCCCCGCACGGTGTGCGCGGCGAGGTGAAGGTATATCCGACCACCGATGACGTGATGCGCTTTAAAAAATTAGATAAAGTGATCCTGGACCTCGGAAGAGGAGAGACACGGGAGTTAAAGATCCGCCAGGTAAAATTCTTCAAAAACATGGTCATCCTGAAATTTGACGGCGTGGACACCATGAACGAGGTGGAAGGCTGGCGCCAGAAGGACCTTCTGATCACGAGAGACCAGGCAATCCCGTTAGAGGAGAATGAGTTCTTTATCACGGATCTCATCGGACTCACTGTTGTCACGGACGAGGGAGAGACACTTGGAACTCTGACGGATGTCATGGAGACCGGAGCCAACGATGTGTACTGCGTGAAGCCACCGGAGGGAAAAGAGCTTCTTCTCCCGGCAATCCGCGACTGCATCCTGGACGTGGATCTCGACAAGGAAGAAATGCTTGTCCATGTTCTTCCGGGACTTCTTGATCTGTAGGGAGGTTATGATGAACTTTCATGTACTTACCCTTTTCCCGGAAATGATCATGAACGGCCTTGAGACAAGTATTCTCGGCCGTGCGGCAGCAAAGGGAATCGTATCGTTTGAGGCAATTAATATCCGGGATTATACGCTGGAGCGCCATGGAAAGGTGGATGACTATCCATACGGCGGCGGTGCCGGGATGGTCATGCAGGCGGAGCCGATCTACCGCGCCTACGAGGCACTTGTGGAGAAAATTGGAAAGAAGCCGAGGGTGATCTATATGACGCCCCAGGGACAGACCTTCAACCAGAGTATTGCGGAAGATCTCGCGAAGGAGGAAGACCTGGTGTTCCTCTGCGGCCATTATGAGGGCGTGGACGAGCGTGTCCTCGAGATGATCGCTACGGATTATCTCTCCGCGGGAGACTATGTTCTCACAGGCGGCGAGCTTCCGGCGATGATGATGATCGACTGCATCTCGAGACTTGTGCCGGGAGTGCTGAACAACAATGTGTCCGCGGAGTTTGAGACGTTTCACGACAACCTCTTAGAATATCCCCAGTACACCCGCCCGGAAGTATTTATGGGCAAAAAAGTGCCGGATATCCTGCTTTCCGGACACCACGCGAACGTGGAGAAGTGGCGCAGGGAACAGTCCATTATCCGCACGTTAAAGAACCGGCCGGAGCTTCTGGAAGACGCTGTTCTGTCGAAAAAAGAGAAGAAGTTCCTGGATGAACTGTTGAGACAGCAGGAGGCGGAAAAAGCCCGGCAGGCAGAAAATGCAGAAAATGCTGCGGCGGAAAACAGCGGGGAAGAGACCGCCTGACCTGCATGTCTGCTGGGAAAAACGGATTTTTGATCCACAAAATTTTTATGCGATTTTTGAGAAAACCGCTTGCATTTTGACTGTCGGTATGGTAGAATACAAAATTGTGGTATCCGAAAGATGGGAAAACCCTGTCAATATGGAGACTTAAATAATAAGAGATGGTCCGCTGCCGCAGGAAAAGATGATGCGGGTAAGAACATCGAATACTTTAAGGAGGTTCATATCAATGAACGACATTATCAAGAATATCGAAGCTGCACAGTTAAAAGAGTCTGTACCGAGCTTCAACGTAGGTGACACTGTAAGAGTATCCGCTAAGATCAAAGAGGGAAACCGTGAGAGAATCCAGGTTTTTGAGGGTACAGTTATTAAGAGACAGAACGGCGGCGTTAGAGAGACTTTCACAGTAAGAAAGAACTCCAACGGTATCGGTGTTGAGAAGACATGGCCGCTTCATTCCCCGTCTGTTGAGAACGTTGAGGTTGTTAGAAGAGGTAAAGTTCGTCGTGCGAAACTTTACTACTTAAGAACAAGAGTAGGT
>CAVFLH010000206.1:0-4389 GCA_963622995.1 uncultured Eubacteriales bacterium | reverse complement strand
CCACCGTACAGTTTTTCCAGGAACTTGACGAAAATTAAAAAATGCCGCGGATTCAGCTTTTTCAGACGGATCCGCGGCATTTCTGTCCTCTCACCTAGAATTCACACTCAAACGGAATTCCGCTCATCTCGCTGACTTCACGAAGTTCCCGGATAACTGCGTCGGAGATATTGACGCCCTCTGTCTGGGACTTTTTCTGTTTTCTGTTCTCGATCTCGCCCGCAACGAAGATCTCATCCACTCCCGGTGCCTTCGGAGATTCCTTCATGGAGGTGATCAAGGAATCCACGCTGTTCTCAAACCGGTTAAAGTCCGTGACTCCGCCCACATTCAACGCACCGAAGAAGAATCCAAGATCCTGGTGGCAGCCGCTCAGGTCATAGAGTTCACCCACTGTTGCACTTGTCTTCGCCCCGCTGAGTGCGCTGCAGAGGATCTCGATAGCGAGGGAGATTCCAAATCCTTTATATCCGCCGCATGGAACCATTGTCTTCGCCTTTGACGGGTCTGTCGTCGGATTTCCGTCCGCATCAAGCGCCCAGTCCGCCGGAATCTGTCTTCCGTCTTTCTCCGCAAGCTTTACTTTTCCCCGGGCAACCAGGCTTGTCGCCATATCAAGCAGGAATGGCTCTCTGTTTGCGGATGGAATCGCGATCGCCAACGGGTTTGTTCCCAGCATCGGCTCTTTTCCGCCAAACGGGGCACACGCGGACGCCGCATTAGAGTTTGCGATTCCAATCATTCCCTCTTTCGCCGCCATCTGTGCATAATATCCGGCATATCCGTAATGGTTTCCGCCGCGGACGCTGGCAAAGCAGGCGCCGGTCTCTTTTGCCTTTCGGATACACGTCTCCATCGCAAACGTACCGGAGACAACGCCCATCGCGTTGTTGCCATCGATGATCACGAAGGACGGCATTTCCGATACGATCTCCGGAACTGCTTTTGGATCTACGATTCCGTCTCTCAGTCTCTTATAATACGTCTTCATACGTGTCGTTCCATGGGATGAGATTCCGCGCATGTCCGCATTGATCAAACTCTCCGCGAAATTTTTGCTGTCCGTCTCCGGAAGACCCGCGCTCTCCATAACATCTGCAATGAATTTTTTTAATTTGTCGGCATTACAAAGCATATAAAGTTTCCTCCTGTTTCTAAGAATTATCCGCCTCAGAATCTTCTGACGGTACTAAAAACCGCCCGGATCTCTCTCCGCCCTGATATTTAAGAGCGCCGGAAACCCGAGCGGTTAATTTTTACGATTATTTTTTACTAGTTTGCTGCTCTTTTCGCTTTTGCTTCTTTTCTTGCATTGTAGATCGGAAGTACAAGGAAGAATGCAGACATAATGATCAGGACGATACAGATCGGTCTTGTAACGATGGAAGCGATCGCTCCGCCGAGGCCGCCCTCCATGATCATGGTACGAACCATTCCGCGCTCAGCTAACGGTCCAAGGATGTAGCCGAGAACAACTGCGGAGAGGTCGATCTTCTGCTGCTTTAATACGTATCCGAGGATACCGCATACAAGCATGATAATAACATCCGCGTAAGAGTTATTGCAGGAGAATGCGCCAAGTACAGTAAGTACTAAGATACCGCTTGCTAAGAAGTTCTGCGGAATACGGTTGACTTTCGCGAACTGTCTCGCGCCGAGGACACCAACGACTACCATGATAACTGCGGATACTGCAAGTCCGAAGATAAACGGATATGTAATGTCTGCCTTTACAGTGAAGAGATCGTTTCCTGGAGTTAAGCCATGGAGCATCAAAGCTCCCATGAGGATCGCTGTAACAGCGTTTCCAGGAATACCGAGAGTCATCATCGGGATCAGTGCGCCGCCGATAACACCATTGTTTGCGGACTCCGGACCAGAGACACCTTCTCTCCATCCTGTACCGAATTTTTCCGGATGTTTGGAGAGACGTTTTGCCTGGTCATATCCCATGAATGCCGCGATACTTCCGCCGGCACCCGGGATGATACCAATGATAACACCGACGATGCCGCACCAGAGATATGTAAGTGGATAATAGCAGAGATCTCTCAATTTGATCTTATAGCTGTCCTTGGATGCAAGCGCGTCATCCATATTGACAGTAGCGTTTTTCTTTACGATCATGCCCAGTAACTGGGAGATAGAGTAAAGACCGATCAGAGTCGGTACGGTCGGAAGTCCAGAAACCAGGCTCATCTGACCAAATGTAAATCTTGCAAAGCCGTACTGCGGATCCATTCCGACACATCCAAGGAGAAGACCGATGATACCGCCCATGATACCTTTTAAGATGTGTTTGGAGGAAAGGGAAGCGATGATGGTAAGACCAAAGATCGCTAACATAACTGTTTCCTGTGTACTGAACTTCAGGGAGAAGTTTGCAAGTGCCGGGGCAATTGTGAGGAGTGCGATGAATCCGATGATCGTTCCCCAGAAAGAAGCGGTTGCGGACTCGATCAGGGCCTCTGTACCATGGCCATTAAGAGCCATCGCGTGTCCATCCCATCCTGTGGCTGCCGCTGACGGGGTACCTGGCGTGTTAACCAGGATCGCTGAAATAGAACCGCCGTAAGTTGCACCTACATAAACACCTGCAAGTAAAATCAGTCCCGTTGCCGGAGACATACCGTAAGATACCGGAATTAAAACTGCGATACCCATTGTAGCTGAAAGGCCAGGCATCGCGCCGAAGCAGATACCGAGAACGGTACCGCCCAATGCGGCTAAGAGATTCATCGGCAGGAAAGCTGTCGTCAATCCCATAATGATATTCGATAACATATCGCTCATTCTCCTTTCGTGTTGATGAAGCTGTTAGATCAGGAGTCCTGACGGAAGCGGAACATTTAACATCACCTTAAACGCCAGGAAAACGATTACGATCATAATTACCGGTACGAGAATGTACCAGGATTTTTTCTGTTTCTGGTTCTGCCAGTAGGAAAATCCTGCAATAAAAATGAAAGTGGTTACAAAGTATCCGAGTACACGGATCAGGCCGATATATGCGAAGGAAAAGATAAGAGCAAGTGCTACTGTTCCTAACTGTTCCTTTGACATTGCCGGGATCGGGTCGTCGATCTCGAGATTTTTCTTTTCCTTATAACATACGTTTGCAAATTGCAGAGCAGAAAAGATAATTCCAATTGCACATACAAAGTATGGGAATGAACGGCATTTTTCATTTACGCCGCCTGTCAGTCCAACGAAGATCGCGAATACGATGATCCAGAACGCAGCGGCCATTTTTTCACGCTTATACAAACCAATACTCCTCCTTCTTAAAGTTGAAATCCCCCTGCAGGACATCTAAGCCTGCAGGGGAAAACGGCTATTTAATTATTTATCACCAAATTTCTCCTGGAATGCAGCCATCTCAGCTTTTGCCTCTTCCTGGGCTGTCTCGTGATCCATGTAAACGATCGGGAGACCAATGGAGTCAGCTTCCTTTAAGAAGTCTTCATTCTCACAAACTTCGCCGATCTTATCAGACCAGTACTCGATAATCACTTCATCTGTACCCGCTTTAAATGCAAAACCACGAGTTACATATTCAGCCATTGGATATCCGAGCTCTGTCATAGACGGTACATCCGGAGTCTTGCTGAATCTTTCTTCTCCACATGTAGCAAGCATCGTAATTTCATTTAAGGAAGATGCAACATCAGACAGAGACTGTACAGCAATGTCAATATGTCCACCAAGGACAGCTGATTTTGCCTCAGAAGAACCATCAAACGGTACGACATTGCCCTCAATTCCTGTTAATTCAAGAAATTCTTCCGCTGTCGCATATGCTGCATTACCTGTACCGGAGCATCCAATGTTAAATTTACCAGGATTTGCTTTTCCATACTCAACAGCCTCTTCTACTGTCTGAAAATTTGCATTTTTTGCACTAGTTACTAATAATCTCTGATCCTGAACCATCATTGCAGTAAATTCATAATCTGTCAGAATATCAAACGTAAGTGGCTTATCCTTTGTACTTACATATGTCGCTGACGGGTTTAATGCCAACATATAGGATCCGTCTGCATCATACTTTAAGCAGTCCGCTACACCAACAGTTCCGCCGCCGCCTGCTACATTGCTGACAATTACATCTGCCGGTGTTACTTCTGAGAGGTACTTTGCAAGGAGTCTGGATCCAAGGTCAACAGCTCCACCTGCCGCATAGGGAACAATAATAGTAACTGTTCCTGACGGCTCATAGCTGCTTGTGGACTCGCCACCTGCTACCGCTGTTGTGTCAGCTGCCTTTGTGTCAGCCGCTGCTGTCGTTGATGCTGTGGAATTTCCTGAGCATCCTGCTAATGATAATGCCATGGTAGCTGCCAGTGCGATACTAAATAATTTTTTCATAACCCCTGTTCTCCTTTTAAC
>CAVFLH010000205.1:0-4395 GCA_963622995.1 uncultured Eubacteriales bacterium | reverse complement strand
GTACAGTGGATACGGGAAAGAGGGAGTATATGAATATAGAACAGATCAGGTATGTAGTTGCTGTGGCGGAGAGAGGATCGATCAATAAAGCGGCGAGAGATCTTTATATCTCCCAGCCGCATCTCAGCCAGAATATAAAAAACGTGGAAAATGAGATGGGATATCAAATATTTGACCGATTCTCGGGTGGAATCGCACTGACACCAAAGGGAAGGATTTTTTTGAACCACTGTGAGATTATATTAAAGGAATATAAAAAGGCGCAGATTTTATCGGAAGAGAAAAGCCTGCGGACATTTCATCTCGCGGCGGGTGGTCTGTATCTCTTTACGGAAGCTTTTACAAGGTTATGCGAAGACTATGAACATGACCAGGCGATTGACCTACAGTTGAGTACGAAAAACATTGATAAGACGGTGGAATCAGTGTATCAGGGAGCCTGTCAGCTGGGAATTCTTCTGCTCCGGGATGACGAAAAGGATGTATTTGAGCAGACGGCGATCAGGAAAGGACTGGTTATAAAGAAAATATACCACATAAACAGTGTTTTGACTGTAAGGGAGGGACATCCCCTGCTGAAAAAGGATAAAATTGATCTGGAAGGACTTTATGAATATCCATTTGTGGATTATGGAGACAGAGATATCTCTACACTATATTCAAAAAGAGCCGGGAATTTGATCAATGCAGACAAAATGATTCTTATCGATGAGAGAGAGACACGGCATCGCATTGTATCAAGAACAGATGCATTTGCAATAGGATGTCAGCTTGTGGACGAGCTTTTAGATCAGTATCATCTTGTATCGATTCCTTTGGATATTCCGGGTTTCCAAATTGCAGCAGTTTATTTGGAACACAGGGAACTGACAGAGGAAAGCCAGAACTATCTTAGGCACTTGGATGATGTGATAAAGGAAAAATTGCGATAATTTCAAAGGAGACAGCAGCATTTATGGCAAAGGTGAGTGATGTTCTGAAACTTCCCATCATGCGGGGTGTCCGCGTGGTGGCGGGGGAAGAGGGGCTTTTTAGGAAAGTGGAACATGTGACGGTGATGGAGGTTCCGGAGATTAAGAGGTGGCTGAAGGGAAATGATTTTCTGATCACGAGTTTTTATTCGGTGCGGAAGAGTGAGGAGGATCAGTGTGCCCTGATCCGGGATCTGGCGGATACGTGTTGTTGTATTGCGGTGAAGACGGGGCAGTATGTGGAGTGCGTCGCGGAGAGTGTGAAGAGGGCGGCGGATGAAGTGGGGCTGCCGGTTTTGGAGATTCCGGGGGAGTTAGCTTATATTGATATTATTGTGAATGTGATGAACCTGATCTTTGAGGAGGAGGGGAACTCGGAGATCCTGGAGAAGTATGTGAAGGATATTCTTTATGAGAATTACAGTGATGAGATCCTGATGGAGGAGCGGGGACGGCTTTTCGGGATGGATGTGGAGCATGACTGGTTTTCGGCGGTGGTGATCAATTTCAGGAAGAGGTATGTGCCGGATGGGCAGGACTGGAAGGGGATCAGGTTCCTTGGGCGGACTTTGATGGAGCGGATGAGAGAGACTGCTGGAATCAGGGAGTGTGTGATGGTTCCGTTGGAGAAGGGATATCTTCTTTTGGCTGAGGGAGAGGATGAGTACAGGCTTCGGGAGACACTTACGGATTTCTTTGAAGAGGAGAGGATAAGTCCTCTGTGGAATGCGGGAACAGATAAGTTCGTCTGTTCTGTCGGTCCAGTTCGGACGGGACTTACCGGGATCAGGGATACATATAGTGATGCGTTTAAGGCAATCAGGGTTATGAGGAAGCTTCAGCCGGAGAAGTGTGTCTGTGTGTATGAAAAGGTCGAGATGTATTGTGTGCTGCAGGAGCTTTTTTCGGCGGGGAAGAGGGATGTGTTTGAGAGAATTTTGAAGCCGGTGGAGAGTCAGGAATTTTTAGAGACTTTGTGGACGTATTTTATGTGTTCGGGGAGTCTGGATGAGACGGCTGGGGTGCTTCATACGCATAGGAATACGGTGAAGTATCGGCTGGGGAGGATTCAGGCGGTTACGGGGTTGGATATTAAGAGGTCGGAGGATGGTTTTAAGTTGTATATGGGGGCTTTGGCTTGGCGGATGAAGGAGTAGAATGGCGAGGGGACGCGGAGGTGAGGCTTCGGGCGCGGACGCTTGGGGGATTTTGGGAACGGTTCCTCTAAGCACCCGGAAGAATGCTAAGGGCGGAGAACAGGGGACACAACTCGCCTGCGGCTCAAACAAGTGTCCCCTGCCCTCCAACGCATTCTCCCGCGCGCCAAGAGGAAGCCAGCCCCCAAAATCAGGCGCGACCGTGCCCGAAGCCTCCCCCCCGCTGTGTATTGGCATGCCAGGGGGCTGTTTTTGTCCGTGCGGACAAAAAGGCGCGGCGCGGTTTGGCTGAGGGGATATATGATTCTGAGCTTTTGTGGAGTATAATGATATTGTCAGAAATATTTTCTTGTTGTGAAACAACAGGAATAGATAGATAATACAAGTATGAGATAGATCGGAAAATACTTAGGGAACTCAGGAGGTACTGGTTATGGAGCGTCGGATCGAGGATATTCAGTATTGTGAAAGGTTATTTCAGAGTTTTTATGATATTGGAAGTACGTCGCAGGGCGGCGTGACGCGTCTGGGGTATTCGGAGACGGAGGACGCGATGCATGAGGTCTTTAAGGGGCTTGGAAGGGAGCTCGGGGCTTCTGTGATTACGGACGAGGTTGGGAATACTTATGTGACGAATACGGAAGCGGACGGGTATACGCTGATCGGGTCGCATCTGGATTCGGTGATCGAGGGCGGCCGGTATGATGGTGTGGCTGGTGTGATGGCTGGACTTATGGTGATGCGCTGGGCGAAGGAGGATGGGATCAGGATTCCGCTTCGGGTCGGGGCGTTTCGGTGTGAGGAGTCCAGTAATTTCGGGTGCTGTACGATCGGCAGTGGACTGATTACGCATGAGGTTTATAAGCAGGATATCGGGCATCTGATGGCGAAGGACGGGGAGTCTTTGGAGAGTATTTTTGAGCGCCGGGGATTGACGCTTCATCCGAAGAAAATATCGGGGCTTCGGCGGTATCTGGAGTTACATATTGAGCAGGGAAAGGTGCTTGAGGAATGTAAGACGCAGGTCGGTATTGTCGGGACGATCGCGGGGCCGGTGCGGTACCGGGTGTATCTGCGCGGTATGGCGGAGCACTCGGGTGCTACGCCGATGGATATGAGGAGTGACGCGCTCTGTGCGGCTGCGGAGATCATTCTGGAGATGGAGAAGATCGGAAAGTGGGAGTCGGCGTACCAGTCTGTTGCGACGGTGGGCGTTGTCCAGAATCATCCGAATGTTCTGAATGTGATCCCGGGGCGTGTTGAGCTTGGCGTGGATATGCGCGGTATCGACCAGGGCAGTCTGGACCGTATGGAGCGGGCATTTAAGGCCGCGGTGCGGGAGAGCTGCAAGAAGCGCGGCGTTGAGTATGTGGCGGAGAAGATCAACAGTATTCCGCCAATCAGTATGAGTGGGGCGGTGGAGGACGGCCTGGAACAGGCGGCGAAGCGGCTTGGAATTTCCAGCCGGAGAATGCCCAGCGGTGCTGGTCATGATGCCATGTCGTTTGCGGAGATCTGTGATTCTGGTATGGTATTTATTCCGTGCCGGGGCGGTGTGTCACACAATCCTTCGGAGCATGCGGAGCTTGCGGACATCTGTGATGGGGCGCGGGTGATGTTTGAGTATTTGAGGGAAGAGGCGGCGAAATAACCGGCTTGAATTTCTATTTAGAATGTTTATGAATTTAATGGTATGCTGTCTGGCTGGGGAGATCCAGCGGGCAGCATATTTTTATGAACGGTGAAAGCCGTTATAGATTTTTCTAGCTGATAATGTTATAATATTTTCATTATGACGATAAAGTATGGGAATGAGGAGGAGAAACAGCTATGTATATCACATGCCTTGACTTAGAGGGAGTTTTAGTGCCGGAGATCTGGATCGCGTTTGCGGAGGCCAGCGGGATCCCGGAGCTTAAGAGGACGACGAGGGACGAGCCAGATTATAATAAGCTGATGCGGTGGAGAATCGGGATCCTGAAGGAGCACGGACTGGGACTGAAGGAGATCCAGGAGACTATCGAGAAGATCGATCCGCTTCCGGGCGCGAAGGAGTTCCTGGACAAGCTTCGTGAGCTTGGTCAGGTCATTATTATCAGTGATACGTTTACGCAGTTTGCGAAACCGTTAATGAAGAAGCTTGGTTGGCCGACGATCTTCTGCAATTCCCTGGAAGTAGCTCCGGACGGGGAGATCACGGGATTTAAGATGCGGATCGAGAAGTCCAAGTATACGACGGTGAAGGCGCTTCAGTCCATCGGTTTTGA
>CAVFLH010000204.1:0-4399 GCA_963622995.1 uncultured Eubacteriales bacterium | reverse complement strand
GACCGTCCCTGATCATTGCTTACGCTCCGTGTATCAACCATGGTATCAAGAAGGGGATGGCAAAGGCTCAGACAGAGGAGAAGCTTGCTGTTCAGTCCGGTTACTGGAACCTCTTCAGATTCAACCCGGCAGCTGAGGGCAAGAAGTTCAGCCTTGACTGCAAGCCGGCTACAGTTGACTACCAGGAGTTCATCAAGGGTGAGGTTCGTTACACATCCCTCGCACTTAAGAACCCGGCAAGAGCTGAGAAGCTGTTCGCTAAGGCAGAGCAGAACGCTAAGGATAAGTACGCTTACCTTGAGAAGTTAGTTACACTCTACGACGAGAAATAATTAACAGAATAATGAAAGACCCCGGAACAGCTTCGGCTGTGGCCGGGGTCTTTTTGCGCGTGACCGTAAGAATTCTGTAAGAGAAAAGACCTGTGATGTTCATTGACATTACCGGTCTTTTTTTCTATACTAAATGTATTAAGAGTGTTCATACAGTTCAAACATAAACAAACACATATTGAACTTACAACACAGCATCAGGAAAGGAGGATGCCTATGATTCTATTAGATTACAAAGACCGCCGCCCGATCTATGAACAGGTGGTCTCAAAGCTTGAGGAGCTGATGCTGCTCGGGGTCATGAAAGAGAACGAACCGCTGCCGTCAGTGCGCAGCCTGGCGACGGAGTTGTCCATCAATCCGAATACGATCCAGCGCGCCTATGTGGAACTGGAACGGCAGGGATATATTTACACAGTGAAGGGGAAGGGGAGTTTCGTGGCAGACAACACAGCAATGAAGGAAAACAGAAAGAAGGAAGTTCTGCTTCAGGTGAGCGAGATGATCGATGAGGCGATCCGGGTGGGGATCCCCGGCGAGGAGATCAAAAACATGGTAGAGATCCAGTACAAAGCGGCAGAGAGAAATGGAGGTGGAGACGAATGATCGAGACGAGCGGATTGACAAAACGGTTTGACGATATTCTTGCGGTGGATCACATCAGCGCGAAGATCAAGGACGGCAGTGTGTTTGGCCTGATCGGAACGAACGGCGCCGGAAAAAGTACATTCCTCCGCATGGTCGGCGGAATCTTAAAGCCGGACGAGGGAACGGTGCAGATCGACGGCGAGAACGTGTACGAGAACCCGGCGGTGAAATCGAGATTTTTCTATATCTCCGATGACCAGTACTTTTTCGCCAACGGAACCCCGCTGGAGCTTATGAAATTTTACAAGTCTATCTACCCGGGCTTTGACGAGCCGAGATTCTTCCATCTCTTACAGTCCTTTGATCTGGACAAAAAGAGAAAGATCTCCACATTCTCAAAGGGAATGAAAAAGCAGCTTTCCATTATTTACGGAATCTGCGCGGGAACGGATTATATCTTCTGCGACGAAACCTTCGACGGCCTTGACCCGGTGATGCGTCAGGCGGTGAAGAGCCTGTTCGCGAACGATATGGCGGAGCGGAACCTGACTCCGATCATCGCGTCCCACAACCTGAGAGAGCTGGAAGATATCTGTGATCATGTGGGCCTTTTACATAAGGGCGGGATCCTGCTCTCGAAGGACCTGGATGACATGAAGTTAAATATCCACAAGATCCAGTGCGTCTTAAAGCCTGGCGTGAAGGTGGAAGACTTGACGGATCTTGACATCTTAAAGACAGAGTACCGCGGAAGTCTCGCAACGATCACCGTCCGCGGGGCGAGAGAGGACGTGGAGCGTCAGATGGCGGCGTGCGAGCCGCTGTTCTTCGAGCTGATTCCGCTGTCCCTGGAGGAGATCTTTATCAGTGAAACGGAGGTGGCAGGATATGACATCAAGAAACTTATTTTCTAAACTTATGAAAGAGGATCTGAAGCGGAGACTCTGGGCGATAGGTTTCTCAGTCCTTGCCCTGTTCTTCGCGATGCCGATGGCAGCGGCCATGGGAATTGGAGCCATCGGTAACCAGTACAAAGAATGGCTGATCTCCGGAACCGGATACGAAAACATTACACCGGAGATGCTGCAGCAGACGAAGATCCTGCGGCTTGCAGGTACGATCCTGGGATTTGAAAACGCTGTGCTTTTCATGGTCATCGGAATTGCGGCGATGATCCTGGGACTCACAGGGTTCCTCTATCTGCACTCAAAAAAGCAGATCGATTTTTACAACAGTCTCCCAGTGAAGAGAGAGACACTGTTTGCGGTGAAATTCCTTGACGGATTTCTGATCATCGCATCCGCTTACATCATCAACATGTTCACAGCGTTTGGAATCTTCTGCGGAAATGGAGTTGCGGCGGGAGAAATCGTGGAAATGATGTTTGCCTCCTTTGTGGTGAACATGATCGGATTCCTTTTACTTTACGTAGTTATGGTGATCGCGGTACTGCTGACCGGAAATCTCTTTATCTCGATCCTCGGCGCTGGTGTTCTTTACGGATACATGCCAGCGATCTCAGTGTTGATCGAGACTTTAAAATCCCTGTTTTATGTAACGCAGGGAAGAGGAAGCACGGCTTACTGGCTCGCGGAATATGGTTCCCCGATCGGTTATTTCGGGAAAATGGTGAGCGCGGGACTTGATGTATTCCACACGGACCAGTTTTATGACGATATCGATTTTGGATACTCCGGAATCCAGATGAGTCTGCAGAATACGGCGGACAGCGGCGCAAACCTCTTGAAATACTGTGTGATCGGTCTTACAGTGGCAGTGGTTCTCGCTGTGATCGCGCTGTTCCTCTATAAGATCCGCCCGTCGGAGTCTGCCGGAAAAGCCATGGCTTTCAAGAAGACCCAGGCGCCGATCAAGATCCTGATTCTCGTGCCGATGACGATCGTAACGACGGTATTCCTCTGGAGTATCTACTACAGTATCGTATGGGCAGCTGTCGGATTTATTCTTGGTCTCGTCCTTTCCAGCTGCATCATCGAGATCATCTACCATTTTGACTTCGCGAAACTCTTCGCGAACCCGGTTCAGACAGTGATCAGCGGCGTTCTCGCGATCATTGTGATCGGACTCTTCTGGACGGATGCGTTCGGGTATGATTCCTACATTCCGGACGAGAAGAATTTTGAGTCCGCTACCATCAATATGAACCTTGACGGCGATATCGACTATGGACTTCCGTACCTTGACGGCGATTCCTACCGTTGGCGTTATATAGACGCGAGTGATTATGCGGATGCAAATATGAAGCTTACTGACTACACGGCAGTCCGCGAACTTGCGGAAAAGGCGGTGGAGAACGCGAAGCAGCAGAGAAGCCGGAAGTTAAACGGAGATAGAGATAGCTCCTATAGTTACCCTCATACTTACAAGACATATGACGGCTATATGATCTATGTCCAGGCGGGATACCGTCAGAAAAACGGAAAGACTGTCTACCGTTCTTACAGCATCAGCCGTGCGGCTCTTGGAAGCACACTGGATGAGATCTATGCGATGAAAGAGTACAAGGACGGCACATATCCGGTGATGTCCTATAAGACAGAGAATATCATGGGTATCTACTGGCTGTCTGACAGCAAGATCTCCGAGGTGAATGCGGATGACGCGCTCCGTGCCGAGATCCCTGCGGCATATCAGGAAGAATTATCGGGTCTGACCATCAATGAGAGGGCTGTGGAAGCTCCGGTGGCAGCGCTGAGATTCCTCACAAAGGCGGAGGATGAGTATCTTCACACGATCAGCGCCCAGAGAGGTTATACTTCCTCCGGATTCCGCATGGATGACATGAATGCGGTGAACTTCTTTCCGGTATATCCGTCCTTCACAAAGACCATCGCTCTGCTAAAACAGGCTGGTGTGGATGTGACTGCGAAACTCACTGCGGATGATGTCGAACAGATCAAGATCATGTACCCGGTGGAGTATGAGATTTCTGCAAACGGTGCGGATGCGAAAACAACTGACACGGCTGAAGAAGACATGGTGGCGAGTGCGATCGACGGAAACAGTGATGTTGTGATGATGGAAACAACGGCAGTGAGGGGCGATTACGACAGCAGCTATAAAATGTTTACCATCGTAAATGACGGTTCCGAGGAGAATAAGGCGAAGATCAATGAAATCCTTTCTTACAGTGTGTCCAGTAATTTCCTTGAGCGTAATCACCTTTGCACCTATGAATCAGGAATTGAGATCTATGTGTACATAAAACCGGACAGTGCCTTTTCTTCTGGAAATGGAACCGTGGATGAGAGAATCTATCGGATTTTGGGTGAAGAAGTCCCGGACTGCATAGAGAGAGTGTTAAATTATAGTAAAATTGATGTAAAATCTATTAGCAGCGGCATTGGAGTGCTTGAAAGTGATTGATAGATGGAAGAATATCATGTATAATCGAGAAAGTCTGAAATGATGGCAAAACCTGGCAGGAAACTGCCGGGTTTGCCGCTGCCCAGAAAGAG
>CAVFLH010000203.1:0-4406 GCA_963622995.1 uncultured Eubacteriales bacterium | reverse complement strand
TATACCAGAATGGTGCATGACTTTCACCAGAAACAATGATTAAATCAGCGCTTCCTTATCTCGGCTTCATCCGTGCAGATCATACTGTTGTTGAGGATTGTACCATTAACGGAAGAACATTTTACTGGGGATATGAGACAGCAACGTTTAAAAATACGACCTTCAAGTGCGATGCCGGATACGCAATCTGGACATATTCATCCCCGGAAATGACGTTCGATCATTGTACATTTGATGTAAAAGACAGAGCAATCAATGTGTACACGGATTACGATGCAGAGAAACATAATATTACCGTTAATTTCAGCGATTGTACAGTAAAAGCTACTGAGACAAGTAAGGCCGCACTGAGTATCAATGATTCAAATATGGGAGATTATAAATACATCATTAATTTTTCCGGAAAGAATACGGTAAATGGACTGGAAACAAGCAATACGACCTGCTCAAAGCTCTTTGCATTCGGCGATACGTCCGGCAATGGAGCTGAGGATGATTTCCAGAATCGTAATACTGGCAAATCTGTGATTAGTATCGATGGCAAAACCGTATGGGAAGAAGGAAATATGGTATCCCATGAGATTGACACCGAAAATGATAAGTATACAGACGGATACAAAGATGATGCATATGACTACAGCTACAGCGATTGGAAGATGCAGAATAACGGTTCCTATACACGCGATGTAACAAAGACCTGTCAGTATTGTGGTCACGAGGAAACAGAAACAGAAACAATGTGGCCGACTCTGGATGAGGATGATATTAGAGTTCAGATTGGAGATGTTACCCTGATCCATACAGGAAGCAATGCGAACCATGAAAATGCAAGCTATGGATTAATACCGGGAAGCTATGAGGTCAGAACGGCCAGCAATGCGTCACCGAGCAATGCGACAGTTGCATATGTAACTGTACACGCAAGGGATTATTTAAATTCTTATAATGAGGATAACGGAACACATAAAGTGCTTGGAGCTGATTATGTGAAACGGACACTTGTATATGACGCAGAGGACGAAGGATGGGTTCTTGCGGAAGATCAGAATCCGGTCACATTCCTTATAAAGTGCGAGGATGAGAAAAAAGACGATGATAAGAAGGATGATGATAAGAAGGACGACGACAAAAAGGATGATGAGAAGCAGTACACTAATATCAAATTCGTTGTCGTAAACGGCTCCTTTACGGAGAACGGTCAGACAGAGATCACAAAGTCCTTCGAGGTCGGAACAGCGCTCACACTTGCAGATATTCCTGCATCAAAGGGAAAGAGCAGCAGATACAGCGATCAGACATGGGACAAGTATCCGTTGGGCTACGTAGTCGGTAAAGATGGAACAAGCTTCACGATCACGTATCTCTATCAGTCGAGCAGTGATGGTGACAGTGACAGCGGAAACGGCGGCGGAAGCACAACGACAAGAGGCCGTGCAACAAACGCGAACGGCAAGTCCGGACACTGGATCTTAGAGGGCGGCGAGTTTACGGAGGACAACGGAAGACTTCCGTCAAATGAGTATTTAAAGATTGGCGATACGATCTACGGCTTCTATACCTACGGCTTTGCGATCGACTTCGACCGTCCGGAGTATTACACAGACGCAGCAATCCAGGCAAAGGGCGGCTACCGCGATGCGACAGGAACCTGGAGATTAAACGGCTGGTGGTTCCTCTATGATGACGGCACATTCCCGCACAATGAGTGGGTATACCTTTCCTGGAACGGACGTTCCGACTGGTACTACTTCGATGTAGACGGCTGGATGGAAGATAACTGGTTCTACTGGAACAACAACTGGTATTATCTGCATACAAAGTATGATAACACCAGAGGTCATATGTACACCGGCTGGCACGAGATCGACGGCAAGTGGTATTATTTCAACACAGCATCCGACAAGGGAACGCTTGGTGCGATGCTTGCGAACACTACGACACCGGATGGATACCGTGTGGACGCAAATGGGGCTTGGATCCGGTAAAAAATAGGATAGAAGAGCAAGAGGGGATGCAGAAATATCTGTATCCCCTCTTTTGGGCTAAAAAGACGCTACCTGTCAGAAATTCTTCTGACAAGGCAGCGCCAATTTTATATTCGTTACTAATTAGTACAGCTTCGCACCAGCCGGAATATGGCTGTCAACCATGAGAAGGTTTAACTTCTCCTCGCCCTCTTCCTCATGAATTGCGGAGAGGAGCATACCGCAGGAGTCGATTCCCATCATGGCTCTCGGCGGGAGGTTGGTGATCGCAATCAGGGTCTTTCCAACGAGCTCTTCCGGCTCATAGAAAGCGTGGATTCCGCTTAAGATCGTGCGGTCTGTGCCGGTTCCGTCATCGAGAGTGAACTGGAGGAGCTTTTTGCTCTTCTTTACTGCCTCGCATGCTTTAACCTTGACAGCGCGGAAATCGCACTTGCTGAATGTCTCAAAGTCAACATAGTCAGCGAACATCGGCTCAACAACGACCTTGGAGAAATCGATCACTTCCGGAGCTGCTGCCTCGGATGTCTTAACGACCGGTTTGTCAGATTTCTTGGAGTCTAAGGACTTCATGGTCGGGAAGAGCAGTACGTCACGGATCGCCGGAGAGTTTGTAAATAACATTACAAGACGGTCGATACCATATCCGATACCACCGGTCGGCGGCATACCGATCTCGAGGGCATTTAAGAAGTCCTCATCGGTGTGGTTCGCTTCCTCATCACCAGCGGCGAAGGCAGCTTCCTGTGCTTTGAAACGCTCTCTCTGGTCGATCGGGTCGTTTAACTCGGAGTATGCGTTGCACATCTCACGGGCGTAGATATAGAGCTCGAAACGCTCAACCTGCTCCGGATGATCCGGTTTCTTCTTGGTAAGTGGGGAGATCTCGATCGGATGATCTGTGATGAAGGTCGGCTGGATCAGGTGCTCCTCAACGAACTCCTCGAAGAAGAGGTTGATGATGTCGCCGCGAACGTGACGGTCCTCGTAGTGAACGCCCTTCTCATCCGCTAATTTCTTTGCTTCCTCAGTAGTAGTGATCTCGTTGAAATCAATACCTGTGTATTTCTTGATGGCATCGATCATGGTAAGACGCTCGAACGGCTTTCCGAGGTCGATCTCAACATCTGCGTACGGGATCGTTGTGGATCCGCAGATCTGCTGTGCAATATGACGGAACATGTTCTCTGTGAGGTCCATCATTCCCTGGTAATCGGTGTATGCCTGGTATAACTCCATCAGAGTGAATTCCGGGTTGTGTCTTGTGTCAAGACCCTCGTTACGGAATACACGGCCGATCTCGTAAACGCGCTCCATACCGCCGACGATGAGTCTCTTTAAGTAGAGCTCAAGGGAGATACGAAGTTTAACATCCTCGTCGAGAGCGTTGTAGTGTGTCTCGAACGGTCTCGCAGCAGCGCCGCCTGCGTTTGCAACGAGCATCGGAGTCTCGACCTCAAGGAATCCGAGGTCATCTAAGTATCTGCGGATGCAGCTGATGATCTTGGAACGCATAACGAATGTCTTCTTGACATCCTCGTTCATGATCAGGTCAACATATCTCTGACGGTAACGGGTATCTGTGTTTGTAAGTCCGTGGTACTTCTCCGGAAGGATCTGTAAGCTCTTGGAGAGCAGTGTTACGGAATGGGCATGAACAGAGATCTCGCCCATCTTCGTTGTGAATACAAAGCCCTTGACGCCGACGATATCGCCGATATCCATTCTCTTGAAGTCTTTGTAGGAATCCTCGCCGAGGTCATCGCGGCATACATAGCACTGGATGTTGCCCTTGAGATCCTGGACGTTGCAGAAAGAAGCTTTACCCATGACACGCTTGGACATGATACGTCCGGCGATGGAAACTTCCTTTCCGTCAAATTCTGCGTAATTCTCTTTGATATCTGCGCTGTGAGCTGTCTGATCAAACTTTGTGATCTGGAACGGGTCCCTGCCCTCTGCCTGTAACTCAGCAAGCTTCTCGCGGCGCACCTTTAAGAGCTGGTGGATATCCTGCTCTTTTGCATTTGCATTCTTGTTCTGATTCTGCTGTTCAGCCACTTTTCTATATCTCCTTCACTTTTGTCTTGGTGATTAATCGACTCTCTTAATATCGAGTACCTTGTACTGGATAACTCCGGACTGTGTCTCAACGTCAACAACATCGCCGACGCGTTTGCCGATCAGCGCGTGTCCGACCGGGGACTCGTTGGAGATCTTGTTCTCAAGGCTGTTAGCCTCTGTGGAACCAACGAGCTTGAATTCCATCTCCTCGTCGAAGTCGATATCGTAAACCTTTACGATACATCCAACGTTGATCTTGTCAAGGCTTACCTCGTCCTCAACAACGACCTCAGCGTTCTTTAACAGTTTCTCGAGCTCTTCGATTCTTAACTCGATATCGCTCTGCTCGTCCTTTGC
>CAVFLH010000202.1:2518-4427 GCA_963622995.1 uncultured Eubacteriales bacterium | reverse complement strand
CTTTTACCCCTCACGGCTTTTTTACCCATTATATTTTTTACAGATCTAAATCGATAAATTCAAAATCGTCGTCATCCTCGATCTTCTTCTCCGCCGGTGCTGCTTTCGGTGCTACTTTCGGTGCTGCTTTCGGTGCTGCTTTCGGCGCTGCTTTCGGTGCTGCTTTTGCAGCTTCCGCTGCGAGATTTCTTGACAGATCTTTTTCCATATCCGCCACGTTCTTTCTCGCCGGTCTTGCCGGTCTCTCCTGAGCAACTGTTCTCTCAGAAACGTCCTCCGTTCTCACCGGTTCCCGTCTCTTCGCTGCCGGACGGCGTGTCTCGGCTGCTGCCGGTCTTCTACGCGGAATCTGAATTTCTTCCTCATCTTCGTCAAAAAGCTCTTCCTCGCGGACAGCCGGTCTGGACGCTGCTCTTCTCTCAGGTGCTTTCGCGTTTCTTCCAGACTTCTGTGCTTTTTTCGGCTCGGACTTTCTGTTTTTCCGTCCGCCCTCATAGTCATCGTAATCGTCATATCCGCCGCGGCCCGGATTCTTCGGTGCCTTCGGCTTTCTGAGTAAAAGAACGATAATGATGATCACTAAAACAATGCTGAGTGCAAAGAGTCCGATCACGAACATTCCGCGGATCTCGTAATCCTTAAGCAGGCTGTTGTAATCCTCCGCAACCTTTAAATACTTGCTGCGTGCATCCGCTGCATCCGGATCCTGGAAGTAACGCTGGAGCGTCATCTCCTTCTGGTCGTAACGATAGAATCCCTCTTCGCCACTCTCGTTGCGTCCGTAAACGACACAGTACTCCGGTGCGGAATCACCGCTGTCTTTCCAGATCCAGCCATGGACAGTGTGATCTCCGATATCGATGGTACACTCGGCAAAGCCATCCGGAAGCGCTGTTCCCTCCGGGATGCACTCAGGCGGAAGCACTACGACTGTCTTCTCTGCCATCTTCACAACTACATAAGCGGATAAAGCTCCTGTCTCGCTGTTGTATACAAAGAAGTCCCCGTTGCCAGAATCATCCGTCATATAAAGTAAGGTCATTCCAGAATCGTCAGTAGCTGCCTTTACGGTTCTGCCCTCATACTCGATCTCCGTCGCCGTAAATCCAGACGGAAGTTCAGAGTCATCAAAAGTATCTGCAACGGTCCAGTTGCCGTCCTCACCAACAACTCCTGCGTTTGTCTCTGTGGAATCTCCGTCTGTCTCCCCGTCGGAAGCCGCCGCGTCGTCAGACTTTGTGACTACGATGGTGTATGTCTTTGTGGTCTCCCCATCCTCAGCTGTTACGGTACAGGTGATGGTATTCTCTCCGTCCTGGAGATCATCGTTTCCGCTGACAGCCACCTTCGCGCCGCCGTCCTTCGCCGGTGCGCTGACCGTGATGGATGTCACATCACTGGAAACCGCAGCGGTGTACTCGGTCACATCCGCGGAGAACGCCGGTTTTAAGGTACCCGGTGAGATCGTGAGGGACGCTAAGGACGCGTCCTTGGAGGAAGTATCCGCCGCATTGATCTTTACGGAGGAGCTTCCGATATGGTCGAGAGTCACTGCCTTGGAGTCGGCATCGTAAACTTCCTGGGATTTCACCGTGATGGAGGAAGTTCCAGCCTTCAAGGCATTAAATTTTAATGTAAAGCTGAATGTCTTCTGGTCCGCAGCCTCCGCAGAACCGATGACGCGGACAGATCCCGCGCCGCCGTTTGAGTTTGTGCCGCTGACAAATTCAAGGGCGTCCGCATCATACTGAAGCATCACATCGGAGGAGCCGAGTGCTGCGTCCGCGGCGATCTTCATCGTGACGGATACCTGGTCTCCCACCGATGCGGTCGGGTCGGAAAACGAGAGTTTTCCGCTGGCCGCAAATGAAACCATTGATCCAGCCGGCAGCAGCATGACCATCAACGC
>CAVFLH010000202.1:0-2508 GCA_963622995.1 uncultured Eubacteriales bacterium | reverse complement strand
CGCCAGTTTTTTCATGTATTTATTCATATTTTTTTATCTCCTATTCCAGCTTTTTCCAGGCAGACCCCACTCACGCAGCCCCATACCTGTACTTTTAAGCCTAGTCTTTCCAGAAACGTGCATTCTTATGACCAGATGTTACCAGATCGGTTACCCGTCACAAGTTTGCCGCTGCCCGACGCACCTTCCGGATAGGAACCTGTGGTTCCAGTGCCTGTACTTCCAGATGTCCCGCTCGTTCCCGTCGATGACGTCACGAGCTTCCCGGATCCAGTCGCACCCTCCGGATAAGAGCTCTGTGACCCGGAACTCGTACTTCCAGGACCTGTGGTGCTGGAACTGCTTCCGCCGCTCGTCGTTCCGGTCGATCCGCCAGGTCCTACCGTAGATCCAGTCGTTGTGGATCCGGAGGTCGAAGAACCTGTGGAATTTCCCGTCGACGGGGAAACCACGATGGTGCTGCCGTTTCCGTTTCCTTTCGCGATGGAAACCTGGTATGTGCGGACATCGCCGTTCTCCGCCTTCACCTCGATCTTCACGATCGTCGTTCCGCTTCCGAGACTGATCGTTCCTGCTCCGCTGACTGTCGCCTTGGAATCGATAGCTGTTGTCCGGATGTTCACTGTAGAAACAGAGGAATCCACAACGAGGTCATACTTCTCCATATCCTTATTGAAGGTCGGTGTCAGGGAATATCCGTCGATGGTGATTCCGGACAGCTTGTTGTTCGGACTTCCTGTCACGGTCGGCTTTGCGCACGCGGTCTCCGGCATGTTGTTGTATACCGGGATCTTGAATACTAGCGCCTGTTTCTTCATCTCATCCGTGTAGGCTCTCGCGAGCTTCGCGCCCTCTCCGGCCGCGCCCTCCACGTTTGTCATATACTGGTGCTTATACGGGGTGCTTCCCTGCACGTTAAACTTCTTTAAATAGAAGGTATCCTGCCCATTCTGCAGGAAATTCTCGCTGTAGTAGGTCGCGCCGCCGATGATGGACTTCTCGATAGAATTCCACGGTCTTCCGTAGCTTCCCGACTGGGATGCGTACCAGAGACCACGTGTAACGGCGGACATGGATCCCGATGCGAAGGCACCGATATTAAAGAAATTGTAGTAGCCCTCATAACCGGAGGTCTTACCGGAAATACTTCCGGACTTACCGGTTCCCTGCTCCTGAAGGATCATAGCGCCGAGAACATATGGGTTGACGCCAGTCTGGGCCGCCGCCTTCATAATAATATCCACATAAGTCTGTCCCGTCGGCACCGGGGAAGTGTTTGACGCGCCTGTGTTGTCATCGGTGATGGCGGACGCGTCCATTCCCGGACCATACTCTACCTCCGGGAGTGCTGTTGTATACATCTTTCTCTGGCTGACCGTGGATCCCGGTCCCTCGAGGCTCACGCCCTGGCTTCCGCTTCCAGAGCTGCTGGAGCTGCTTCCAGAAGAACTTCCACTTGACGTTCCGGAGCTCATTCCCGGTCCGAAGTTCTCTCCCTGCTGCAGAGAGCCGGAAGTTTCCGCACTCGTGTTATTATTTACGACCGCCGCACTTTCAGAACCTGATGTCTCCTGGACACTCTGGGCCGCCGTCGTCTCCTCCGGCGTCTTTTCCAGGAACGTTCCCGTGATCAGGCTTGTAAGTCCCGCTCTCGTCTGGGTGTTGCTGTCGTAGGCGTGATGCAGGAACTGGAATACATATGTATCATTCAAGAAGTTTCTCGGATCCATATAGTAGGCGACGATGTCCTTGGATGCAGCCACCCAGGACGCACCGTCAAATCCGGTCCAGGTGCTGGTGTTCCAGTCGTAGGCGCCGTAGTCCGTGGATTTCCAGGATGAAATGCTGGCCTTTGATACCAGGTTCGTTCCGACCGCACCCTCGGCTTCCATCACATCGCTCCAGTTAAGCCCCGTCTTCTGGGCCTGGAAGACCCATGTCGGATGTTCCGTGTGAAGAGTCCGCAGGGACACCTTGTAGCTTTCCGGGAATCCCTGGCTGTTTAAATAGTTCTCAAAATTCGAGTCATAGCTGTAGGATACCGGGAATTTGATATAGTCCGACCGGACGTAACCTTCCTGTGTCCCGGATCCGGAGGAAAACTGGATCTTATACCAGGTCTTTCCATCAGTTCCCGCTGTCTCGGAAACCACTGTGACGGCCGCCCCGTAGGCAAGTTTTTTTACGATAGATCCCGTCGTACCCGGCGTGCTCCGCACATTCAGGGTCGTGGCATTTACCGTTGCCGAACCCGTTGCCGCGTAGGCACTCGAAAGTCCGGATATCATCGTTCCAGCCTGACCCGCACAGTCCCCCAAAAGAACCGTCCCCAGCATCAGCGCCAGAAATCTTTTTTGTCTTTTTGTCATGTTTTTCTTCTCTCCCACTGTCGGTTTCGTGATCTGTTTGCATAAAATCGACATCATACCCATTATAAAGACAAAGGCTCTTTTCTGTCAACCGCGCAGGAGAAACTTCACACAAATTCCAAATATTGCCGCATTTTCT
>CAVFLH010000201.1:0-4467 GCA_963622995.1 uncultured Eubacteriales bacterium | reverse complement strand
GTATCCTGGCCGCATGGCTTCTGGCAAAAATTTACACTTCTGCGCACAGTTATCTTCATCCTATCATATCGAGGACAGAATGTCACGAAATTTTCCAGTTTACTATATCTATTCCGTTTTAAGTCCTGTAAACTGTTTCGATGGAGCTTGAAACCTTTCCTTTACTCCGTAATCTCCGGCGCGCGATCCTTCTCGCGGAAATAGGCGTAGACGCTCTCCGCGGCCCGCTTGTTCATGCCTTCCGTGCCCTCAAGTTCTTCCAGGGTTGCGTCGCGCACCGCCTCCAGGGACTTGAACCGGCGCATCAATGCTTTTCTTCTCGCCGGGCCGATGCCCTCGATATCGTCGAGGACCGAGTGGACCTGTGCCTTGCTTCTCAGGCTTCTGTGGTACTCGATGGCAAACCGGTGTGCCTCATCCTGGATCCTCGTCACAAGCTTGAAACCCTCGGAATGGCGGTCGATGGGGATCTCAATATTATTATAGTAGAGTCCCCTTGTCCGGTGATTGTCATCTTTTACCATGCCGCAGACCGGAATGTTGAGCCGCAGCTCATCCAGCACCTTCAGCGCAATATTCACCTGTCCCCGGCCGCCGTCCATGAGGATCAGGTCCGGGAATCTCGTGAAACTTCCGAATCTTCCATCCGGCACTTCCGCTCCGTCCTCCTGATTTCTCTTCTCCTCTTCCAGTTCCTCCATGCCATGGGTGAACCGGCGGGTCAGCACCTCTTCCATGGACGCGTAATCGTTTGGTCCCTGGACCGTCTTGATCTTAAATTTTCGGTAATCGTTTCTCTTTGGACGTCCGTCCTCGAAAACGACCATGGAGCCGACGGATTCGAAACCGCTGATATTTGAGATATCATAGGCCTCCATCCGGCGTACTTTTTCCAGTCCAAGCCAGCTACCCACCTGGTTCATGGCACCGATGGTTCGGAGTTCCTCTCTCTTGATCTTATCCTTATCCTGGTCAAGCACAAGTTTCGCGTTCTTCTCCGCAAGCTCCACCAGGCGCTCTTTCTGGCCTTTTTTCGGGATCAGGAATTTTACCGCCTGACCGCGGCGCTTCGTGAGCCATTCTGCGATCAGGTCCATCTCCGGGAATTTTTCCTGCACCCAGATCTCTCTCGGGATAAAAGGTGTTCCCGCGTAGAACTGCTTCACGAAGCTTCCGACGATCTGGTAATTGTTGTCCGCTGTTGACGCGGAGACGCGGAAATGCTCCCGCCCGATCATCTTTCCGTCCCGGACGAAGAATACCTGGACCACAGCGTCCGCATCGTCACGTGCCATGGCGATCACGTCCCGGTCTTCCATGCTCTGGCTCGTGATCTTCTGCTTCTGGGCAACCTGCTTTACGCTGTTTAAAAGTTCCCGATACTCGATGGCCTGCTCATACTCCATCGCGTCGGAGGCTGCCATCATCTTTTCCTCCAACATCGTCAGCACCGGCGTGTACTTTCCGTCCAGGAACTCGATGACCTCCGAGACAGATTTCTTGTAATCTGCCTCGGAAATATAGCCCTGGCACGGCGCTGAACACTGTTTGATGTGGTAGTTCAGGCACGGGCGGTCCTTTCCGATGTCCTTCGGCAGACTCCTGCTGCATGTCCGGATCTTCCAGAGCTTGTGGATCAGGTCGATGGTGTCCTTCACCGCCCCGGCGCTGGTGTATGGGCCGAAATACCGGCATTTGTCCTTTTTCATGGTCCTTGAGAACAGGACTCTCGGGAACGGCTCGTCCGTGGTGACTTTGATGTAAGGATATGTCTTGTCATCCTTAAGCATCGTGTTGTACCGCGGGCGGTGTTCCTTGATGAGGTTGCACTCTAAGACCAGGGCCTCCAGCTCGGAGTCCGTGATGATGTACTCGAATCTCGCGATCCTGGACACCATCTTCTCGATCTTTGCCGTCTTGTTGCGGCTGCTCTGGAAATACTGGCGCACGCGGTTCTTTAAGCTTATGGCTTTTCCTACATATATGATCTCATCGTGCTTGTCATGCATGAGATAAACTCCCGGCGAGGCTGGGAGTTTTTTTAATTCTTCTTCTATATTGAAAGGAGTGTCATTCTCTGTCAACGCAATCTCTCCCCGTCAAACTTTCTGATCATCGCAAGGTGGCGCTTGATAAACATGATCTGGGATACAACGTCATCACAGCCCACCGGCGGATGGATGTCCAGGACCATGCAGATATCGTCTAACTCTTTCTGTGTCGCATGAGCCGAGAGCTTTGTCAGGCATTCTAGCATCAGGTCGTAGTTTTTCTCGTCCATGGCGTCGAAGAAGTCCAGGAGGTCCTGGTTGACCGGCTGGTCTTCGTCTGCAGGCTGGGCGGCGTCACTCTGAGCTGTGCTACTGTTGCTGCCTGCCGACGGCTGCCGCACGAGTGCTGCCTCGGCATCGAACATGTTTCCGCTGTGCCTGTTTTTCTCTGCTGTATTTGATTCTTTCTCCTGTTCATTCTCCCGTACTGAGCTTTCCTCAGCATTTTTCGCATTTCTGCTGTCCTGTGCGCTCTGCGGCTTAACGAGACGCACCCGTTCAAAACGGTACTTCTGCACCGCGTCCGGGTATTTCTCCCGGTCGACTTCCTCTAAAAACATGTCAAGCGGGCGGACCCAAATCTTGAAGTCCCCGTAGAGAGCCTGATAAACTACCATTTCTTCCCCGGTCTCTGAGTGGGTCGCAACCGCGACGATCTGATATAACTTATTTTTAAAATGCCGGTAGAATTCTCCCGGCACTGGTGTTTTACGAATCTGATTCATTTTGTTCTCCATTCTGCCGGACCGGCAGTGGTTTTCACTGTAACTGCCGGTTCCTGCACAAGGTTTCGTTCTCTGTTATTTTTTCTATTGTTTTATTGCTGAAAAACTTCGTTTTCTGCTTTACTGCTGCACAGTCTCAGTTTCTACTTCAGCAGGCTCTTCCACGCTGTCCGCACTGGTCTCGCCTTCTCCTGCAGCTTCCGCTGCCGCCGCGCTGCTTCCGTCCCCGGAAAGCCCCTCTAAATGGTACTTGTTCGCCGCGCTCCACAGCATCCATTCCTCATATCCGGCATCCTGGACGGCGCGGACTTCCTCCGCGACCTCAGTATCGCCGTAGGTGATATAATTTCCTTCACCGAGATATGTGGCAGTAAAGTCCTGAAGCCACGGGCGGACGATCGCCTGGCGGCTCTCATGGTTGTCGGCCCTCGACGCGTCCAGCAGAACCTTTCCAGACTTCTGAAGCGCCCCTAAGATCGTCTTGTACGGCTCCGTATCCGGATGTTCCAGCCCAAAGTTTCCGGAGCTGTAGTGGGACGGGTAGATCATCGGGCAGATATAGTCGAGGATCTTCGCCATCTCCGTGTAGTTCTGTCCCACGGCAGTGGAATCCACGCCGCTTCCGATAATTGTGCCGAACACATCCGCAGAAACGAAAAGTCCCTGGGACGCGAGATTTGCATATAAATAGTTGGTACACTCTAAGATCGTATCCGTCTTGGAACGCCCCCGGATCACCGAATCGTCGTAGATGACCTGACCCGCCGACGCCTCGTTCGGGAATCTCAGATAATCAAACTGGACCTCATCAAAACCGAGCTCTTTCGCCTCGGTTCCGACTTCCAGAAGATAATCCCAGACTTCCTGGCGGTATGGATCCACCCAGTACATGCCCTGGCGGTCCTGATACAGGCTGCCGTCCGGAAGCTTCAGACTCCACTCCGGCTTCTTCTCCGCGAGATAGGAATCCCTGAAAGCCGCGACTCTCGCGATCACATAGAGATCTTTCTCCTTGAGGCTCTCGATCAGGCCTTTCATGTCCCGCACATACGGGATGCTGGCACCGATCTCATTCACCGTCGCCGCATTCACCGGACATGTGATCCGGCCCTGGTCCTCCTTAAAATCGATGACCACCGCGTTGATTCCCGCAGCCAGGGCACCGTCCAGGACGCCGTTTAAGACTTCCCCGTTTCCGGCCACCGGTCCCGTAACGTAGATGCCGCGGACCTTCTTCGCCTCGCGCCCCGGGAGCGCCGGGTTCGAAGAGTCCACGATCCGCACGGAGATCGTCTTGTTTTTATCTTCCCCGGCATCCTCGATCACCAGAACACCGCTGGTCTCCTGGGTGTTCTCCGCCTCGGCCGTTGTCTCTGCCGCCTCTGTCTCCTCCGCCGCCGGTCTGCTGCATGCCGATAACAGGAGCAGTCCCGCCAGGGAGAACGCAAATAGCATTTTTTTCATGTTCGCTCTTTCCTCGTTAAAAAATATGACAGCCCGCCAAAGCCGCAGATCTGCTGCCCCGTCGAACCATCCTTCACTCATAGATATCAATATCATAGCATAAGTATATGGATTTGGGAAAGAAAAATTAAAAAAACTACTGTTCAAAATGAGGTTTTTAGTGGATAATAGATAGACGGGTACGAACGGCCGCAAAAAGCCGCATGTACGAAAACTTTTCGGAAATG
>CAVFLH010000200.1:0-4482 GCA_963622995.1 uncultured Eubacteriales bacterium | reverse complement strand
GCCTATATGGAAAACTGTATCAAGTCTCTGCTTCCGGGCGGAAATGAGGTGGAGATCTTGATCGTGGACGACGGTTCCACAAAGGACAATACAGCTGAGATTGCTGACCGCTATGAGAAAGAATATCCGGGGATCTGCAGGGCGATACACCAGGAAAACGGCGGACACGGCGCTGCGGTCAATGCGGGATTAAAGGCCGCGACAGGAATCTATTTTAAGGTCGTGGACAGCGATGACTGGGTAAACGAACAGGCCTACAAGCAGGTGCTTGACACCCTGCGCCGCTTCGTCTACGGAAAAGATACCCTGGATATGCTGATCACAAACTTTGTATATGAAAAACAGGGTGCTAAGCACAAGAAAGTCATGAACTATAACCTGGCGCTTCCGAAGAACGAGATCTTTACCTGGAGCGATGTGAAGGTGTTCGTGGCAGGACAGTATATCCTGATGCATTCCGTAATTTACAGAACAGAGCTCTTAAGAGACTGTAAGCTGGAACTTCCGGAACACACATTCTATGTGGACAATATCTTCGTGTACGAGCCGCTTCCGCACGTACATACGATGTACTACCTGGATGTGAACTTCTATCGCTACTTTATCGGCCGTTCCGACCAGTCCGTCAACGAGCAGGTCATGATCGGAAGGATCGACCAGCAGATCCGCGTGACAAAGCTGATGCTCGGCTATTATGATGTGACAAAGATCCAGAACAAGAAGCTCCGCCACTATATGGTGCGCTACCTGGAGATCATGATGGTCATCTGCTCGATCCTCGCAATCAAGTCCGGCAGCGATGAGAATATGGCAAAGAAAAAGGCACTCTGGGATGAGTTAAAGAAATCAAACCCGACGCTCTACTTACGCCTCCGCTGGGGCTTCTTAGGCCAGGGAATGAACCTTCCTGGCAAGGGTGGAAGATCCCTCTCTATCGCGGGATACAAGATCGCACAGAAGTTCTTTGGATTTAACTAAGAAAAACAGAAAAAGATCCCGAAACAGAGCAAAAACTCTGTCCGGGATCTCTTTTATTTCCCCAAAATAATTTTAATGATCAGCACAGTCACCACACAGATCATCACCGGCCGGATGATCTTCGCACCGTTTTTGATGGCGAAGCCGGCACCGACGTAGTTTCCTAAGACATTGCTGATCGCGCACGGGATCGCGATCATATAGAGCACGTTTCCGGAAAGAATGTAGGAGATAAGCGCCGTGTAGTTGGACACGATCAGCGTGAGCTTCGCGTTTCCGGAGGCGGTGCGGATATCGTATTTTAAGAGGAACGTGAAGAGCAGCATGGCGATGGTTCCGCCGCCCGGGCCGTAGAGGCTGTCGTAGAGGCCGATGGTCATTCCGATTAAGAGCGCGCGGAGCACATTCGGAAGAATCAGCGGTTTTGTCGTATCCGTGTAGTTCCAGGCGTTCTTCACGAAGATCACAAGGATCGCGGTGAGCGGAAGAAGGACCATCAACATGGAGCGGATCTGTTCTTCTTTGAGATAAAAGATGATCCGGGTTCCAAGCATGGAGCAGAGGAACGAGGTCACGGCGCTGATCAGGGTGATCTTGAGATCGAGGCAGCCGTTCTTAAAGTATTTCCATGCAGCCATGGTGCTTCCGAAGGCGCACTGGAACTTGTTGCAGCCGTAGACGTAGTAGATCGGCATGCCGCACATCATGTAGGCCGGCATGGCGATGAGTCCGCCGCCCCCGGCGATGGAGTCGATAAATCCTGCCGCAAAGAGAAGCGGGCAGAGCCAGATCAGATTGTGGACGTATTCCATAGATATCCCCCTTGTATTTTGCGGCTGACAGACGAAAACTGCCGGAATACCGCTTTTTCTGATGGAATTTCAGGCAAATATCTGTCCCTCCATACTATAAAAGAATTTGAAAAAAAGTCAATCTGTTTTTCTGCCGTATCACTTCTTTGCCCTGCGAAAACGGACAGTCTGCCAGGGGATTACATAGAGTGCCGGGAATCGTTCCTGAAAACTGGCTGCAGATCAGGCCGCCGGACTGAATCGGGTATGAAACCTTGACAGAACCTGGATTCTATGGTAAATTTATTGAGTTAAAATGCGTCGAAGAGGACCAGTAAGAGAGAAGACGGAGCACAGAGAACTGCCGGGCGGTGCGAGGCAGCATCCGAAACCTTTCCGAACTCGCCTCGGAGCAGCATGCTGAAAAAGTGGGCGAAGACAGTGAAAACAAGAACTGCGCGCCGATAACCTTAGATAGGCATTGCCGGTTTCCGCCGTTATCGGAAAAGAGTGCATACGGGCAAAAGCCCAGTATGAAATAGAGTGGTACCGCGTGAGAATGTAAGTCCCCCACGTCTCTATAAGATATGATAGAGATAGAGGGACTTTTTTGTTTCCGCGAAAGCGCAATATGAAATGGAGGAGAAAATCGTCATGGCACAGTACAACCACACCGCCATTGAGAACAAGTGGCGTGAGAACTGGGAAAAGAATCCGATCAATGTCAATGATGGAAAGAAAGAAAAGTATTACTGCCTGGATATGTTCCCGTATCCGTCCGGCAGCGGACTTCATGTAGGTCACTGGAGAGGTTATGTAATCTCCGATGTATGGAGCCGTTATCAGTTATTAAAGGGTAAATATGTGATCCACCCGATGGGATGGGACGCATTCGGTCTTCCGGCTGAGAACTACGCTATCAAGATGGGTATCCATCCGGCAGTTTCCACAGCTTCCAATGTAAAGAACATCAAACGCCAGATCAACCAGATCGCAGCAATCTACGACTGGGATATGGAAGTAAACACAACAGATCCGGCATTCTACAAATGGACCCAGTGGATCTTCGTCCAGATGTTTAAGAAAGGCCTCGCGTACGAGAAAGAGTTCCCGATCAACTGGTGTCCGTCCTGTAAGACAGGTCTCGCAAACGAGGAAGTCGTAAACGGATGCTGCGAGCGCTGCGGCACATCGGTTACAAAGAAGAATCTCCGTCAGTGGATGTTAAAGATCACAGCATACGCAGACCGCCTCTTAAACGACCTCGACAAACTCGACTGGCCGGAGAAGGTTAAAAAGATGCAGACAGACTGGATCGGCAAATCCTACGGCGCAGAGGTAGATTTCCCGGTCAAGGGACGTGACGAGAAGATCACCGTCTACACAACAAGACCGGATACACTCCACGGCGCAACCTTTATGGTTCTCTCCCCGGAGCACAAGCTCGCGAAAGAGCTGGCAACAGACGAGACAAGAGAGGCAGTGGAGAAGTACATCTTCGACGCTTCCATGAAGTCCAACGTAGACCGTCTCCAGGGCAAGGAGAAGACAGGTGTATTCACAGGTTCCTACGCCATCAACCCGTTAAACGGCAAGGAAGTTCCGATCTGGCTGTCCGACTATGTACTTGCTGACTACGGTACCGGCGCGATCATGTGCGTACCGGCACACGACGACCGTGACTTCGAGTTCGCAAAGAAATTCGGTCTCCCGATCATTCAGGTTATCGCCCAGGACGGCAAAGAAATCGAGAACATGACAGAAGCTTACACAGACGCGAAGGGAACCATGATCAACTCCGGCGAGTGGAACGGCATGGAATCTTCCGTATTAAAGAAGGAAGCTCCGCACATCATCGAGAAGATGGGTATCGGTAAGAAGACCGTTAACTACAAGCTTCGTGACTGGGTATTCTCCCGTCAGCGTTACTGGGGCGAGCCGATCCCGATCATCCACTGCCCGAAGTGCGGCAACGTTCCGGTTCCGGAAGACCAGCTTCCGTTAAAACTTCCGGAGGTTGAGAGCTATCAGCCGACCGGTACCGGTGAGTCCCCGCTTGCGGCTATCGACTCCTGGGTAAATACCACATGCCCGTGCTGCGGCGCTCCGGCAAAACGTGAGACAAACACAATGCCTCAGTGGGCCGGTTCCTCCTGGTACTTCTTACGTTATGTGGACAACAAGAACGACAAGGAACTCGTATCCAAAGAGAAAGCAGACAAGTACCTTCCGGTAGATATGTACATCGGCGGTGTTGAGCATGCGGTTCTTCACCTTCTGTACTCCAGATTCTACACGAAGTTCTTATATGATATCGGAGTGATCGACTTCGATGAGCCGTTCAAGAAGCTGTTCAACCAGGGTATGATCACTGGTAAGAACGGTATCAAGATGAGTAAGTCCAAAGGAAACGTTGTATCCCCGGATGATCTCGTAAGAGACTACGGCTGCGACGCGTTAAGAATGTACGAGCTCTTCGTTGGACCGCCGGAACTCGACGCCGAGTGGGATGACAGAGGAATTGAGGGCGTTTCCAGATTCTTAAATCGTTTCTACAACCTTGTTATGGACAGCAAGGACAAGGATATCAAGGAGACAAAGGAGATGGTGAAGCTCCGCCACAAACTTGTCTACGATATCGAGACACGTTTCAACCAGTTCAGCCTGAACACCGTTGTATCCGGATTCATGGAGTACTGCAACAAGTTCACAG
>CAVFLH010000199.1:624-4492 GCA_963622995.1 uncultured Eubacteriales bacterium | reverse complement strand
CTTTTATAGTATATCACATTTTAGGGCATTTTAGAACCACGATTCATGTCTTTTTACTGAAAAGTATGTAAAATTTCTGAAATTTTTTCGGAAAGCTTTTCAGTAAATATGACTATTTACAACACTGGGCGCAAAAATAAAACAGCCCGGCATGACAGGCTGTAAGCGAAATTTTTTGCTTTCTGGCCTGTCATGCCGGACCCCATATTGTTCTATTTTCTTACATCTTCTCACCCGGAACCACCGGAACCGCTCCCTCCGGGATCGGGCAGGTGTATCCGCCGTAGCGTTTCATCTTCTTGTTGAACTCATCCTTCGCAGCCTGTAAAACATCCGGCTTCTCGATGAGGTCGATAGCGGTAGCCGCCATGACTTTACCTGCTAACAGCATATTCTTGTGGGCGATGGATGTCCGTCCGCAGGAAACGTTCTGCCAGGAATGTCCAGGCGCCTGTGCCGGGAATGTGGATGTGTTGAGCTGTGCGGTCGGAACACACCAGCTCACATCGCCGACGTCCGTGGAGCCCATCTTCGGCTTCTCGAAATACAGATACGGAACAAGGAACTCGTTCATCGGTGTTGTGCCGTGTTTGGATTTCTCATCCACAAACTCATAGATATCGCTGTCATCCGCTGTCGCGTCACCCGGAAGCTTCTCAGACTTCATCTCGACGGAATCGTAGAGTGCTTTCGCGTACTTTAATTCTTCCTCTGTGTAGTGGCACACGCCGAGTTCGTTAAAGTTCTCCCACATGAGGGACTCTAAGACCTTGTTCGGAACAGTGTTGGAGCAGCCGTCGATAAACTTCTTCTCCATCTTTGTGTCTGTCATCATAGACGCAGCCAGGGCGATACGGTCTACTCTCTCCTGAAGCTCCAGAGCGTCCTTTACCCAGATGGAACGAACCATGTAGAGGACCTGTGCTCTCGGCTGTACGACGTTCGGGGAATCTCCGCCGGCGTCTGTGATGGAGTAATGGATTCTTGCGCTGTCCGGCATGTGCTCTCTCAAGAACTGAACACCGATGTTCATAAGCTCTACCGCATCGAGGGCGGAACGTCCTTTTTCCGGAGCTCCCGCCGCATGGGAAGCGACGCCTGTGAATTTATACTCACTCTGAATGCATGTGTTGCAGGTACCGGAAACCACCTGGTTGACATTTCCCGGATGCCATGTGAGGGCCGCGTCGCACTCCGCGAACACACCGTCTCTCGCCATAAATGCCTTTGTAGCGGCACCTTCCTCGCCCGGGCAGCCGTAGAGGATCACTTTACCGCTTCCCTCACCCTTTTCTTCCAGATACTTCTTGATAGCGAAGGCAGCCGCCATGGAACCTGCGCCTAAGAGGTTGTGGCCGCAGCCGTGGCCGTTTCCGTTTGCGACAAGTTCTTTTCTCGTCTCGGAACCAGCGACCTGGGAAAGGCCTGTCAGAGCGTCATACTCTGCTAAAATTCCGATCACCGGCTTGCCGGAACCGTAGGAGGCGCGGAACGCTGTCTCGATATTGTCAAAGGGATGGTCTACGGTGAAACCTTCCTCTTTTAATACCTTCGCGTAGAGATCTCCGGATTTGTACTCTCTTAAAGAAAGCTCCGCGTAGTCCCAGATCTTGTCGGACACGTCTGTGATCACGCTGGATTTCTCGTCGATATAGTCGAATGCTGTCTGTTTGGATGCTGACATGTGATTTCTCCTCTCAAAAAGTCCCGCCAAAATAAGACTTAACCTCTTATCTCAGCGGGACATTTCCTGCATATTATGAATGCACCGCTTATAAGCTGCGGCAGTTCAAAACAGCTTCCCGCTGTTTCTTATTAGTATAATACCTTGCTTAAGAACTCCTGTGTTCTCGGGTTCTGCGGATGGTTGAATACCTCGTCCGGAGTACCTTTCTCTGCGATCACGCCGCCGTCCATGAAGAATACACGGTCGGAGACCTCTCTCGCGAATCCCATCTCGTGGGTAACGATCACGGTGGTCATACCTGTCTTTACAAGGCCTTTGATTACATGAAGGACCTCTCCTACCATCTCCGGGTCAAGAGCGGAAGTCGGCTCGTCGAAAAGCATAACATCCGGTTCCATCGCCAGCGCGCGCACGATGGCGAGACGCTGTTTCTGTCCGCCGGAGAGCTTCATCGGGAACTGGTTCTCCTTATCGGCAAGACCTACGCGATTTAATAACTCTCTCATCATCTCATCCGCTTCCTGCTGGGTCTTCTTTCCGAGAAGGACCGGGGCAAGGGTAACGTTCTTGCCTACGGTGAGGTTGTTGAACACGTTAAAGTGCTGGAACACCATTCCCATCTTCTGACGGTGAAGGTTGATATCCACGTTCTTGTCGGTGATATCGGTTCTCTCAAAATAGATCTTACCGGATGTCGGTGTCTCGAGAAGGTTTAAGCAGCGTAAAAATGTACTTTTACCACCACCGGACGGTCCGATGACGGATACGACCTCACCCTGGTTGACATGCTCGGTAACTCCTTTTAATACCTGAAGACTGCCGAAGGATTTATGCAGATCTTCTACACGGATCAGTTCTTTCTCACTAGCGCTCACTTGCGTTCATCCTCCTCTCCAGTAAAGCAATTAACTTGGACATGATAAATGTCACACCGAAGTAAATGATACCAACGATAGTCAACGGCTCAAGTACACGGAATGTAAGACCGTTGATGGTCTTGAACTGTGTCATAAGTTCTCCAATGAAGAACGTGGATGCCAGGGATGTCTCCTTGACGATCGCTACGAACTCGTTGCAGAGTGCCGGAAGAATGTTCTTGACGGCCTGCGGGAGAACGATATGGATCATGGTCTGGCGCGCGTTTAAACCTAAGGAACGGGCAGCCTCTGTCTGTCCGACATCGACGGCCTGGATACCTGCGCGGACGATCTCACAGACATAAGCGGTGGAGTTTACGCAGCATGCAGTCATAACGCATGTAAACTCGCTTAAGTTGAAGAACGGGAGCCATGTCGGCAGCATAAAGTAGAAGAAATATAACTGCAGCAGGATCGGTGTGCCGCGGATAATTTCAACATAAACAGTAGCGATCAGCCGGAGCGGCTTAAATTTTCCGATGCCCACGTTGCTGCGGCGCATCAGTGCCATCAGAGAACCGAACACGGTACTGATGAGGACGGTAAGGAGACCCATAAACAGCGTCATTCCGAGACCCTGCAAGAACAGACTCCAGTACTTCATCCAGACTTTTAACATGACGTTAAGAAACTCCATCTGGAAAACTCCTTTCGTAGATAAAACTTGAAACAGACAAAGGTCTTCCCGGCGATTTTTCACCGGAAAGACCGAGATCTGAGTTTCTTGTAACATGAAGCGGAAACCGTTTCCAGCCTGCGCCGTCATTCAAACATAATCTGAAACTTTCTGTTTCAGTGATTAATGAGTCTCAATACCGAGCTTATCAGCGAGAGCAACTGCCTCGTCTTTCCACTGCTCGTAAAGACCTTTCTCGTTTACCTCAACAATCACTTCATTGATCGCATTTAAGAGATCGTCATCGCCCTTCTTAACTGCTACAACGTTGCCATCACTTGTATAATCAAACATGAAGTCTGCCATTGCGATACCATCATATGTCTTCACAAGGGACTCACCATTATCACCGGATACGGCAACTGCGTCAACCTTGCCTGTTGTTAACATCATAACACCGTCTGTTACAGTTGTCACCAGCTGAATCTCTACATCAGACGGAAGCTGTTCTGTAGCAAGCTTGTTCTGTAATGTCGCATTCTGGGTAGCAATCTTCTTTCCGGAAAAGGACTCTGCTGAATTATACTGGGAAGCAAGTTCTTCCTTAACTAAAAGCCCCTGACCCTTTCTGGATGCCACATTATAACG
>CAVFLH010000199.1:0-614 GCA_963622995.1 uncultured Eubacteriales bacterium | reverse complement strand
GTTCGGAGAGTCCCATAGCCTCGGCACGTTCGTCTGTGTAAGCGAATCCGGCAAGACCCATGTCAATATTTCCGGAAGTTACTGCCTGCTGGATTGCAGAGAACTCCATAGCCTTGATCTCAAGCTCTACTCCAAGCTTCTCAGCGATGTATTTTGCAAGCTCTACGTCAGCGCCGACATACTCAGTTGTTCCGCTGCTGACATCCTTGAACTCCCACGGAGCGAAGTCCGGAGATGTACCCATTACGATCTTCCCTGCTGCGAGAACTTTTCCGAGATGACCGTTCGGATCTACGTTCTCAAGTGCCTTTAAGGAACCTTCCTCAGCTGCTGCCTCTGTTGCGTCAGCCTCCTTGGACTCCTCTGCTGCTGTTGTCTCTTCTGCAGCTGTTGTTGCCTCAGCTGTTGTAGCTGCTGCTGTTGTCTCTGTTGTGGAGCTGCTTCCGCAGCCTGTAAGTGCAGCGATGACTGCTGCTGTTGTCATTGCTAAAACGATATTTTTCTTCATAATCGATACTCTCCTCTTTTTTATTCCTCACATCAGGAAACCGGATCTTTTTGCCGTCCCGTTTCCGTTCAGTTCATGTGAGTGATAACGATATGCATTATAGTGC
>CAVFLH010000198.1:0-4522 GCA_963622995.1 uncultured Eubacteriales bacterium | reverse complement strand
AAAGAAAAGTATAAAAAAGCTGTCTGACCCAAGAAGGCTCTGGAGCGATCAGAGGATTACAGCGATCCTTCTCGCGGCACTTGGGTTCGCAAATACCGGAATGTGTTCTTTTTATACACCGCTTCCGGGGAAAACGGAATATATCCGGATGCCGAAGGTACACCGGAGTGCGGAGCTTACAGATTTATTTACACCATCGGATGCGGCAGAGACATCCACGGACAGCGGAGAGTGGAGTCCGTCGCTCACGGAACTCAATATCGCCCGCTTTTTCCCGGATGCCGCGGATAACTCCGATCCTTCAAAAAGCTACGGCGGACTGATCTATAATGAGCTGATGAACTGGGACAGCGACTGGGGCGGCGCAGTTTACGGATATTCAAACCTGACCCCGGAAGAAATGGCAGAAAAAATGGGGCTTACCCAGCAGTATGTCAGGGGGACCTATAATCCGAATGACCGGACGCAGAAGGAGGATGACCCGTTTACCTGGACGATCGGCAGCTTCCGGAACGTATGGTTTCTGACGGAGGACGGGGATGGAAATACAATCGACCCGTATTCCAATGTGCGGGAGATTATGGCTCTCGCAAACGTGTATACAAGCTATCACGATCCGGGAGACTGGGAAGCTTTCCTTTCCTACTGTAGGAAGCTGTGGAAAGCATCCCATTTCTATACGCTGGCACTCAGCGATGTGTATCACTGTAACGGCTGTGTCAGAGTAACGAAGACTGCTGAGACAGATACGGAGGACGGAACGGATCCGGCAGTCATGAATGATGAAGATGAAGTCACAGAAGGTGAAGCTACAGAAGCAGAAGCCGCAGTTGCGACCGCTTCGGATGCGGAGATTGCGGAGACCGGTGAAGCATTGATATACCAGGAAAACGACCCGGATATCATTCCGGAAAGCCGTGCTGAGGCTGTGGAGACAACGCTGATCTGCCCGGGACATGTCGATCTTACGATCATTATGAGGATTGCAGGACTTACGGAGGAGAATAATCTTTTTAAGCTTGATCCGACCGGAAACGATGAAAGCGGTTATACAGAGGACGGCTGGCAGGGCTGGAACGAGGAAAATGTCCGGGCGGCAGCCGCGTTAGCCGGAGAAGACTGGACACAGAAGTATGGATTCCGCGTGGATACAGGTGTATTGCGGATCACAGAGAACTCGATAGCGGCTGAGACGTACCTGAAGGAACTGCCGTCTGGCCTTTCGTCGGAGAGACAGAGCATGATCCGGTTCGCGTTGAACTCCGTGGGCAAGGTACCGTATTACTGGGGCGGAAAGCCGTCATCCGCCGGATATAGTGGAAATAACTTTGGAACGACAATCACGCCGGACCCGGAGGGACGGACGGAGAAGGGACTTGACTGCTCCGGTTGGATCGCCTGGGTGTACTGGTCAGCGACCGGGAAGAAGCTTTCCGCCTGGAGTACAACAGAGCTGGCAAAATGCGGTAAACGTATCAGCGGGGAAGAATTGGAGCCGGGAGATATCCTGGTGCGCACAGGACCGAATGCTCATACGGTAATGTTCCTGGGTTGGACAGAGGACGGACGGATCCGGTGCGTCCATGAGACGAGCGGGGGCGTCGATAATGTGACGATCAGTATCCGTGATGCGGACTGGCCGTATTATATCCGTCTTGTTGACTGATAAAAGACCGTAACTGTTAAGAGGATGAATAGCAGCGAAAAAGAACAGGAATAAACTGTGGATCAGAGGAGGATGACTATGGGAAAGAGACTGGATTACTTTAAACGGATGATACTGGAGCGGCTGCGGAAGGATCCGGAGTACCGAAAAAATCTGGAACGCGGAAAGACGACGGAGCACACGAATGAGGCTGCGAGAATCCGGAAAAACGAGGGGGACGAAAAGGCAGAGGAGACAGTCCGGAAGGAAAATCTGGAAGCCCATAAATGGGTGAAGGATAAAAGAGAGCAGGAAGGAAAAACGAAGGCGGGCGCAGGAATCGCAAAAGCAGGCACAGGGACAGGGAAGACAGTCGCGGGAAGAAAGAATAAGAAATACAAGAAAAAGGAAGGAAAGCGAAACCATGATCCGGAAACGGATGATTCTGTACAGGATGTACTCATGGACGAGGAAATGTTTTCCGGTGGAAATTATGTAAAAGAGATGCTGGAGTATGAACAGGCTCATGAAAAGCCGGAAAACTGGGTGATCCATGAGCTTGTGAACTACGGCAGTACGGATGGGATCGAATCGATCGCGGCAGCCGGTGATGAGCTTCGTGCCGCAAGTGCGGTTGCGGCAGCGGCAGCAGCTTCCGGAAACCGCACAACAGGAAAAGCAGTTCAGGCGGCAACGGGAAGAGCCGTCCGTGTCTCCCTCACAGCTTCGGATCTTTCGGATGCTCTGGAGGTTGCGCGTGATGGGGAAGCGGAGCAGAAAAACGGAGAAGAAATCCGGCAAAAGCTCGGATACTCAGATCTTGTCGAACTCGAAAATCCTGAGTGGAACGAAAAACACAGACAGAGACGTGTAATCCGCCGCCCGGTGGAGGAACTTAAACTTGGAACAGAGGAAGGTCTTGAGAACCAGGAACCTGTGGAGATCGAAGCCCCGGTCATGGGCCGCAGACCACTGTCAAGGCGGAATCCGCAGGATGAGGAATCGTGACGATAAAAAAGAAAGATGGTAAAAGCATGAACAGAATCAGACATTGTACACGGAGCTTATCATTCAGAATCATCAGCAGGAATGTTATGATCCTGCTGATATTCAGTGTAATCGTAAGCGCGATCGGTTATGCGCTGTTTACTGACTCCCTGACGAGAAGCTACAACGATTTCGCGTTCCAGACGGCGGAAACAGCGGCGTCTGCCGTAAATGGCGACAAGATCGGGGAATTCCTTGAATCCGGCGGCAACGACAGTGAATATCAGACGGAATTAAAACAGCTGCAGTCGCTCTGTGAGACGCAGGGAGTCACACTGATCTATGTGATTGCTGTGGATCAGACCGATTACAACAGCTTCCGGTCGGTAATCAATGTCCCGTCTGCCGACAGCGGATATACACCGTGGGAGGTAGGTTTCCAACGGAACACGACGAATGAGGAATACCGGTCGATCTACAGGGATATCTACGAGAATGGGCTGGAGCGTGGAACGATCTACCGGCTGAAGGAGCTTGGCGGCAAGGATCCCCATATCACCTCCCTGGTTCCGGTTCATGCGTCCGACGGTTCTGTTTCGGCAATTCTCTGTGTCCAGAGACCGATGAAGGAGCTGACGATCGGACGATACCGTTATTTGCGGGAGGTCGCGTCGGTTGTCATCATCCTTTCTGTTTTTGTATCGATTGGTACGGCAGTTTACCTGAAACGTCAGTTTGTAAGACCGGTACGCCAGCTTGCCCTTGAGGCGGAGCGTTTTGCGAACGAGAACAGCCGGAATCATGAGATCAGGCTTTCAGAGCTGAGTACGATCTCAGAGCTTTACGCGCTCGGAACATCCATTGAGAAGATGGAGGAGGACACTCTGAAAAATATGGAAAACATCCGTCAGATGACTGCGGAGCGGGAAAAGGGGAAGGCGGAGCTTATGCTGGCTGCAAAAATCCAGGAGGACGCGATCCCGAGCAATTTCCCGGAGGACAGCCGATTTGAGCTTTACGGGTCCATGACGCCCGCGAAGGCAGTCGGTGGCGATTTCTACGACTTTTTCATGATAGACGGGGATCATCTTGGAATCGTGATCGCGGACGTCTCAGACAAAGGTGTTCCGGCCGCCCTGTTTATGATGATATCAAAGATCGTGATCCATAATTTCGCGGTTATGGGAGCATCTCCGAAGGCAGTCCTCGAGGAGGCAAACAATATGATCGTCCAGCATAATCAGACCAGTATGTTTGTGACGGTGTGGTTTGGAATCCTGACGCTCTCGACCGGAGAAATTGCAGCTGTGAACGCGGGACATGAATATCCGATGGTAAAAAGACCGGACGGCGGATTTGAACTTTTTAAGGATCCGCACGGACTTCCGGTAGGTGTCATGGAGGATGTTTCCTACAGAGAATATACATTCAGACTTGACCGTGGAGGAATCCTGTTCCTTTATACAGACGGACTGGCAGAGGCATCGGATGCGGATCAGAAATTCTTCGGTACGGATCGGATTCTGGACGAATTAAATAATGATCCGGACGCGGATCCAAAGACAATTCTTCAGAACATGAAGGCAAGTGTAGACCGATTTGCCGGGACAGCTCCGCAGTTTGACGATCTGACCATGCTTGCGGTAAAACTTTTATGATGATTTTTTACCTACGTTTCTTAACTTGTCCCACAGTTGTCCTGCAAACTGTGATACAATCAATCTAACAAAGAAAAGGGAAGCTGATCTCAGAAAAAACGACGGATATAGAAGAACAGAGACAGCAGAAAGGGGAATATTATGCCGGAGAATGCAATTTGCATGATTTTGAACAAATATGTGAATACACTTGAGAGTAAAGAAAGAAATAAGTTTTTTGCAGAGTTAAATC
>CAVFLH010000197.1:0-4534 GCA_963622995.1 uncultured Eubacteriales bacterium | reverse complement strand
CAGGAGGCCGTTATGAAAATCGTTATTACACATCCCCTTGACCCGAAAGCAATGGATATTCTTCATGAAAATGGTTTTGAAACATGGATCGCAAACTCTGATGACCCGAACTCCTACATCGATCAGTTAAAGGATGCCGACGGATACATTGTCCGCGTCGGTGTCTGCGATGCCCACATTATCGACCAGTGTCCGAAGTTAAAAGTCATCGGCCGCACCGGTGTTGGCTATGACAACGTGGATGTTGCCTATGCTGCTGCCCGCAAAATTCCGACCGTCATCACCCCTGGCGCAAACCAGCGTTCTGTCGCCGAGCATGCCTTCGGCATGATGTTCGCCCTCGCGAAAGATCTTATGAACGCCGACCATGAACTCCGAAACGGAGACTGGGAAGTCCGCAACGCAAGACGCTCCTTTGAGCTGGAAGGAAAAATTCTCGGTGTCATCGGTCTCGGCGCCATCGGCAGGGAAGTCATCAAGATCGCCCATGGAATCGGCATGAAGACCGCAGGATATGATCCATTTATGAGTAAGGAAAAAGTCGAAGCTCTGGACACCGAATATTTCTCCGATTACAGAGAACTCTTAAAATATGCGGACATCATCACGATCCATGTTCCGCTCACCGACTCCACCAGAGACATGATCTCCGCGGCAGAATTAAATACCATGAAGCCCACATCTCTCGTGATCAACTGCAGCCGCGGCGGCATCGTAAATGAGGAAGATCTTGCGGAAGCATTAAACAACGGAACCATCGCCGGTGCCGGTGCAGATGCCTTCACAACAGAACCGGTGGTTCTGGATAACCCGTTATTCAGCGCGAAAAACATGATCACAACCCCGCATTCCGCAGCACAGACGAGAGAAGCCTTCACAAAAATGTCCGTTCTCTGCGCCCAGGGCGTCAGTGCCATTTTAAAAGGCGAAGACTGGTCCTTCGTTGTGGACCGCTCCGCCCTCTCCAAATAACCCTTTTCCCCTCTTAACTGACATCATCTCGCAGATGACGGAAAAGCAGGTACACCGGGAATTTTGTCTTCCGGAATACCTGCTTTTCTCTTTATGATTCCTCCGTCTCCGCATATCTGCATCGATCGGAAATATGAAATTCTTTTATCTTATACTGGAGATGTCTTCTCGATACCCCAAGATATTCCGCCGCTCTTCCCCGGTGTCCGCCCGTCCGCTCCAAAGCGTCCAGAACCTGCTCCTTCGTGAGCTGCGGACGGAAGTTCGTACTGCTCACCGGCTGGACTGCCGGCACCGAACAGACAGGTTCTGTCTTTCTCTCCGCATGGGATAGAAGTCCCGGTGAGATGCTGTTGATCTCATACACGGTCCGCGGGGTCATAACGACAACGCGCTCCGCGAAATTTCTGATCTCCCTGACATTTCCCGGCCAGTCATACCGTTTCAGCTCCTCCAGTGCCCCGTCCGAGAGTTTCTTTGGAATATTATATTTCTCAGAATAATAGTTCATAAAGTGGAGACAGAGCGGAACGATATCCTCCACCCGCTCCCTGATCGGCGGGATCGTAAGGGGAATTACCTGAAGTCTGTAGTACAGGTCCTCACGGAAGGATCCGTCCGCCACTAACGTTCTCAGATCCCTGTTCGTCGCCGCGATCAGACGGAAATCCACCTTTTTCATCTTCGTGGATCCGATCCTCTGGATGCTCTTATCTTCTAATCTTCTCAACAGCTTTCCCTGGATATTCATGGACAGGGAATTGATCTCGTCCAGGAATAAGGTTCCGCCGTCCGCCGCCTCAATGAGTCCCATCTTTCCTTCCCGGTTCGCCCCGGTGAAGGCACCCTTTTCGTATCCAAAGAGTTCCGCCTCGATCAGGTTCTCCGGGAATGCCGCACAGTTTACTGTGATAATCGGCTTTTCAGCGCGCTTGCTGTGGCGGTAAATATAATCCGCAACGACTTCTTTTCCGCATCCGGATTCCCCATATAAAAGAATCGTGGAATCCAGCGGTGCTGTGTTCTCCGCGATCGCCAGCACATCTAGGAATTTCGGGCTTTTCGCGATAATATCTTTCTTTTCCGGCGCTTTTGCGCTGCTCTTTTCCAGGTCCATGACCTTATTTTCTTTCAACAGCCGGTGATACTTCGCCTCAAACGCATCGATATCCTGCATCGCGTTGATCACGTACTTGATATTGCCGTTCTCGTCAAAGATCGGCATTCCTGTCGTCATCCGCATTCGCTTCTCACTGTCCACCTTCTGGATATCCTGGTAGGTCTGGACACAGCTGACTTTCTTCTTTTCCTGCATCACAAGATCGAACACACAGTTGCTGATCACCGGCAGGAACTCGTGCACATTCATCTTTTCAAATTCGCTTCTCGGGATATTTCTCCAGTTGACCAGTGCCCTGTTCACAAACAGGTAATTTCCCTTTGAGTCAAACACCGCAACCGCAATATCCAGGTTGTCCAGAATATCAATATATGGTATATCTTCTTTCAGTTTTGTCTTCTCCATAGTACATCCCTTTTCCACATGTTTTCTATTCTGCTGTTCCCTCAATCATACCATATTTTTTTATTCATGGCAATGCGGCGCACCTCATCTGAACAGGAAGCAGACGCACGAAAACAGGCGGACATCGCAAAATGCCGCCTGCCTTTCTGCTCCATATTTTATTCTAAGACCGCACCTTTCCAAACGGAGCCGACTAACTTTCTGTACCGCTCCAGATAAGCCGTATGGGCCTTCAGCTCCTTCGGTTTCCATGCAGCTCTGCGCTTTTCCTCTTCCTCCTTGCTGATATCCACCGTGAGGCTCTTCTCGTAGAGGTTAATGTGGATCATATCCCCGTCCTCCACGATTCCGATCATGCCGCCGTCCGCAGCTTCCGGGGCCACATAGCCGATACACGGTCCGCGGCTGGCACCAGAGAATCTTCCGTCAGTAACCACCGCACAACTGTCTCCGAGACCATAGCCCATCAGCGTTGAGGTCGCCAGATGCATCTCGCGCATTCCCGGTCCGCCCTTCGGTCCCTCGTAGCGGATCACGACAACATCGCCCTTCTCGATCTTTCCCGCGAGGATCGCGTCCACCGCGGCGTTCTCGCCGTCAAATACCTTTGCTGGACCGCTGTGGATCCACATCTTCTTATCGCAGGCAGTCTTCTTGATTCCCGCGCCGATCGGGGCAAGATTTCCTTTGAGCACCGCAAGTCCGCTCTCGGATGCCACCGGGGATTCCAGTGTATGGATGACCTCGTGATCCTGGCTTCCTTCGATTCTTCCAAGCACCTTCTCCCAGGTCTCTCCCGTCACACATTCCGCCTGAAGATCCAGGTACTTTTCTCCCAGTTCCTTCATAACCGCCGGGATTCCGCCGGCGAGGTGCAGATCCCACAGGGTATGGGAACCTGACGGCTTGATACATGCAAGGTACGGGGTGGTGTCTCCGATCTGGTTAAACTCTTCCGGATCGAGATCGATTCCAAACGCTTTCGCGATGGCCGGAATATGGAGGAAGGTGTTCGTGGAACCGCCGATTGCGGAGCTTACGCGCATCATGTTGTAGATGCTGCTCTTTGTGATATAGTCCCGCGGACATCTCTTCTCCGCCACCAGTTTCATCACAAGCTTTCCGCTGTTTCTCGCATAGCGGAGCTTGTCCGCCTGGACCGCATGGACGGTTCCGCATCCCGGAAGTGATAAGCCAAGCGGCTCCATCAGGCAGGACAGCGTATTCGCGGTTCCCATCATCGGGCAGGAACCGATGCCGCCGCAGGCACATTTCTCCATGTTGTCGTAGTCTTCCTGGCTGATCTCACCCTTTGTGAGCTTCGCTCCGGCCTCTCTGACCTCCCATGCGCCGCCGAATTCTCTTCCCTTATAATAACTCGGCATCATCGGACCGCCTGTGACGATCACGGACGGAATATTTAATCTTCCCGCTGCCATAGCCATCGCCGGGACGATCTTGTCGCAGCTGGCGATCATGACAATTCCGTCAAGTCTCTGTCCTTCCACCATGACCTCCACGGTATCCGCAATCAGGTCTCTTGACGGTAGCACATAGCACATGCCATTGTGTCCCTGGGTGATGCCGTCGCAGAGAGCGATGGTGTTCATCTCGAAGGGCTGTCCGCCCTCAGCGAGGATCCCTTCCTTCACCGCCTGGGCAAGCTCCCTGAAGTGCTTATGGCCCGGATGAAGCTCGTTCCAGGAATTGATCACCCCGATAAACGGCTTGTTCATCTCCTCCGTGTCGATTCCAAGGGAATAAAGAAGCGTTCTGTTTCCGGCTCTCACTAAGCCGTCCGTCATCTCACCGCTTCGGATCTTATCAATTTTCTTATCCATAGATAACCTCCTGAATTTTTAATTTCTTTTACCATTATTTATTAGCAATCTTCGTGCCAATCTATGTTCCGCGTATTTTCCCGCTCCGTGCACACAAAAACTCCGCAATCTTTGCACCTGCACTTTTTTCTTCACTCTCTGCACATGCTCTTGCACACCTTTTTCTTTTGACCCGCACTCCGATTTTTTGTATAAT
>CAVFLH010000196.1:0-4550 GCA_963622995.1 uncultured Eubacteriales bacterium | reverse complement strand
ACCTACTGGACTTTTCATATATAACGGACATAACATGCATTTCCTGTAAAAAAACGGACAGGATGACCTATTTTTATCTCATCCTGTCCGTTTTCATACCGTATTAATTCTGATGGTTCATCGGATCCTGTCCGTTTCCAGCCTGCGGCATCTGCTGCCCATCAGCAGTTCCGACATATCCGTTGTTCTCATTCACCGGCGCACTCTGCGCATTTTCCGCAGCAGCCTGCACGCCCGGCTCCTGAACCTGTGAAGTCTCAGCTGCCTGTACCGGCTGACTCGCCGCGTCATCCACGAACTCGCCGCCCATACGGCTCTTCTCTTCCTTCTTTCCTTCCTCCGGCTCCGGGATTCCCTTCACCTCGCGGAAGATCTTCATGAACTCCTTGCCGGTGATCGTCTCTTTCTCAATTAAGAATGCGGCGATCTGATCCATCGCCTCGCGGTTCTCAGAGAGAAGACGCTTCGCCTCAGCATAGGCGTTCTTTAACATCTTCATGACTTCCGTATCGATCTCGGCCGCCGTCGCATCACCGCAGTTTAAGACGGTGCGTCCTGTCAGATACTGGTTCTCCTGGGTCGCAAGACCCATAAGACCGAACTTCTCAGACATACCATACTGGGTGACCATCGCTCTCGCGATCCTTGTCGCCTGCTCGATATCGTTCGCAGCGCCTGTCGTCACCGTGTCAAACACGAGTTCCTCAGCCGCGCGTCCGGCGAGGGAAACCACAAGCATTGCCTCAAGTTCTTTTTTCGTATTTAAATATTTTTCCTCTTCCGGAACCTGCATGACATATCCCAGCGCACCCATAGTACGCGGAACGATCGTGATCTTCTGGACCGGCTCCGCGTCCTTCTGAAGAGCAGTAACAAGCGCGTGTCCGACCTCATGGTAGGAGACGATCCGGCGCTCTTCTTTGCTTAAGATCCGGTCTTTCTTCTCTTTTCCGACGAGGACAAGCTCCACAGCCTCAAAGAGGTCTTTCTGGGAGACAGCCTGGCGTCCGTTCTTGACCGCGTTGATGGCCGCCTCGTTCATCATATTCGCAAGGTCCGCACCCACAGCACCGGAAGTCGCAAGGGCGATCTCCTCGAAGTCGACGGTCTCATCCAGGCGCACATCCTTGGAATGTACCTTTAAGATATTGATACGGCCCTTCAGGTCCGGCTTGTCAACGATGACACGTCTGTCGAAACGACCCGGTCTTAAAAGCGCCGGATCCAGGATCTCCGGACGGTTCGTCGCTCCCAGGACGAGAAGTCCCTTGGAAGAATCAAATCCATCCATCTCGGAAAGCAGCTGGTTTAAGGTCTGCTCTCTCTCATCATTTCCGCCCATCCGGCTGTCACGGCTGCGTCCGATGGCATCGATCTCATCGATGAAGATGATACACGGTGCGGACTGCTGTGCCTGCTTAAAGAGGTCACGGACACGGGACGCGCCCACGCCGACGAACATCTCCACAAAATCGGAACCGGAAAGGGAATAGAACGGAACATGTGCCTCACCGGCTACCGCCTTCGCGAGCAGTGTCTTACCTGTTCCTGGAGGTCCCACAAGGAGAGCTCCTTTCGGCAGTTTTGCACCGATCTTTGAATATTTCTGCGGGTTATGCAGGAAGTCGACGATCTCCACAAGAGATTCCTTCGCCTCGTCCTCGCCCGCCACATCAGCGAACGTGACTCCTGTCTCCTTCTGGACGTAGACCTTGGCGTTGCTCTTTCCAACGCCCATCATTCCTCCGCCGCCCATCCGGCTGTACATCATATAGAGAAGTCCGATCATGAGTGCCGACGGGAATACCCATCCCATCAGGAAATTCAAAATACTCGCGCTCGTACTCGTATCTTCCGCCACCACATGGACCCCGTTGGCATCCAGAAGACGCTCCGCAAGATCAACATCCGGGATCCTTACTGTATAATACTGGATGAAGCGGGAAAGCTTCGTGGAAGAAGTCTTTGGCGTTAAGTAGATCCTGTTGCTGGAGATCTTCGCCGTATCGATCTCTCCCTCTTTTAAGTATTCCACAAACTCCTCATACCCGAGTTCCTGGGTCTGGTTTTTGCGGACCATGTTGTTCATAACGGTCACAGCGATCAGCGTGATCACGAGGATCAGGGCGAGCACCCCGATATTCTGTCCGCTTGGCCGCTTTCCGCCATTTCTGTTCTGATTGTTGTTGTCCATTGATTTTCTCCACTTCTTTTGCGCATATATCACATTTGGGTATACTAACCCATGATTTTGTGATACTTAATCATTATAAGTTGAGTTTCCCCATAAGGCAATAAAAAAAGTATGAAATTTCTATGTTTACAAAAAATTTCAGAAACGCTACAATACAACATGGATAGCAATTTATTCTTGTGGACTTTTGTTCATAGGAATTTTAAAATTTCCATATGTATTATAACTTTAAATCATAATACAGCGTATGACTTGAAAGGCAATTTATCATGAATACAGTCACCCACCCTATTCCGCCTGTATTTGACAGCAGCTCCCGGATCCTGATCCTGGGCTCTTTTCCGTCTGTCAAATCCAGGGAAGGACATTTTTTCTATCACCACCCGCAGAACCGTTTCTGGAAGACATTAGCCGGAGTCCTCGCGGCTCCGGTTCCCGGCAGCATCAATGAGAAAAAGGAATTTCTCCTCTCCCATCACATCGCCCTCTGGGACGTGATCGCCTCCTGCTCCATCGAGGGATCCAGCGACAGCTCCATCCGCGATGTCGTGCCCAACGACCTCGCCCGGATCCTGTCCACCGCCGACATCCGTGCGATCTTCTGCAACGGGAAGACTTCCTGGAATTACTACAAAAAATATCAGGAATCCGTGACCGGCATCCCGGCAGTCTCCCTGCCGTCCACAAGTCCGGCGAATGCGGCGTGGACGCTGGAGAAATTAGAGAAAGCCTGGGGTGTGATTTCAGATTATCTTAAATAGAAAAATTATCGTTTTTGCGAAATCTGCAATTTCTCGATATTTCTAGCTACTGTTTTCGGATGGTTCAACCTAAGAACCTTGCACTACATGGCTTTCTATGAATTACTTTCCTGCATCATTTTCTTTTTTTGATAAAGACTATGATCTAGGAGGTGATTCCATGAAAAATCCATCAAAGAAACTGCTTACCAGCGCTGACTGGGACATCGATATCCAGGCCTGCTCCGCCACCGACTGTACCGGCCTGATTCCGGCTCTCCCGGAGACCGATGCGGAATTAGAGCACTATCAGGACCTCTACCACTACCTGCCGGATACCCCGGATCAGGCTGAATATAATTCCGGCAAGGCAAAATCATGAACCGGCTCTTTGATCCGCGCGATCCATTGAAAGCATTTTGCCTGACCGCCAGTACCTAAATATCCATCATCTACAGGCATCTGGCTCATAAATCAACACGAAAGAAGTATGTAAAATTATGTTAACCGAATCCATCTACAGATCCTGCACTCTCTGTCCAAGAGAATGTCATGCCGACCGTACAACATCCACCGGCTTCTGCGGCGCCGGGCACGAGCTTCGCGCCGCCAGGGCCGCTCTACATATGTGGGAGGAACCCTGCATCAGCGGCACCACCGGAAGCGGAACCGTCTTCTTCTCCGGCTGCACGCTTCGCTGTGTCTTCTGCCAGAACTTCCAGCTGAGCCATGAAAACTACGGAAAGACCATCTCCGTCTCCCGCCTCGCCGATATCTTCCTGGAACTTCAGGAAAAGGGAGCCGCAAACATCAATCTCGTCACCGGAACCCAGTTCGCCCCGTCCATCGTCCGCGCCCTGGATCTCGCGAAGCCAAAGCTTCAGATCCCGGTCGTTTTTAACTGCGGCGGCTACGAAAAACTTGAAACGATCCGGGACCTTGCTGATTACGTGGATATCTGGCTCCCGGATCTCAAATACATGGACAGCGGTCTCGCAAAGAAATACTCCGCTGCCCCGGACTATTTCGAGAAAGCTTCCGCCGCCATAAAAGAAATGGTCCGTCTTACCGGCGGACTTTCCTGGAATAAAGAAAACCCGACGATGTTAGACCGCGGCGTCATCATCCGCCACATGGTCCTGCCGGGTGCAAAAGAGGATTCGATCCGTCTCCTGCACTGGATCAGGGAAAATCTCCCGGAACACCAGTACCTCATCAGCATGATGAGCCAGTACACACCGTTCTACAAAAGTTCCGAGTACCCGGAGATCAACCGCCGGATCACCTCCTACGAGTACAACAAAGTCGTCGATACCGCCATCGACCTCGGCCTCACGGAAGGTTTCATGCAGGAACGAAGCAGCGCGAAGGAAGAATACACACCGCCATTCGACTGCGAGGGAATTTAGACACGCATCCGTAATCTTCCGCGGCTACAGGTCCACGCCTATGCGCCCCACTCCGGCCGCATGGGCAGACTGTGACTGCCATATTTTACTGCACATGAAAAGTGGGTACCGAATCAATTTTCTTGTTTCGATACCCACCTTAATGTTCTGCGTTATCCAATGGATCTTACCTCGTTTTCATTAGATTTGTTTCTATATGAAGTTTTC
>CAVFLH010000195.1:0-4554 GCA_963622995.1 uncultured Eubacteriales bacterium | reverse complement strand
AACATATTCATATTCAAAACTCAACAAAAGAATGGTTGCCAGGAAGAGCAGGACGATTATTTCAATCCGCGACGGCATCAGCTTTTTTACGATTGCAAAGTACTTTCAGAAGGGAGATTTTTCTCATGAACAGCGAACTTCTCTATGTTTTCGGAACCGGAAATGCGACGGTTACCGATCTTTATAATACATGTTTCGCGCTGCGGGATGGGGACGAATATTTTATGGTGGACGCCGGGGGCGGAAACGGGATCTTAAAGATCCTGGACAACATGCAGATCCCGCTGGAACATATCCACCACATTTTCGTGACCCACGCCCACACGGATCATGTCCTGGGCATCGTCTGGATGATCCGCATGATCGCCACAAAGATGAAAAAGGACCAGTATATCGGCGACGCCCATATCTACTGCCACGCGGAGCTGATCGAGACGATCAAGACGCTCTGCCGCCTGACGGTCCAGGACAAATTTTACAACATGATCGGCGACCGGATCCATTTAGAAGAGGTAAAGGATGGCGAGACACGCCATATTCTGAGCTATGACGTGACGTTCTTTGATATCCATTCCACGAAGTTAAAGCAGTTCGGCTTCACGCTGACATTAAATAATGGAAGAAAGCTCACCTGCGTCGGGGACGAACCATACAACCCGGTCTGTGAAAAATATGTCCGCGGCAGTGACTGGCTGCTCCACGAGGCGTTCTGTCTCTATGCGGAGCGGGATATCTGGAAACCGTACGAGAAGCACCACAGCACTGTGAAGGACGCCTGTGAGCTGGCGGAATCCCTGGGGATCCCGAATCTTGTGCTCTGGCACACGGAGGACAGCAATGTCGCCGGGCGTGAGCGGCTTTATAAGAGCGAGGGGAAGCGGTATTACAGCGGAAATATTTACGTCCCGGATGATGAGAGTTTAATTGCATTATAATGCTTTCTGCTGATTTTCCTGCTGGCTTTGGCGTTTCGTCGGGCTGACAGTCCGCTGAATGAGCCTGTTCTTTTGTGCAGGCCAGCTTCTGGTTTATATTTGTCCTGATTTAGGAGGAGTAGTTATGTCTATTAAACCATGGATCTGCAACGGATCCAGGACGATCGTAAAGGACCGCTGGATCAATCTTCACGCCGATGACTGCGCACTGCCAGACGGCACGAAGATCTCTCCGTTTTATGTAAATGATGTGCCGGATTTTGTTGTCGTCGTTGCCGTCACCGTTGACGGGGACTTCGTTTTCGTGCGCCAGTACCGCCACGGAACGAGACAGATCCTTTTAGAGCTTCCGGCGGGCTGCATGGAGCCGACGGATACCGATCCGGGAGCCGGAGCCGCAAGAGAGCTCTTCGAGGAGACCGGATACGTCGGAAGCGAGCCGGTATTTCTCTGTAAAGTCGCGCCGAACGCGGCATGTATCAGCAATTACGCGCACTGTTACCTGATCAGGGACTGCAAGAAAGTCAGCAGCCAGCATCTGGACGCCACTGAGGATCTTGAGATCGTTGTGATGTCCGCTGAGGAGACGAAAAAGCTGATGGCGGAAGGCGGACTTGTGCAGGCGGTGCATGTGGCGGCGATGTATTATACGGAGAAGATATTGAATAAATAAAGGATACATATTATGAATAAACGTGAAATTTCAGAAATTAAAAAGCAATTTAAGAAGGACAACAACGCCATCACCCGCATCTGCGGATGCTACGTTGATGCCGAAAAGCAGATCAAGACGACCTTAAAAGAGGCGTTCTTTGCCCTGTCCGAGGAGGAGATCTTCAAATATTATGAGATCTTCAAGAAATCCCTGTCCGGCGGAATCGGAAAGAATCTCCACAACCTGGAGTACTCCATCCACGATGAAGATCCGGACAGCGCCCACGAGCTTCTCATGAAACTCCGCGACGAAAAGCTCGCCGACGATGAGACCGTGGATACCTTTTATAATAAGGTAATCGAAAATTACGAATACGGTGAAAACTACTATATTATCCTGATCCACAGCGCCTACGATGTGCCGGGAAAGGCGTCCGACAACGAGGAAATGTTCGACGCGTCCGAGGAAGTTTACAACCATATCCTCTGCTGCATCTGCCCGGTAAAACTCTCCGAGCCGGGTCTCTCCTACAATGAGGCCACAAACGCCATCGAGGAGCGCCCGCGCGACTGGTGGGTACAGACTCCGATGACCGGCTTCCTGTTTCCGGCCTTCAATGACCGCAGCAGCGATATCCACGGCGTCCTGTATTTCTCCAAGAATCCGGAGGAACTTCACTCCGAGTTCATCGATGCCTGCCTCGGCGCGCCGACACCGATCTCCTTCAAGTCCCAGAAAGAGGCGTTCCAGGAGATCCTGACCGATACACTGGGTGAAGAGTGCGACTATGATACAGTCCGCCAGATCCATGAGAACCTCACGGAGCTTGCGGAGGAACATAAAGAGGATGAGGTTCCGTTAACACTCACAAAGCCGGAGGTCAAAGATCTCTTGGAAAAAAGCGGCGTGGAGCCGGAGCGCCTGGAGCACTTCGATAAAGTCTACGAGGAAGCCGCCGGTGAGAACACCGCGATCCTCGTCCCGGCCATCACCGGAACCGGAAAATTTGCCGTGAAGACACCGGATGTGGATATTAAGGTCAACCCGGACCGCTTAGATCTTGTGGAGACCAAGTTCATCGGCGGACGCCGGTGCCTTGTGATCGCCGTTGAGGTCAACGTGGAGGTCAACGGCATGCCGGTAAAGCTGTGGGAGGAGCAGAAAGAAACACAGTAACACGGCAGCATCCTCGGACTGTCCGGAATTTTCTATCGCTTGAAAAAACCGCCTTTCGGAATTTTCCCGAGAGGCGGTTGGTGCGTGGAAATATTTCGTGGTTAAATCCGGGGGTACTATAGCTGATTCTGGTTCTGATTCTGGTTCTGCTTATTTTCATTTCCTTTCTTCAAATGGGGATTCCCTTTTTGCATTCTTTCGTTAAGCTGCTTCGCGAATTCAGTTCTTGAGAGTTTACCATTTTGCGGCATATTTTTATTGTTAAGTTCACCAAATGGCACTCTTATTCTGTCTGTTTCATTCTGCTCTGTCTTCTTATTCTGAGTTATAGCAATATCTCTTTGTTTTTTGTTCTCATGTGCTTCGTCCATGTAATTAAACTGCGCAAGCTTTGTCTCAGCATACTTTTTCAATTCTTCGGCCATACCGACATGGAGCTTCGTCCATGTATCGTTACGCTCCTTGTTATTTCTGTTTTCAAGGTAGTCCTCTGTTTTCTCAAGAAGCTTCGTATACTTTGCTCTAATATCTTCGTTCGGTTGAATTGGATTGACTCCTTTGATTTCCTCAAACGCCTTGCGCATATTCTTAAACAGTTTTGAACTCTTGTGATACCATGGATCAGCAGCATCCATCTGCTTCTCCAAGCCGTCTAACTGCGCTTTCAGTCCATAATTGATTAGAGCTTCCGGTTCAACCTGTCGAGCTACTCCATCAATATTCTGAACAATAACTGCGCGATTATCCTTTCTAAAAATATATGGGGCTGCATTTTCTGCGTTGGTGTTGATTTCTCTGATAACGTTTTCGACACTATCTGGTTCTACTTTAGTTCCGTCAGCCAGTCGAAGTTCATAGTTATCCTTCATGCCGTTGTCTTGCAGAATATATTCGGCAGCATGAAATTGGTATAAATTTTCAAGAGTATGCATTTCTGCGAAAAAATTCATAAGATTGTCATGCTCGGTTCCTAAAATTTTTTCAAAATTGTCGGGATCCTTAGATGCTCGGCTATCCGTATATCCAGAATCGTAGGCTACATACTTTGCGTCCTCCATGTCTCCACTTGACAAACTTTGAAGGTCATAATCCATCATCGCATTGATATCAAGATACTCGAAACACGGATTTGCAATCAGTCCCATCTTCGCATTTGCAATACCGGTTTTGTCCATGTCCTGCTTTAAATTTACAAGGCGGGAACACTCCTCATCACTGAGTGTATAAAGAGGATTTTCTTTTTGCGCATCATTAATGTATTTCTCAGTTTCATTTATAATGTCCACCGCTCTGTTTATCGCTTTGACATTCTTGGCCAGTTGATCCGCAGTAAGCGTTTCATCCAGCATGGTCATCATTTCATCTAAACTGGCAACGGACTCATCCAGAGCATCTATAACGATTTTTTTTCGACGTTGACTAATCTCTTCTTTGAATTTTTCCTGTGTGAGATTCGGATTTTTATTTCTCTCTTCTGCGTATAAAGTTGCTTCATTTGCTTCACGGACCGCGGGATCTTTAGCGAAGAGCCTATTAACGTCTTCATTATATTTTCTGATTTCATTGAGAGTCTCCGGGGTCGCATTTTCAGGAACAGACTTTAAAAAGCTTTTATACCAACGTTCTATCGGACTGTTATCAGCACTGGAAAAGACTTTTTCAATGATCACATTACGTACTGCCTCTGATTTAGCCTTACGTTCAGCACGTTCTTTTTCGGTGAACTTAAAGGGATTGCGATAATTATTTTTTAAGCTCTTTTTTGGCTTTGCCTCAATAAACCCCCAC
>CAVFLH010000194.1:3467-4568 GCA_963622995.1 uncultured Eubacteriales bacterium | reverse complement strand
TATCCAGATGTCCTGGCTCTCAGGATCCCTTTCGTCATCATCTCCCCCGGAACCGGCTCTCTCGATGCCAGATTTACCCGGATCGCCTCATTTAATTCGTCCAAAAGCTCCGGCTTCTGGATCACCAGAAACCGGCTGTTCTGAAGATTGCCGCCGGTGGGCGCGTAGAGAGCGCATGTGAGAAGAGCGTTAAGCTCCTCATCGGAGATCTGCTCTTCCTTATACGCCCGGATACTTCTGCGTTTTAATATGGTTTCAATGACATCATTCATGATAATGTGCTGAGATAGCGGTTTAAGTTCATGTATGCGACTACGCCGTCACCTACTGCTGCTGCCATCTGGGCCGGTGAAGCAGTACGGATGTCTCCTGCCGCGTAGATTCCGTCAACGGCAGTCTTCATATTTCCATCTACCGGAACATGTCCTGTCGGCGCAAGCTCAAGAAGTCCCTCAAGGTAGGAGGTATTCGGAAGAAGTCCGATGCGGACATAGATTCCCTGTACATCGAGAACTCTCTTTTCACCCGTTGCGCGGTCCATGACCTCAACGCCATCCACCCAGGACTCGCCCTTGATGGCTGTGATCTGAGTATTGCAGATGACTTCGATGTTCGGGTTCTCCTCCGCGCGGTCCAACATAACCTGGGATGCCTTCGGCTTTTCCATGAACTCCACAACGGTCACCTTGCAGCCGAGTTTCTCTAAGAGAAGTGCCTCTGTGAGACCGGAATCCCCGGCTCCGGCAACGACTACCGGCTTTCCTGCGCACTGTGCGCCGTCGCAGGTAGCGCAGTAGAATACGCCCTTCGCGAAGAGTTCTTTCTCACCCGGAACATTCAATAGTCTTGGATGGGAACCGGACGCAAGAATCACGCCCTTGCAGGTGTAGGAACCATCCGTTGTCTTTACGATCTTGTAGTTTCCTTTGTCCTGGATCGCGGTAACCTCACCGATCTCGATCTCAGCACCGGCATTTCCAGCCTGTTCAAGCATCTGTCCGGCAAGTTCCGGTCCCATGATTCCGTTCGCGAATCCCGGATAGTTCTCAATGAGCTGACGGCTTCCCATCTCGCCGCCCATGTTGCCTTTTTCAAGAATAC
>CAVFLH010000194.1:0-3457 GCA_963622995.1 uncultured Eubacteriales bacterium | reverse complement strand
AGAATACAAGTCTCGTATCCGCCGCGCGCCGAGTAAATTCCCGCAGCAAGTCCCGCGCAGCCGGATCCGATAATGATCACGTCATAATCTGTAAACATGCAACTGCCTCCTAATATATAATCTTCTCTTCCTTCAGCTTCTCAAACTGGTCTTTCGGCATCTTTAAGAGGTCGCAGAAGATCTCCTCGTTGTTTTCCCCCATAAGAGGTCCCGCCTTTGTGACCTTTGCCGGAGTCTCGGAAAACTTCCACGCCGGTCCCATTACGACCTGCTCTCCGATCTTCGGATGCTGTACCGTCGTAAAGAGTCCTCTCGCCTTCGAATGGGGATTCGTTAAGATCTCCTCCGCGTCGAAGGACGGCATAGCCGCAACTCCCACAGCCTGAAGCTTCTCCATCAGTTCCTCATGCTCAAAATTCACCGTCCATGCACCGATCTTTTTGTCGATCTCATGGCGGTCCGCATATCTTCCAAATGCGTCCTCATACTCCGGTTTCCGGCACCATTCTGGATCGCCCATGGCTTCACAGAGTGATCTCCACTCTTCATTATTACCCACCGCGATGCTGATCCACTTATCGTCTCCTTTGCAGCGGTAGACGTTGTGGGGAGCCATGATTGCGTCCTGGTTGCCATTTCTTTTCGCGTTTCTTCCGTTCATGGTGTACTCCATGAGCTCCGGACCGATGAGTGTACTCATGCACTCCGATGAGGAGAGGTCGATATACTGTCCTTCCCCGGTCTTCTGGCGGTGCACCAGCGCTGCCAGCGTAATGAACGCCGACAATGTGCCGACTCTCAGGTCCTGCACCCCGCTCATCACATTCGGTTCTCCGTCCTCGTATCCCGTCACATAGGCGAGACCGCCGAAGGACGCGAAGATCGGAGCGAATCCTGCGTAGGCCTTGTATGGGCCCGTGCTGCCAAAACCGGATGACTCTATCATAATAATGTCTGGCTTTACTTTTTTCAAGTCCTCATATCCGAGGCCCAGCTTTTCCATCTTTCCCGGGCGCATGTTTGCGATCACGATGTCACATTCCGCAACGATCTTTTTCGCTAACGCCGATCCCTCCGGTGTCGAAATATCGAGGGAGACTCCCTTCTTGTTCAGATTCGCATTGTTGAAGGTCGGCGAATAGTTCAGCCCGTCGAAGTTGTCCGTATCCATGATCGTCCCTTTTCTTGTCTGGTCGATCCGGCTGCGGCTCTCGATCTTTATGACTTCCGCGCCCATGTAGGCGAGGAGAGACGCGGCGTACGGTCCCGCCCAGATCCAGCTGAAGTCTGCCACGCGGATTCCTTTTAATGCATTCTGAAACATGAAGTGAGCCCCCTTTTTCTATTCCTTAGAGCGGTCTGTTGTATTCCTCTCTGGATACAAGCTTAACCACATAATCTGTCTTTGTGTGAAGCACACCGTCCTGGTTCTCGCCCCATACGTTGACTAATACAACATGGTCTCCATCCTCATCGATGTACTTCTTAGCGACTTTACCCTTTACGTAAGTCATATCGCCGAAGAATACCATTCTTCTGTCCTGGGAATCCGCGGATTTTACGAAACCGTCATCGCCCATCCAGTCTGTGATTCCATGGACTAACATCATCTCGTTCTGTGCTCCCGCGGAGTTCGCGTACGGATATCCGAACAGATGTGCGGCATGGTCTGTGTAGTGCCAGTCACGGCGGAGGATGTACTCATTTGTCTCCGGATCTCTCGGATGAGCCTGGAGATGGTTTCTCATAACAGCCCACTTGATGGCGTAAGCGTACGGATAGCAGCTTACCATGGTGCGGGCGCAGGCATCAGATACGTCCACCGGTCCCTTGATGATGGTCGGGATCTCCTCGCCTTCCACAACGTCCTCCCAGTAACGGATCTTCGCGCCGCGGCGGTTCTTTCCTGCTAACTGGTCATCGTATGCTGCGTGGATCATCTCGATCTGCTCGTCTGTATACGGCTTTCTCACCTTATCCTGGTACATCTTGGCTTCTTTCTTCTTGCCGCGTTTTCCTGGCGGTGTTGCCATGTAGATGTTTCTATGGACTTCGATAGCCGCTACTTCATTTCTCTGGTTGATGTAATATCTCGGTGCGCTCTCGATGAACATACGGTACGGCTTATTTGTAACTTCCTTCTCAACGAAGCCCTCGTACTTATCGTAGATCGTGAAGCTGTCGCCCGGGCGGATCGGCTGTTTGTAGATGTGTTTGCTGCCGCCTGCAAGTCTTGCGATTCCCGGAACACGGAGTCTTCCGCCGAAGGAGGAACCGAAGGCGATGCTTGTCTCGAATAACGGCGGTGCGATAAAGCCGCCCCAGCGTGTGGACTGTACATAGGACGGATCTCTCCAGAACGGGTTCGGGTCGCCGCATGCGTCTGCAAAGTGGCGGATCAGGTCCTCAGTTACATATTTATAGTTGATTCCTCTGACGTACTCGTCATCCATAACTGCGAAGGATGGTGGCGGGATCACTACCTCGCCTCGTCCATCGTTAAATTCTGCGACTTTTTCGTCCAGCTTTTTGTTCCAGTCTTCATCTGAGAGGTTATCCCAGTCATTGTTCTTGTCGTAAACTCCAGCCATATTTGTTCTCCTTTCCTTTATTACCAGAGGATCTGTTCCTCTTCCAGTTTCTTAACTCCTTCTTCGGTCATGCCGAGAAGTCTTGTGCACACATCCATGTTGTCCTCGCCGAGGAGCGGGCCAGGTTTTCTGATTCCCGCCGGTGTCTCGGAGAATTTCCATGCCGGTTTCATTACATGCTGCTCGCCTAACGCCGGATGGTCGACGGTAGTGAAGAGTTCTCTCGCTTTTACATGCGGATCATTTAAGATCTCCTCCGCATCGAAGGACGGCATCGCTGCTACTCCCGCGTTCTGGAACATCTCCATCATCTCGTGGGTCGTGTAGTCCTTTGTCCACTCGGAGATATGGGCATCCAGTTCCTTCCGGTTCTGCCAGCGGTTATAAGTACCTTCGTACTTCTCGTCCTTTGCCCATTCCGGATCACCTAGAACCTTGCAGAAGGACTTCCATTCCTCATCGTTTGCCACCGCGATGCTGATCCACTTGTCATCGCCCTTTGCCTTATAGCAGTTGTGCGGTGCCATGATCGCATCCTCATTTCCGCAGCGGAACGGGGAGCGCTTGTTCATAGTGTAATCCATGAGTTCTGGACCGACCAGGGTGCTCAGGCACTCGGAGGAGGAGAGGTCGATGTACTGGCCTTCCCCTGTCTTCTGTCTGTGGATCAGTGCCGCGATCAGGATAAACGCGGATACCGTCGCCGCTCTCATATCCTGCACACCGCTCATTACGTTCGGCGCACCGTCGGAATATCCGGTGAGATATGCGAGACCGCCGAAGGACGCGAAGATCGGCGCGAATCCTGCGAATCCCTTATAGGGACCTGTCGCTCCGAATCCGGAAGATTCCAGGACGATAATGTC
>CAVFLH010000193.1:0-4667 GCA_963622995.1 uncultured Eubacteriales bacterium | reverse complement strand
AAAATTCCACCCCCAAACAAAACCGGTTAGCCCGCCATAACTTTCACAAACAATTTCTTAAAAAAATTCCCTAAAACCAGTTGAAAAATCTCCCGCCGCATGATAGAATAGTGAAAATTTGGGCTGAAATAAATTTTCAATCCCCCAGATAGGAAACGAACACGAACACATAAGAAAGGGTGGCGTCATGAAAGCATATTTAATACTGGAAGACGGAACCGTGTTTGAAGGAACAAGCATCGGCTCTACCAGGGAAGTAATCAGTGAAATTGTTTTTAACACATCCATGACCGGTTATTTAGAAGTCCTTACCGATCCGTCCTATGCGGGACAGGCAGTGGTAATGACTTATCCGTTAATTGGTAATTACGGTATTTGCAAAGAAGATATGGAGTCCGGACAGGCGTGGCCGGATGGTTATATTGTCAGAGAATTATCTAGAATCCCCAGCAATTTCAGAAGTGGGGACACGATTCAGCATTTCTTAGAAGAACAGGATATTCCAGGTATCAGTGGTATCGATACAAGAGCCCTCACAAAGATTTTAAGAGAAAAAGGAACCATGAACGGCATGATCACAACGAACGGATCTTTTGATCTGGAAGAAGTGAAAGAGCGGATCAAGGCGTATACAGTAGCAGGCGTTGTATTAAAGACCACAACGAAGGAGAAGTATGTTCTTCCGGGAACAGGAAAGAAAGTTGCCCTCATGGACTTCGGCGCAAAGAGAAACATTGCGAGAGAGTTAAACAAGAGAGGCTGCGAGGTTACCGTATACCCGGCTGATACCCCGGCTGAGGAAGTATTAAAGACAAATCCGGACGGAATCATGCTTTCCAACGGCCCTGGAGACCCGGCTGAGAACACCGAGATCATCAAGGAGATCCGTAAATTCTACGAGTCCGACATCCCGGTATTCGCAATCTGCCTCGGACACCAGCTCATGGCCCTTGCGACAGGCGCAAAGACATATAAATTAAAATACGGCCACCGCGGCGGAAATCACCCGGTAAAAGACCTTGAGACAGGCCGCGTTTACATTTCCTCCCAGAACCATGGATACGCGGTGGACGAGCACAGCCTCGACCCGAAGGTTGCCGTTCCGGCGTTCGTGAACGTAAATGATAAGACAAACGAGGGATTAAAGTACGTGGGCAAGAACATCTTCACCGTCCAGTACCATCCGGAAGCATGCCCGGGACCGAGAGATTCCGGATATCTGTTTGACCGCTTTTTACGCATGATGGAGGAGGAAAGATAATGCCTAAGAATCCAGAGATCAAAAAAGTACTTGTAATCGGCTCCGGTCCGATCGTCATCGGCCAGGCCGCAGAATTTGACTATGCGGGAACACAGGCCTGCCGTTCCTTAAAGGAAGAGGGCATCGAGGTCGTTCTCTTAAACTCCAACCCGGCAACGATCATGACCGATAAGGACATTGCGGACCGGGTATATATCGAGCCGCTGACAACAGAGGTTGTTGAGCAGTTAATTAAGAAGGAAAAACCGGACAGCGTTCTCCCGACCCTTGGCGGACAGGCCGGCTTAAACCTTGCGATGGAATTGGAAGAGGCAGGTATCTTAAAGGCAAACAACGTGCGCCTCATCGGTACCACAGCCCTGACCATCAAGAAGGCCGAAGACCGTGAGATGTTCAAGGAGACCATGGAAAAGATCGGTGAGCCGGTAGCCCCGTCCGAGATCGTTGAGGACGTACAGACAGGCCTCGCTGTTGCGGAAAAGATCGGTTACCCGGTGGTTCTCCGTCCGGCATATACTCTCGGCGGTTCCGGCGGAGGTATCGCATATGACGCGGAACAGTGCGCAGAGATCCTGGAAAACGGACTCCGCTTATCCCGTGTGGGCCAGGTTCTTGTGGAGCGCTGTATCGCGGGATGGAAGGAGATCGAGTACGAGGTAATGCGTGATGGCGCAGGAAACGTGATCACCGTCTGCAACATGGAGAATATCGACCCTGTCGGCGTACATACCGGTGACAGTATCGTCGTAGCCCCGTCCCAGACATTGGGGGACAAAGAGTACCAGATGCTCCGTACCTCCGCGTTAAAGATCATCACAGAGTTGGGAATCACCGGCGGCTGCAACGTACAGTACGCACTTCATCCGGAGAGCTTCGAGTACTGCGTCATCGAGGTAAACCCGCGTGTAAGCCGTTCCTCCGCCCTTGCGTCCAAGGCGACAGGATACCCGATCGCGAAGGTTGCCGCAAAGATCGCCCTGGGCTACACCCTCGACGAGATCAAAAACGCCGTAACAAAGAAGACATACGCAAGCTTCGAGCCGATGCTTGACTATGCGGTAGTCAAGATGCCGAGACTTCCGTTCGATAAATTCATCAGCGCGAGCCATCAGCTGGGAACCCAGATGAAGGCCACCGGTGAGGTCATGAGTATCTGCACAAACTTCGAGGGCGGCCTGATGAAAGCCATCCGTTCCCTGGAGCAGCATGTGGACTCCTTGATGTCCTACGACTACAGCGGACTCACCGACGAACAGTTAAAAGAACAGCTCCACAGCGTGGATGACCGTCGTATCTGGGTCATCGCCGAGGCACTCCGCCGCAGCTTCTCCTACGAGCTGATCCACGATATCACAAAGATCGACATCTGGTTCATCGATAAGCTCATGATCCTCGTCGAGATGGAGAATGCTTTAAAGAAAGCCGGAAAGAACCTCGACGCGGACCTCTTAAAGGAAGCAAAACGCATTGAGTTCCCGGATAACGTCATCGCGAGACTCACAGGCCTCACAGAGGATGAGATCAAGAAGATGCGCCATGACAACAATATCCGCGCCGCATTCAAGATGGTAGATACCTGCGCGGCTGAGTTCGAGGCTGAGACTCCGTACTACTATTCCTGCTTCGGAAGCGAGAATGAGGCGGAAGGCGAGTCTGAGAAGAAGAAAGTCCTCGTCCTTGGTTCTGGTCCGATCCGTATCGGTCAGGGTATCGAGTTCGATTTCTGTTCCGTACACAGCACATGGGCCTTCGCGAAAGAAGGTTTTGAGACCATCATCATCAACAACAATCCGGAGACCGTCAGCACAGACTTCGATATCGCTGACAAGCTGTACTTCGAGCCGCTGACTCCGGAAGATGTGGAGAGCATCGTTGACATCGAGAAACCGGACGGAGCTGTCGTTCAGTTCGGCGGTCAGACAGCCATCAAGCTCACCGAGTCCTTAATGAAGATGGGCGTTCCGATCCTGGGAACCGCTGCGGAGGACGTTGACGCTGCAGAGGACAGAGAGCTCTTCGACGAGATCCTGGAACAGTGCAAGATCCCGAGAGCAAAGGGACACACCGTATTCACAGCCGAGGAGGCGAAGAAGGCAGCAAACGAGTTAGGTTACCCGGTACTCGTCCGCCCGTCCTACGTTCTCGGCGGACAGGGCATGCAAATCGCCATCTGCGATGAGGATATCGACGAGTTCATCGGTATCATCAACAGAATCGCCCAGGAGCACCCGATCCTGGTAGATAAATACATCATGGGTAAGGAGATCGAGGTCGACGCCATCTGCGACGGTACCGACATCCTGATCCCGGGTATCATGGAGCACATCGAGCGTACCGGTATCCACTCCGGCGACAGTATCTCCGTATATCCGGCAAAGAGCATCTCCGAGAACAACAAGAAGACCATCGTGGAGTACACAGAGAAGCTTGCGAGGGCACTCCATGTCAAAGGTATGATCAACATCCAGTTCATCGTTGACGGTGAGGATGTTTACATTATCGAAGTTAACCCGCGTTCTTCCAGAACCGTTCCGTATATCAGCAAGGTAACAGGAATCCCGATCGTACCGCTTGCGACACAGATCATCTGCGGACATACGATCAGGGAACTTGGATACACACCGGGACTCCAGAAAGAGGCAGACTACTACGCAGTGAAGATGCCGGTATTCTCCTTCGAGAAGATCCGCGGCGCTGATATCAGCCTTGGACCGGAGATGAAGTCCACAGGTGAGTGCCTTGGTATCGCAAAGACCTTTAACGAAGCTCTTTACAAGGCATTCCAGGGCGCTGGCATCAAGCTTCCGAAGTACAAGAACATGGTCATGACCGTCCGTGATTCTGATAAGGAAGAGATGCTTGACATCGCCGCAAGATTCAAGGCGCAGGGCTACCGCATCTTCTGTACCGCGGGAACCGCGAAGTACTTCAACGAGCACGGCGTAAAGGTCATCCCGGTAAGAAAGATCGAGCAGGAATCCCCGAACCTTCTTGACCTGATCCTTGGACATGAGATCGACCTCGTCATCGATATCCCGGCACAGGGCGCTGAGAGAAGCCATGACGGCTTCGTGATCCGCCGCAATGCCATTGAGACAGGCGTTACCGTTCTGACAGCTGTGGACACAGCGAGAGCGCTCGTGACAAGTATGGAGAACCGCGCGAAAGAGCTTACGCTTGTAAATATCGCGGAGATCTAAAAATCTGAATGAATGTTCGGGAGCGGACTCTTGTTTTCCAGAATCTGGGAGACAGGAGATCCGCTCCTTTTATTGCCATGTCACGCGGAAGAAGCTGCCAGCGGCAGGTCCTGCAGGTGCCATGTTATGCGCTGCCCTGCATCGGGAAAAGCTGCAGGCCGCAGCAATGGCAGACAGTGTATGCACCGTGAAAATGTGAATATATG
>CAVFLH010000192.1:0-4694 GCA_963622995.1 uncultured Eubacteriales bacterium | reverse complement strand
CTGCCACACAATCCGTATGAAAATGTTCATCACGATCATCAAATAAAACCATCAAAACAATTTCATATGAATCAAATTATTTAAAATTACTTTTTAGTCCCAGAACCCGCCAAACCAGATAAATCCCTAAACCACATTCCATTAATCCAGCAGATTCCTGTAATACGGCCAGTTCGCGTTCATCACGCCGATCGTGACATTATTCGCGGAACCCGTCTCATGGATACACTGGATCTGACCATTTGAGGTAAATCCAAGGAACATGATAACATGCGGCGTGGATCCCGTGATCACCACGATGTCGCCCGGTTTCAGGTCCTGACGTTTTACCTGGCGTCCAAGAGTCTTTAAGCCCTCTGTGCCCTCGTACGGCAGATGTGTTCCCGTGACAGACCAATATACCCAGTTGACCCATCCGGAGCAGTCGAGTCCTTTTAAGATACGTCCCTTGTGGTCCGGGATCGTGACGGAACCGAAATTGTTGCCGGTATAATTCTGGGCGCTGGCCTTTCCGCCCCAGTAATATGGTACTTTTCCAACAGACTGAAGGGCGTACCGGATGATGTTCTTTCTCGTCTCGGAGGTATCCTTCGGAAGTCTGCTCATGTAGGACTCGATCTCCGTCGTTGAAAGCGGCGCTCTCGTGTCCTCCACAACAACGTTGAGTCCATATGTCTCCGTCCAGTCCTGTCGGTTGATATGGCTTACAAAGGATGTCATTCTGCGGTTCCAGCCTTCCCAACCGGTACCGTCCGCGGATACGGACTCTGTCTCTCCCACCGCGTTTCCTGCGTCATCGACACTGTAGAGATTCGAGCTTTCGCTCAGGGTGCGGATGGTTGCCGTGATCTTAAGGTCGATATGTCCAGGGCAGATCAGCGCATGGGATGTGGCTGCCGTATGGACTGTATATGCATCAGAACCGTTCTCTTTCGCTTCACCCGCAGTCTCCTGCACCAGACCATCTGTCTCAGTAACTTCTGTATCTGCTTCGCCGTCTGCAGTAGCCTCTGTCTCTAAAAGGAACGTCTCCGCACTCTGCTCTTCTGCCGCCGCACGGACAACATAATCGGAATACTCCCTGTCTGCGCCCTCATTGCTGCCCACATGGATGATCTTCACGGAAGTCTCTTCCGTTCCTTCCGTGGAAGGTGCTGCGGTCTCAGGAACCGTCTCCTCTTTCGTTGTCGGTGCCGCTGTGGTGGAGGTTTCCGTCTCCGGAGCTTTTGTGGTCGCCGCGGTCGTATCCTCTACGCGGATGATCGTCGCTTTCTTTGTTGTCTCCTGGATCACACTCTCAGCCGTCTCAGCCAGGGAATCCAGGGCGCTTGTGGTGGATTCTTTCGTCTCCACACCTTCTGTATGGTTTGCAGCCAATGGCGGAACCGTCGTTGTCTCGGCCGCCGTGGATGTGTGCTCGGAGGAATCCTGGGCGGAACCTGACACGGAGGAACCGTCACTGTAGCTCTCGCCATTTACAGAAACCGTATCTCCTGCCTGGTCGATGACTTCATCTCCTGCGTCTGTCCTGATCTCCGTGTCGATATTTCGTCCGGATACAAAGGTATCCTCACCTTCCAGCTCGGAATCTCCCTCCTCCGCGGACGCGTTCGGATCCACGCAGCCGTCACAGTAATAGACATTTCCAAGGGATGCCAGGTAGGAATGGGACTTCGTCCAGAGATCATTCACATAGGTGCGGATCGTGTCAAGATCCGTGATTCCGTTATAAAACGCGTAAACACTTGCCATGGAAAGGATATCCTGGGCATTTGACACCGCGGATGTGACCTCGCCGTCGCCATTGTAAAACGTAACCTTGACATTTTTAAAATGCTCCACATACCAGGAAGCCGGATTGTTCTTGTCCTGAGTCTTCGAGGTCGGGTTATACTGTCCGAGAACAGAGGAAACCTTGCGGCCAAAGGACGGCGCAAGCTTTGCCGGTGCCGTGTTTGCCATGTCGTAGATCGCGGCAAACCACTTGGAATCCTTCTGGATCAGCTCCTTCATCAGGATCTCCGCGTAGCTGGTCTCCGATCCCTCCTCGTACATGTTTGCAAAGTTTAATTTATATGGGGCCGGTGCGTCCGGGTCGATCTCCGCTGTGGTCTCCTCCGTCGCAATTTCTGTAGGATCATCGAGAATATCGACAGTTTCCGGCTCCGTGATCCGCTCCGTGCTGGTCTCCGCCGGGGCGATCACCGGAACATAGGGGAACATGGCGGAAAACGCGATGCAGGTGCATAAAGCCATCGCTAAAAGCGGTCTCGCGTTCTGCCTGCTTGTCACCCAGTGCATGCAGTCCGCGGCGATCTTCTCCACCTGCTTGCGGATCTTTTCTTTATCAAAAGGTAATTTATGAAAATCCAAATGGTCGTTCAACTTCATTTTTGAGCGTACATCTCCTGCATTATGTAAATATAACGGAGTTAGTATAACATATAGAGGAAAGAAAGTTATTTAAAACTTTCTTAATTTTGCTCATGGAAACAGGCGCAGATTGACTTTCCGGCCATTTAATATTATAATCGTAACAAGTTGGCTCGTGCAGTCGCCAGGGGGGGATACAGGAATGTCTTGTAAGCTTGCTTACAAGGATTCTCTGCGTCCCTTCTGAACATTAAGAAGGTCCTTCAAGGTCCAAAAGACAGCATGATGCCGCATGAAACATAGTCTAATATTACATAACGAAAAACTGGAGATGAAAATATATGTGTGGAATTATCGGATACTGCGGTCCTTTAGACGCGCAGACAGTACTGCTCAACGGTCTCACCCAGCTTGAGTACCGCGGCTATGACAGCGCGGGAATCGCTTTATTTGACGAGAAATCAAAAATCCATTTTATCAAAAAAGTCGGAAAAGTTGCAGCCCTGCGCAAGGTATGCGAGGAAGATCCCATCGTATCCCACTGCGGAATCGGCCACACCCGCTGGGCGACCCACGGCGGCGTGACAAGCGACAATGCCCATCCGCATGTGGCAGGAAAGGTGACGATGATCCATAACGGCATTATCGAGAACTATCATGCCCTGACAGCAAAATACCATCTGGAAGGAAAGCTCCACTCCCAGACAGATACAGAGGTTGCCGCAGCGACCTTGAACGAGATCTATAACGGTGACCCGATCTCCTCCATCCGTGAGTTCTTAAGCCAGTTAGAAGGCTCCTACGCCTTCTGTATCATGTTTGAGGACCGCCCGGGTGAAGTTTATGCAGTGAGAAACGTAAGCCCGCTTGTAGCCGCTTACACAGCCTCCGGAGCCATGATCGCCTCCGACCTGACTGCCCTTCTTCCGTACTCAAAGAAATACTTTGTTGTCCCGGAGGGAAAGATCGTACAGCTCACCGCTTACCACGCAAGTCTCTACGAACTTGACGGCACAAAGGTGAAGCCGGATATCCTCGAGGCATCCTGGAACACGGACGCTGCCATGAAGAACGGTTTCCCACACTTCATGATGAAGGAGATCCACGAGCAGCCGGAAGTATTGAAGAAGACGATCCTTCCGCGCCTCACAAAAGGTCTCCCGGACCTCTCCGATGAGAAGATTCCGGATGAATTCTTAAAACGGATCACAAATATCCGTGTTATCGCCTGCGGAACCGCCATGCACGCGGGAATGGTGGCGAGAGCCCTCATTGAACCGCGCCTTAGAATTCCGGTGACCGTGTCCATCGCATCCGAGTTCCGCTACGAGGAGCCGTTGATCGATGACTCAACTCTCACCATCGTGATCTCCCAGTCCGGCGAGACCATCGATACCCTGGCGGCACTCCGCCTCGCAAGGGAATGCGGTTCCACCGTAATTTCTGTTGTGAACGTAAAGGGATCCACGATCGCCCGCGAGAGTGATTACGTGATCTATACCCATGGAGGCCCTGAGATCGCCGTGGCGAGCACGAAGGCCTACACGGTACAGATTGCTGCCCTCTATCTTCTCTTCTGCCGTATGGCCCTTGTACGCGGTGTATACACAGAAGAACACGCGGAGCAGTTCATGAGTGATCTCTTAAACTGCGCTTCCGCTATGGAAACAATGATCCGCGATGAGAATACGATCAATGAGATCGTGAGCCACATCGTGAATTACCCGGATGTGTTCTTTATCGGCCGCGGCATGGACTACGCGTTCTCATTAGAAGGCGCGTTAAAACTGAAGGAAATCTCCTACATCCACGCGGAGGCTTACGCAGCCGGCGAATTAAAACACGGAACCATCGCCCTGATCACAGACCATGTCCCGGTGATCGCCATCGCGACCCAGAAGCATATCTTCGCGAAGACCATCTCCAACATCCGTGAGGTGAAGGCAAGAGGCGCCTATGTGGTTCTCCTCGTAACCGAAGATACCACTGTCGACGAGGGAATTGCCGATGTGATCATCCGCATCCCGAAGGAAGACGACAAATTCACCGTATTCCCGATCGCCGTCGTCCTCCAGCTCATCGCCTACTACGCTTCCGTCCAGAAGGGCCTTGATGTGGACCAGCCGAGAAATTTGGCGAAGTCTGTGACGGTGGAATAAGTACAAGGAACTATAATCAAGACACTCTTGATACGATAAAAGGGACCGGCTTTGGCAGAGAAGCAGCCAACATCGTCATTTGTCAGAGCAATGTTGGTGTCTGTGCGTATTCCATGTATTTACTTGTGATCTTAACTTGTTTTTTGCATTATAACTCTTTTT
>CAVFLH010000191.1:0-4719 GCA_963622995.1 uncultured Eubacteriales bacterium | reverse complement strand
TCTTTGCTTTGTTCTCTCTTTCTTTTTGATGTCTTTATTATATGCGATAAGTTCCGTTTTGTCAACATGTTTTTAGATAAAATTTTATTTATTTTTATATTGTTAGTTAATTGTATTGTTGTATGTATTTATTCAAACAATTATGTTATTCTGTATATTCCATCAACTTCCTTCCCCCGGTCTCCTCCCGATACGATCCCAGCTGTCAAAGCCTATATGTATGGCTTCTACGGCTTCCTCCTCTCTCCACATCCGCGAAACAGAACCGCAAAGGCGATGGAGATCCCAGCCACCATGAGAAACAGGTCCGAGTACACCCCGAAAGCCGCCGACACCTTCTCCCAGGAATCCCCCGCGATCCGTCCGGCAAAGACGAGGACCGTGTTCCACAGAAGACTCCCCACCGCCGTGAATGCCAAAAACGGCACAAACGGCATCCGGGCGATCCCCGCAGGGATGGAGATCAGGCTGCGGACAATTGGAACCAGCCTGCATAAGAATACCGCCGACCTTCCGCGGTCCCTGAACCATCCTTTCGCGAGGTCCACATCTTCCGGCCGAAAATGGAGCAGACGCCCGATCCGCCCGCAGAGCAGCTTCCGGAACACCTCATCCGGCAGGAACCGCCCCACGCCGTAGAGAATGACAGCCCCCGCCAGTGATCCGGCAGTGGAAAACAGGATCACACCGCCCGGTGTCATCTCCGTGCAGACCGTCATGACGCCCCCGAAGGTCAGGATCACCTCCGATGGGATCGGAGGAAAGAGATTTTCAACTAAAATAAGGAGGAACACAGCAAAATTGCCGTATTCCCCCATCAATTCCAATACCAGTTCCCGCATACAGCCACCCCCGTTTCACCATGGGTATAATATATGCGGTACTCAGCCTGACCTATTCTGTTTTTAACCGTTATACTTCTTACTCTGCTCCGCGATCAGCGCCGCATCATCGAAGTAGTTGATCTTCATAGCCGCGCGCATCTCCTTTAAGGTCTGTGCAGCCACGCGCTCTGCCTTCTCGCTTCCGCTCTTTAAGATCTCGTATACAGCCGGGATGTCCTGCTCCCATCTCTTTCTTCTCTCGCGGATCGGGCGGAGCTCTTCCTCAAGCACACGGTTTAAGAACTTCTTGACCTTTACATCGCCAAGTCCGCCGCGTTTGTAGTGCTCCTTCACCTCGTCGAGGTTCTTGTAATCCGGCCAGAACTCTGCGAAGTACTCGTCCTTGCAGAATGCGTCCAGATATGTGAAGACGGTATTTCCCTCTATCTGTCCCGGATCGCTCACCTTTAAGTGGTTCGGGTCCGTGTACATGGACATAACCTTCTTCTTTACATCCTCCTCTGTATCGGAAAGGTAGATGCAGTTTCCTAAGGATTTACTCATCTTTGCCTTTCCATCGATGCCCGGAAGACGACGGCACGCGTCGTTTGTCGGAAGAAGAATATCCGGCATAACAAGGGTCTCTGTGTTGTATACCGTATTGAACTTGTGAACGATCTCTCTCGTCTGCTCCACCATCGGCATCTGATCCTCACCGGCCGGAACCACATTTGCCTTGAAGGCTGTGATATCTGCTGCCTGGCTGATCGGGTAGGTGAAGAATCCAACCGGGATGCTGGCCTCGAAGTTTCTCATCTGGATCTCGCTCTTTACGGTCGGGTTTCTCTGTAATCTGGAAACCGTAACGATGTCCATGTAGTAAGCGGTCATCTCATAGAGCTCCGGCACCATGGACTGGATAAAGATCGTGGATTTTTCCGGATCAAGACCTGCGGACAGGTAATCGAGGGCAACCTCCAGAATATTCTGGCGGACTTTCTCCGGGTTATCCGCGTTGTCTGTGAGCGCCTGGGAGTCAGCGATCATGATATAGATATCGCTGTACTCGCCGGAATTCTGAAGTTCTACTCTTCTTCTCAGAGATCCTACATAATGTCCTACATGAAGACGTCCTGTCGGGCGGTCTCCTGTTAAAATAATCTTTCCCACAACTATATTTCCTTTCTCTCAAAAGCCCACTGACAACATCGTTTTTAGGCGGGCTGCGCTGATTTTATCTTCTGAGATAAAATTATAAAGCGAATTCGCTTCTTTTGCAAGTATAACCAGTTCTTTTCGAAATTTTCCCCAGCTTATCTTTATGCGCCCGCCCCATTGCTGCTTCCTCATACTGCCATTATATACGAAATTCAGCCATGACACCCTTTACGGCGCATGGCTGAACATATTTTTTGAACTTTCTATTCTGTTTTTAGCCCTTGATCACGCGTACCTTATACATTCCGCCGATCTTCTCCAGATGGGCAACCGCCTCCGGCTTCGCCGGATCTTCCAGATCCAGAAGCGTGTAAGCGTACTTGTCACGGCTCTTGTTCGTCATGTTGGCGATGTTGATTCCCTCTGCGGCCAGGATGGATGTGATCTGTCCGATCATGTTCGGAACGTTTGCGTGGAGCAGGGCGATACGTCCCGCAACCTGGCAGATTCCCATGTCGCATGCCGGATAGTTCACGGAATTCTTGATATTTCCGTTCTCCAGATAATCCTTCAGCTCATCCGCAGCCATCACCGCGCAGTTGTCCTCGGATTCCTCTGTGGAAGCGCCCAGGTGCGGTGTTGCGATAACGCCTTCCATAGCGGAAGTCTTCGCGTTCGGGAAGTCGGTGATATATTTTTTCACCTTTCCGCTCTTTAACGCTGCTTCCATATCATCATCGTTCACAAGCAGGTCTCTCGCGTAGTTTAAGATCACAACGCCGTCCTTCATCTGGTCGAAAGCGTCCTTATTGATCATGTACTTCGTGGAGTCGAGAAGCGGTACATGGACTGTGATGTAATCACACTCTTTATAGATCGTGTTCACGTCCATGATATGTTTTACGGAGCGGGACAGCATCCACGCGGCGTTGACGGAGATAAACGGGTCATATCCGTAAACTTCCATTCCAAGAGCTGCGGCAGCGTTCGCCACCTCACAGCCGATGGCACCGAGACCGATGACTCCGAGCTTTTTGCCCTTGATCTCGTTTCCGGCAAAGGCCTTTTTGCTCTTCTCCATCTTCTTGCTGATGTCCTCTTCGCCTGCATGTTCTCTGCACCACTCGATACCGCCGACAACATCCCTGGAGGTCAGGAACAGGCCTGCAAGCACAAGTTCCTTTACACCGTTCTTGTTCGCGCCCGGTGTGTTGAATACAACGATACCTTTCTTCGCGCACTCATCAAGCGGGATATTGTTGACTCCGGCTCCGGCTCTGGCGATAGCCTGGAGTCCAGCCGGGAATTCTGTCTCGTGGAGAGACGCACTGCGGACTAAGATTCCCTCCGCATCCTTGATATCATCTACGATTTTATAGTCTCCTGTGAGGCGGTCTGTACCGTAGTGGGAGATCTGGTTTAAGCAGCAAATATTTCTCATAATTTTTCTCCTCTGATCCGGCAGCGTTACGCGTTCGCGTGCTCCACCTCAAATTTCTTCATAAATTCTACAAGCTTCACAACGCCCTCCTCCGGCATTGCGTTGTAGATGCTGGCTCTCATGCCGCCGACAGTGCGGTGACCTTTTAAGTTCACGAATCCGGCTGCCTCCGCCTCTTTTACGAACAGGGCGTCAAGGTCCTTATCGCCGGTTACAAACGGCACATTCATGATGGAGCGGTCCTCTTTGCGGACGGTTCCGTGGAAGAGCCTGCTCTCGTCCAGGTAATCGTAGAGGATCTTTGCCTTTCTCTCGTTTCTCTCTTTCATAGCTTCCAGTCCGCCCTGCTTCTTCAGCCATTTGAAGACCTTGCCGCAGATGTAGATTCCGTAGCATGGCGGGGTGTTGAAGAGGGATCCGGCCTTCGCCTGGACATCGTAGCGCATGATCGTCGGTGTCTCCGGAAGTACATCCTCGCGGATCAGATCCTCACGGATAATTACGATAACGACACCTGCCGGTCCGATATTTTTCTGGACGCCGCCGTAGATCACACCGTATTTTGATACATCCATCGGTTCAGAGAGGAAACAGGAGGACACATCGGAGACGAGTGTTTTTCCCTTTGTGTTCGGGAGTGTATGGAATTTTGTCCCGTAGATCGTATTGTTCTCGCAGATGTAAACATAGTCGGCATTCTCATCGATCGGAAGATCGGAGCAGTCCGGAATATAGCTGAATGTCTTGTCTTCGCTGGACGCGATGGCATTCGCGGTTCCGTAAAGCTTTGCTTCCTTCCATGCCTTCTTTGCCCACTGGCCGGTGATAATATAGTCGCCGACACGGTTCTTGAACAGGTTTAACGGTACTGCAGCGAACTGCTGGTGAGCGCCGCCCTGTAAGAACAGGACTTTGTAGTTGTCCGGAATCTTTAAGAGATCACGGATATCCTGCTCCGCTGTCTGGATAATTTCCTCGAACGCTTTTGAGCGGTGGCTCATCTCCATGACGGACATTCCGGTTCCATTGTAATCAAGCATCTCAGCTGCTGCTTCTTTTAAGACTTCTTCCGGCAGCACGGCCGGACCTGCGGAAAAGTTGTAGACTCTGCTCATAATTTTGTTCCCCTCTCTGATTGCTCTATGGTCTCTCTCCTTTCGGGGACGGCCACGAATCCAGCCTTTTATCTCTCGATCCGGCGTCGCGCTTCACTCTGTCTCTTCTCTGTCAGTGTGAAGTGCCGAATCAGGCTGATTTGTCATATATCCTAGCACAAGTGCCCGGGCAAATCAATGA
>CAVFLH010000190.1:3084-4720 GCA_963622995.1 uncultured Eubacteriales bacterium | reverse complement strand
GGCGAGGAAACGGTCGAGCTCCGCGTCGAGAGTCTCGTTGCTGTCACAGTGGAAGTAGTCCATATCATAGGCAGCGGCGATCTCCTCGTATTTCGGATAATCGTAGAGCTGGACACCGAAATAGTGCTGCTCGTAAGTCTTCTCCTGATGTTCGCGGACGAGACCGAGATAGTGGTTTCTCATAATGAGGATCTTCATCGGGACTTTATTGACCGCGATGGTTCCCAGCTCGTACATTGACATCTGGAAGGAACCGTCACCGCAGACAACAACGACCTGTTTGTCCGGGGCGCACATCTTCGCACCGACTCCGGCTGGGATGGAGTAACCCATGGTTCCCATACCGCCGCTGGTGAGGAAACGGCCATTCTTCATCACATAGTTGTCGGCGGACCAGAGTTGGTTCTGTCCAACGTCCGCAACGTAGATCGCGTCATCATCCATCTTCTCGGAGAGATGCTGGACTAAAAGCATCGGATTTACGAGCTTGTCGCTGAAGACACGGTGGTCCACGGTGCTCTTTTTGATCTCGTGAAGTGTCTCGATCCAGTCTGAGGTGTCGATGGAGATATTCTCCTGCAGCAGGCGGTCGAAGATGTTCTTGATATCGCCGACAAGCGGGATCGTCGGTCCGAGGTTTTTACCGATCTCAGCGGTATCGATATCGATGTGGATAATGTTTACCTGCTGTTCCAGGTTCTCCGGCTTTGGAACGGCGCGGTCAGCGATTCGGGCACCTGCAATAATTAAAAGGTCACTGTTTGCCACAGCGCGGTTCGCGTAAGGCTTTCCGTTATTTCCAAGCATTCCGAAGTACAGCGGATGGTTTTTCGGCATAACACCGATTCCCATCATCGTTGTTACAAGCGGGATATTGTTCTTCTCGCAGAACTGGCGGACGCATTCCTCGCCGTTTCCGAGGATCACGCCGCCGCCGGCGCAGATCAACGGCTTTTTCGCCTTGTTGATCGCAGCGACTACCTTGTGCATCTGCGGGTTGTTGCCCTTTGTGTTCGGCTTGTATCCGCGGATATTGACCTCGGATGTGTAGTCGAAGGACTTCTTTAAGAGTTCCATCTGGACGTCGCAGGGAATGTCGATGAGGACCGGTCCCTTTCGTCCGGTGGAGGCGATATAGAAAGCTTCCTTAAAGATACGCGGAATATCGTCGGCGCTCTTTACAAGGTAGCTGTACTTAACGAAAGATTCGGTGGAACCACGCATATCGGCTTCCTGGAACACGTCGCGGCCAAGAAGATTGGAATTGACCTGCCCGGTGATGGCGATAAGCGGAATACTGTCAGCGTAAGCTGTCGCCAGCGCCGTGATCAGGTTCGTCGCGCCTGGGCCGGAAGATGTGACGCAGACCGCAGCCTTTCTGGAGATGCGGGCGTAGCCGCTTGCGGCGTGTCCGGCCGCCTGCTCCTGGCGGACGAGGACATGCTCGATGGTTCCTGCATTATATAAGGCCTCATAAAACGGGGAGATCGCAACACCCGGATATCCGAAGATCCTGGTTACGCCCTCTTCCTCGAGGCATTTGACCATAGCTTCTGCACCATTCATAATAACTTAAAATACCCCCTCAAGTAAGCGTTTGAAAGATGTCTGGGGGCAAAAAGTGATGATTTTGCCC